>NZ_CP115671.1:608458-912687 GCF_027886425.1 Brevundimonas vesicularis | reverse complement strand
TGAAGACGTCCGACAGCCGCCAGTCGATCCTGACCTGGAACGCCATGCTGTTCGAAGGCGGCCATGACATCTATGGCGGCTCCTATCAGTTCACGCAGAACAAGGGCGATCGCAGCTGGGGCGTGACCCTGTCGGACGGAATGGGATCCAGCGATTCCAACGGCGTCGGCCGGTCGGTCCGTCGCAACGCCGCCGGCGATGTCATCCGCGACGAGCGGTACGAGAACGACGGCTGGGGCGGCGGCCAAGGTATTCGCGGCAACTACACCGGCCCGTTGTTCGGCGGAAAGCTGGAAGGCACCGCCCGCTATGGTCTGAACGACTATCAGAACTGGACCGAGCTTTCGTCGCCAACCTCCCTGCGCCGCAGCGACTATGCCGAAGACGGCGATTCCGGTGAGTTGGGCCTGACCTGGACCCGCACCCTGAACCCGCGCTGGACACTAGAGACTCGTCTGATCCACGAGTTCTCGAGCTTTGACAGCGTCTCGGGCAGCAACGAGACGCTGAACGGGACGGCGGCGCCAGAGCAGCAGTTCAAATCCAACGGCGACTCGTCGGAATCCATCCTGCGCGCCCTGGTACGTCACGAACGCTCGCCCGCCCTGACAATCGAGGCCGGCGCCGAGATCGCCTACAATATGCTGGATGTGAACCAGGCCTTCACCATCGGCGGCGTCGGCGTTCCCCTGCCCAGCGCCTCGGTCAAGGTCGAGGAAACGCGCGGCGAGGCTTTCAGCAAGGCGACCTGGCGGATCAATCCGAAGCTGACGCTGGAAGGCGGCGTGCGCCTTGAGGCCTCCACCATCAGCCAGTCGGGCGATGCGGACCAGGAAAAGAGCTTCTTCTTCGCCAAGCCGCGCCTGCTCGCGACCTGGACGCCGATGGCCGACAATCAGCTGCGTTTCCGCTTCGAGCGCGAACTGGGTCAACTGGACTTCGGCGACTTCGCCGCCTCGGCTGAGCTGAGCGATGGCACGGTGTTCGGCGGCAACGTCGATCTGGAGCCGGAGCAGCGCTGGATTTCCGAGCTGTCCTATGAGCGCCGCTTCTGGGGCGAGGGCGTGGTCTCGATCGGCTATCGCCACGACCGCATCATCGACGTGATCGACCGCCTGCCCCTGCCCGGCGGCCTTTCGGCGACCGGCAACATCGGCGACGGGACGCTGGATCAGCTGTCGCTGAATGTCGTGGTGCCGCTGGACAAGGTCGGGATTTCGGGCGCCCGCTTCACCTTCCGGAACGACTGGAACAAGAGCAACGTCATCGACCCGACCACGGGCGAGGACCGCCGCATCTCGGGCGTGCGTCCCAGCCAGGCCAATGTCGGCTTCCAGCAGGACATCACCTCGTGGAAGACCCAGTGGGGGATCAACTGGCTGCCGCGTCTGGGCCAGGCGACCTATGATCCGGACCAGACCTTCGCCTGGCGCGGCGCGGACTATCTGGAGGCCTTCGTCGAATACAAGCCCAGCCCGACCCTGTCGCTGCGCGCCCAGCTGAACCTGTGGGACGACTTCACCCAGCAGCGCACGGTCTACGCCACCCGCAATCCGCGCACCGTGGCCTTCGTCGAGGAGCGCTCTATCGACCCGCGCACCTTCGTCTCGTTGCGGGTCCGCAAGACCTTCTGAGGTCGCGCTTCACGCAGCAAAAAGCCCCGGCGGATCGCTCCGCCGGGGCTTTTCCATGATCAGGCGTCGATCAGTGGCTAGGCGTCGAGGCCGCAGGACGGGCGACGTTGCCGTCTTCCTGACCGCGATCGTTCAGGGCAGGGCCAGGGTGGTTGTCCCCGTCATTGGCGCCGTGCGACCAGCCCTTGATGAAGTGGCTGATGACAATGAAGGCCACGCCGATACCCATGCCCCACAGGCCCAGCAGCTTGAACACTTCAAGCGAGGTCTGCAGCGCAAGGCCCGGGTTCAGCACCTGGCCGCCGACCGTCTCCGTACCCGCCAGGCCGGCGATCCAACCGCCGACATATTGGGCGATGGAGCTGGCCAGGAACCAGACGGCCATCATGAAGCTGACCACCTTGGCGACGGACAGTTTTGTGATTTCCGACAGGCCCACCGGCGACAGGAACAGCTCGCCGGTCGTGTGGAACAGATAGAGCAGACCCAGCAGGAGCAGCGGCATCTGGAAAGCCGAGTTGGCCATGCCGGCGCCCCACACCACGATCATGAAGCCCAGTCCGACCTGAAGCAGACCGAGGCCGAACTTCAGCGTGGGGTTGGGGTCCAGGTTGCGCTTGCCCAGGAAGGACCAGAGCGCGGCCATGATCGGTGCGAAGATCAGGATGAAGCCCGCATTGAACGACTGGGTCTGGGCCGCCGTGATGGTGGCGTCGATCCAGGGACCCGACGTGCTGAGACCGGCGGCGGCGATCTGGGCCGGGGTGCCGACGGTGACGCCCAGAAGCTGGAACGCCTGCGGGGTGATGCTGAGATCGACGTTACGGTCGGCGAACAGGTTCAGCGAGGTGCCTGCCTGTTCGAACAGGGTGAAGAAGACGACCGACCCGAAGATCAGCACCAGGGCCAGCATCATCCGCTCACGCTGCGCCTTGTTCTCGCAAACCTTGACGATGACGTAGAGGATGAACAGCAGCGACGCGACGGTGGCGGCGCCCAGGACCCAACCCACCAGGGCGTTTCGCTGAACCATGAACCAGACGACGCCGACGCCCAGGATGCTGAGCAGATAGATCGACCATTCGCGGTTGATCGGACCCAGCATGGGCTTGCTCAGATTGGCTTCGGCCGGAGGCTCGCCCTTGCCTTGCAGCAGGGGTTTGCCCAGCACGAAGACCACCCAGCCCAGCGCCATGCCGACGCCGGCCAGGCCAAAGCCTGCCCACCAGCCGACGGTCTGACCCAAAAGGCCGCATAGCACCGCCGCCCAGAAGGCGCCGAGGTTGATGCCGTAGTAGTAGAGGGTGAAGCCGGAATCCCGCCGCGGGTCACCTTGCGGATAGAGCTGTCCGACGATGGTCGAGATGTTGGGCTTCAGGAAGCCGACGCCCATGATGATGAAGGACACCGCCAGATAGAAGACGTTCACGCCCGCCATGTCGCGGGTCGCGTCGATCTTGTATTCGCCGGTCGGCAGCACGGCCGGCAGCGGCGAGGCGGCGGGCAGGTTCTCGATCGCCAGGCCGTTCTCGGCCGCCTCAAAGGCGTATTTCTGGCCGTTGACGACGATCGACACTTCACGCGCCGCGCCGCGGCCTTCGGCGTCGATCTGATAGGTCTGACCGGCGTAGGTCAGGGTTTCGGTCGCGGGACGGCCCTCGAAAGCCATCATGCCGTGACCGGCGACCAGGAGCAGGGCGCCGAAGGCGACGGCCTTGCGCGTGCCGATGAAGCGGTCGGCCATGATGCCGCCCAGCAGGGGCAGCAGATAGACCAGCGAGGTGTAGGAGCCGTAGGTCGACCCCGCCATGGCGTCGTCGAACAGGAAATGTTGCGTCAGGAAGAAGATCAGGATGCCGCGCATGCCGTAGTAGGAGAAACGCTCCCACATCTCTGCGAAGAACAGGATGATCAGTCCGCGCGGGTGGTTTTTGAGGATCTGCATCAGCACCGGCACGCCCGTGGCGAAGGTGATGATCAGTCCAAGGGCGACGACGATGTTCATGCGCGCGTCCCCCTAATCGTCTTCACGCGTCGTGTAAGTCGCGCCTTCCCCAAATCCGTCCTCAACGGCTCACTCCCAACTGCCGCGCCGCTTATCGGGCGCGCGAAAGGCGCATACCCAGCACAGCGGGCGAATCCGAACAAGTGTTAAGGCTGTCGCGGGGCGCCCGAGCGACGCGCGAGGAAAGCGAAAAACAACCCTGGGTGACGCCCGATGGCGCCCTTCCTGCTACTCTGCTCCGGCAGGAACGCACACGGTTTCATAATGAGAAGGCGCGCCAGATGTCTGTCAGACCGATCGCCGCTCCAGACCATGAGGCGCTGAACCGGCTGCATCGTCAGGTTGGCTGGCCCGAGCGGTCGCCGGCCGGATGGCGCTGGCTCGAGGCCAATCCGGCGCGTTTGGCGCTGGGCGCGCCGGCCGGCTGGGTGGTCGCCGACGAGAACGACAACGCCGTCGCCATGCTGGGCAACTTCATCCAGCGGTTTCGCTACGGCGCCCAGGACCACTTCGGCGCCACCGGCTTTTCGATCATCGTGCCGCCCAGCCAGAAGGGCGCCAGCCGGCCGCTGATCCGCACCTTTTTGAAACAGCCAGGCCTGTTCGCCCGCTACACCTTCAACGCCAATGCACGCTCGGCGCCGCTTTACGGCCTATTCGACATGAAGCCCTGGCCGGCCCAAACACACGGGTTGAAGCTGTCGTGGATCACCGATCGTCTGGCCTGCGCCCAGGGTCGTGTTTTGCGCCTGCTGCTGGGCCGCACCTCCGCCGAGACCGCCGCGCATCTGGGCGAGCGGCTGATGAACGGGCGCGTGTTTGGCCAGACGCCGCTGGTGCTGCCGGCTGGAGTGACGGTGCTGCGCGATTTGTCGGACGCCTCGCCCTATGCGGACTTCTGGCGTCGGCTGTCGCAAGAAGAGCGTCTGCTGGCGGATCGCAGCCCGGAAATCCTCCGCTGGCGGTTGGCGGACCCCGACCTGACCCTGCCGCCGGTCATGCTAACCTGCGTCAAAGACAGCCGCATCGTCGGGATGGCCATGGCGCAGATGACCAAGACCAGCCTGATCGAGCCGCCCTATCTGGATATTCTCGATCTGATTGCGCTGGAGACGGCGCCCGAGGCGATTGGGCTTCTGACCCAGGCGCTAATCGACAACGCCCGCGCGCTGGGGGCCACCAAGGTGCGGCTGCAGGTGGTGACGCCGCGCTTGCTGGCGCAGTTGGGCGATCTGGCGAAGACGGCGCGGCGCGAAGGCGGCTGGGGACACTGCCACGCCATCATCGACGATCCTGCGCTGGCGGCCGCCTGGGCGCCGACACCGTTCGACGGCGACTACGGCATCTGTTCGCGCACGCCGCCGATGCCCAAACCCTTGGCTGACGCCGCAGTCACGCGCCCCACCTTGGGCGGGCGCGTGTCCAAGGCCTGATCAGGCGTTGGGGCGGGCCTTCAGCTCGTCGCGGATCTCGGCCAGCAGCGCTTCGGTCGCCGTCGGCGCGGCGGGCGCCGGATCGGGCTTGGCGGCTTCCTGACGACGCAGGGCGTTGATGCCCTTGACCACAAGGAAGACGACCCAGGCGACGATCAGGAACTGGATCACGGTGTTCAGGAAGGCGCCGTATTGGATCGCCACCTTCTCGACGGCCTCGGTCGCCGGGTTCTCAGCCCTCAGCACCCATTCCAATTCCGAGAAATCGATGCCGCCGGTGATCAGGCCGATGGGCGGCATCACCACCTGATCGACCAGGCTTTTGACGATGCCGTTGAAGGCGGCGCCGATGATCACGCCGACCGCCAGGTCCACGACATTGCCCTTGACCGCGAACTCGCGAAACTCCGACAGCAGGCTCATGAGATTTCCTTGAGAAAGTTAGATCAGGCGTCGCCCGAGGCGTTCAGCCGCTCGCGCAGCTCCTTGCCGCTCTTGAAGAAGGGGACAGCCTTGGCAGGCACTTCGACGGTTTCGCCAGTACGCGGATTGCGACCCGCGCGCGCCGGGCGCGACCGCACAGACAGGGCGCCGAAACCGCGCAACTCGACCCGGCCGCCTTCGGACAGGGCCGAGGTCATGGTGTTGAGGATCACATTGACCAGCCGCTCGACCTCGGCGTGGGTCAGGTGGGTATTTTCCGCTGCAAGCTTCTCGATCAGTTCGGACTTGATCATCTGCGCCCCCGCGAGCTCGGAATGACGGGCTGTTTCGCCCGCCGTCGATCCAGAGCCCACACCCTAACCTTCGACAGGCTCTGTAAAAAGCCCTTATCCGACAATGATGCGCGCCATTCTCAAGAAAAATGTCCGGAAGTGCACACAGCAGTGTGCCAGACAGAGAAAAGGGCGACGGGATTGCTCCCGCCGCCCTCATTCTTTTCGCTATCGCAGAGCGCGCGGCGCTCTGCTGATTGAGCGAGGCGACCGAAGGACGCGATGCGCCCTTCGGCTTGAGCCTTACTCCTTGGTGCCGGCGTTCTTCAGCGCGGCGCCCAGGATGTCGCCCAGCGAAGCGCCCGAATCGGACGATCCGAACTGTTCGATGGCTTCCTGCTCGTCCTTCATTTCCAGCGCCTTGATCGACACGGAGACGCGGCGCGAGGCCTTGTCCACGGCGGTGATCATGGCGTCGACGCGGTCGCCGACGGCGAAGCGTTCCGGACGTTGCTCGTTGCGGTCGCGCGACAGGTCCGACTTGCGAACGAAGGCCGTGACCGGCGCGTCGTCTTCACCGAACTTGACCTCGATGCCGCCCGACTCGATCGCCGTCACGGTGACGGTGATCTGCTGGCCGCGGCGATAGGTGTCGCCCTCGCCGATAGGATCGCCGCCCAGCTGCTTGATGCCCAGCGAGACGCGTTCCTTCTCGACGTCGACGTCCAGGACCTTGGCCTTGACCATCTCGCCCTTGCGGTAGCGCTGGATGGCCTCTTCACCCGACACCGACCAGTCGAGGTCGGACAGGTGCACCATGCCGTCGATGTCGTTGTCCAGGCCGATGAACAGGCCGAACTCGGTGGCGTTCTTGACTTCGCCCTCGACGGTCGAACCGATCGGGTTGTTGGCGACGAAGGCGTCCCACGGATTGTCCTGAGCCTGCTTCAGGCCCAGCGAGATGCGGCGCTTGGAGGCGTCGACATCCAGAACCACGACGTCGACTTCCTGCGAGGTCGAGACGATCTTGCCGGGGTGGACGTTCTTCTTGGTCCAGGACATTTCCGAGACGTGCACCAGGCCCTCGACACCGGCTTCCAGCTCCACGAAGGCGCCGTAGTCGGTGATGTTGGTGATGCGGCCCGTGTACTTGGCGCCGACCGGATACTTGGCTTCCACGCCGTCCCAGGGGTCCGACTGCAGTTGCTTCATGCCCAGCGAGATACGCTGGGTGTCCGGGTTGATCTTGACGATCTGGACCTTGACGGTGTCGCCGACGGCCAGAACCTGGCTCGGGTGCGAAACGCGCTTCCACGACATGTCGGTGACGTGCAGCAGGCCGTCGATGCCGCCCAGGTCGACGAACGCGCCGTAGTCGGTGATGTTCTTGACGACGCCTTCGCGGACTTCACCCTCGGCCAGCTGACCGACCAGTTCCGTGCGCTGTTCGGCGCGGGCTTCTTCCAGGATGGCGCGACGCGACACGACGATGTTGCCGCGCGGACGGTCCATCTTCAGGATGGCGAAGGGCTGTTCCTTGCCCATCAGCGGGCCGACGTCGCGGACCGGACGAATGTCGACTTGCGAACCGGGCAGGAAGGCCGAGGCGCCGCCCAGGTCGACGGTGAAGCCGCCCTTGACGCGACCGACGATGGCGCCGTTGACCGGCTGGCCTTCGGCGAACACGACTTCCAGACGGGTCCAGGCTTCTTCGCGACGGGCCTTGTCGCGGCTGATGACGGCTTCGCCCAGGGCGTTCTCGACGCGCTCCAGGTAAACCTCGACGTTGTCGCCGACCTTGGGCAGGGCGCCGTCGTCGCCTTGGCCGAATTCGCGCATGGCGATGCGGCCTTCGGTCTTCAGACCAACGTCGATGATGACGATGTCTTTTTCGATGCCGACGACGCGGCCGTGGACGACTTGGCCTTCGCCAAAGTCGCGACCCGACAGTTGTTCGTCGAGCAGCGCCGAGAAGTCGTCGCGCGTGGGGTTGAGAGTATCAGACATGAAGCTCTGGTGTTTCCAGTGGGGCTGTGGCGCGTAACCGAAGGACGATCCCGCGCGAGGTGGACCCCTGACGCAGCGAAAGGCGGCGCGCGGGGCGATGGGAAAAGGTGGAATCAGGTCGTCGGGATGCGAGAACGTTCAGAACGATCAAAACGCCCGCGGAGGCCGAGGGTGGGAGCGTTGGATTTGCGAAATGGGTCAGAGACCGTGTTTCGCGCGCGCCGCCTCGACGATACGGCGGGCCGCATCGAAGGCGGCCTCTATACCCAGATCGGTCGTATCCAGCAAGACCGCGTCGTCGGCCTGGACCATCGGGGCCGCCCCGCGCCCGGCGTCGCGCTCGTCGCGGCGCTGGATGTCGGCCAGCATGGCGTCAAAGGCGATGTCCGAACCGCGCGCCGTCAGCTGCTTCCAGCGGCGCGTGGCCCGCACCTCGGGCGTCGCGGTGACGAACAATTTGGCCTGAGCGTTCGGCGCAATCACCGTGCCGATGTCGCGTCCGTCGAGAACCGCGCCGCCCGCCTGGGCCGCGAACGCCTGCTGCAGTTCCAGCAGAGCCGCTCGCACGCCGGCGAAGCTGGCGACACGGCTGGCGGCCTCGCCCGCCTCACCTGTCGTCAGGCGCGGATCGTCCGACAGACCCGCCGCGTCGAGGCCCCGCGCCGCCTGCGTCGCTGCGGCTTCGTCATCCAGCGATCCGCCGTCCGCCAGAACCTTTGCGCCCACGGCCCGGTACAGCAGCCCCGTATCCAGATGCGGCAGACCATAGGTCTGGGCCAGACGCGCGGCGATGGTCCCCTTGCCAGAGGCGGCCGGTCCGTCGACGGCGATGATCAGGGTCAAGCAGGTCTCCGCAGCGCGTGGCGCATTTCAATCTCGATCCCAAACGCACGGGAGGCCGAACCTGATAGCGAGGATCGCCCGACCAATCCAGCCGCAGGCCTCAGTCTCGGCGTCCGACCAAATCACGAATTGCAAGGCCGGCCAGCAGGACCGCCAGGCCCGCCCCGGCCGCAACCGACGCCACATAGAAGCAGACCACACTCCAAAACAGCAGGGGTCGGTCCGCCAACAGAACGTCTGGCCCCTTTCGGTTGTTCAGCACCCCGGCATCCAGGCTTTGGACGATCTCTCGGGCTCCGATCACGCAGAACCAGCCGATCAGAATCGCGATCGCCAGCGTCAGGATCGGCTTGATCCAGCCCGACGGCCCCGGCCGGTTCACGACCATGCCTTCCAACGCGCCAGAACCACGACCGCGAAGGCCGCCAAACCCAGCCAAACCAAACAGGCGACGCCGCTCAGCGCCACGGTCGAATAGAAGAAGGCGTCGCCCTCGGCCCTGAGATGCACGGCGCCATGCTTGCCCGAGACCCGGCCTGTCGTCACCCCTTGCCAGACGATCCAAGCCGTCCAGCCGGCTCCGCCCAGACAGGTCAGAAAACCGAGGACCGCGATGCCTCGACCGACAACGTCGCGCACGGGCTTCACGCGATACGCCCGCCCAGGCCGTTCATCATCTCGACGAAGCCGGGGAAGCTGGTGGCGATCATCCCAGGCTCGTCGACCGAGACCGGCTGTTCGGCGGCCAGGCCCAGGACCAGATGGCTCATGGCGATGCGGTGGTCGTGGGCGGTGTGGACCAGGCCACCGCCACGCACCGACCTGCCCTGGCCGGCGCCGGTGACGATGAAGCCTTCCGGCTCCTCCTCGACCTGAACGCCGCAGGCGCGCAGGCCCTCGACCATCAGCGAAATCCGGTCGCTTTCCTTGACCCGCATTTCACCCACACCGCGCATGACGGTGACGCCGTCCGCAAAGGCCGCCGTCGCCGCCAGGATCGGATATTCGTCGATCATCGAGGCGGCGCGATCCTCGGGCACGACCACGCCCTTCAGGGACGAGTGACGGGCGGTGATGTCGCCGACCTCTTCGCCCCCGGCCTCACGCCGGTTGGTGATGGTCAGGTCGGCGCCCATCTCGATCCAGGTGTCGAACAGGCCGGTGCGAAGCGGGTTCAGCATCACGCCCTCGACCGTGACCTCCGACCCCGGAACGATCAGACCGGCCGCCAGGGGGAAGGCGGCAGAGGACGGATCGCCCGGCACGGCGACGAAGGTCCCGGTCAGGGCCTGACCGCCCTTCAGAGTCACCTTCCAGCCCTCGCCCCTCTCCTCGACGCCCACCTCGGCGCCAAAGGCCCGCAGCATGCGCTCGGTATGGTCGCGGCTCTTTTCCGGCTCGACCACCGAGGTGACGCCCTCGGCGTTCAGACCCGCCAGTAGGATGGCCGACTTCACCTGGGCCGAGGCCACCGTCTGCACATAGTCGATGGCCTTCAGCGCGCCGCCAGTCAGGGCCACCGGGAGCCGATCCTCGGCCGCCTGCCAGTCGAATGCCGCACCCATGTCCGCCAAGGGTCCCGTGACCCGCTTCATCGGCCGCTTTCTCAGCGAGCCGTCGCCATCGAAGGTCGCCGTCAGCGGATAGCCGGCCGCCGCGCCCATCAGCAGGCGCACCCCGGTTCCGGCGTTGCCGCAGTCGATCACCGAAGCCGGCGTCTTAAAGCCCCCCGCCCCCTCGACCCGCCATCTGCCGTCGCCGGTCCGCTCGACCTTGGCGCCGAAGGCTTCGACCGCGCGGGCGGTGGCCAGGACGTCGTCGCCTTCCAGGAGACCTTCGACCTCGGTCACGCCCGACGCCATTCCGCCCAGGATCATTGATCGGTGAGACATCGACTTGTCGCCCGGCGCGCGGACCTTTCCGGTCAGGGCGGATGCGCGGCGCGAAGTCAGTTGGGACGGCATGATCACCCGCTTCAGGCTGTATTGTGCGAAGGGCCGCGCGGGCGGCGCGAAAGACAGCTTTTGACAGCGGGTCAAAGGGGTGGCAAGGGACCGCCCCGAATTCAACCCGTTGAAAGCATCCAAACGTGGCCAATCCCGAACTGGGCGCCAAACAGGTCTGCCCCAACTGCCAGGCGAAGTTTTACGACCTGAACCGTCGCCCCGCACACTGCCCCAAATGCGGAACCGACTTCGATCCCGAAGAGGCGATGAAGCTGCGCAGCCGCCGCGCCCGTCCCGGCTATCCGTCCGACGATGAGGACACGGAAGATCAGGTCAAGGACAAGAAGGTCGACGGCGACGAGGACGAGGAAGACGACGTCAAGACGCCGGAAATCGACGAGGAAGGCCACGAGCCGATCCTCACGCCGGACGACGAGGACGAGGACTCCCCGGCTGACGCCTCGGAAGAAGCCGGCATGGGCTCGACCGACGGCGACGACGATCTGCTGGCCGACGACGATGACGACTCCGTGCCGTTCATCGAAGACGAAGACGACGACTCGATCGACGACGAGATCGCCAAGCCGTCGCGCGACGACGACTAATTTCTTGGGTCTATCGCGCTTCGCGCGACTTGAGGCCCGACTTGCTGTGGGCTTCTCGCGATCTGGCTCAGATTCTTGTTGCACCCGCCGCATTTCCCGTTAGGGAGACGCGGCGGGACAGCAGGCCTTTCACATCTTTCGGTTTGAAAAACCTGCGTATTTTCACCCTTGGGAACGCGGTGAAAATAAATCTCGAAACGGGCTTGATCGCAGAAAAAGCCTGACCTAGTTTCCGCCGCCTCGCCGGGGGCCATCGAAAGATGAACCGGGCGATCCAGACCGACAGGTCCGGGGCTTTAGCTCAGTTGGTAGAGCGCTTGCATGGCATGCAAGAGGTCAGCGGTTCGACTCCGCTAAGCTCCACCATCGTCGCCTCCGAGCACCGCAAGGTGTTCGGAGGGACGGCCATCCTCCCCCACATTTCGATCCGCAGAAGTCGCCAGTCGGTGCCCGTCTCTCGTCCGATGACCGATGCGGCAGGCGGCTCGATCCGAACCTCCCGCCGCGATAGCCGCCGATCAGTTCTCGACTTCGGTCGATCCTTGGCGGAACTCTTCGGCCGGCACGAAGGCCGAGCCTTCTTCATCCAGCACCCAGACGCCGATCAGGGCGGGGTGATCCGGGGTGACGTCTTCGTCCAGCAGGTCGCCCTCATAGACGCCGACGTTGCTGTAATCGAAATCCAGCAGCAGCTGATCGGCCATGTCGATCATCTCGTCGGCCATGCGCCGTGCATAGCCCACCGCCTCGCTGGCGTCGGAAAAGTCGTCGGTCAGCGTGTTGACCTCTGCGGCCTCGCTGCCCTGAACGGCGCTGGTGGTGACGATGGTGAATGCGGACATGGTGATCTTTCTTAAGTCTAAGGACTTCACCTAGCCCGTTTGGCCCCGCAACACGTCGAAATTCGGTTGCGCCATCGACGCTATCGATCGGCCCCGCCCCGATCGTTGCGCTTCGTCGCGCGATAGACCTTCTGCAAGCCGCCCAGCCGCCGGCGTTCCGCAGCCTTGGCGATCCGTTCCGCCTTGTCCCCTGCGGCCGCCAGTTCCGACTTCAGCTTCTGGAAATGCGCCCAGCGCGGTCCCTCCAGCGTGCCGTCCGCCAGGGCCGCCTGGACAGCGCATCCCGGCTCGCTCACATGGCCGCAGTTGGTGAAGCGGCACTCCTGCATCAGGTGTTCGATATCGTCGAAGACCGCTTCCACACCCTCTTCGGCGTCGATCAGGCCCACTTCGCGGATGCCGGGCGTGTCGATGATGAGACCGCCGCCGGGCAGCGGGATCACCTGGCGATGGCTGGTTGTATGCCGTCCCTGGTCGTCGGATGCGCGGATCGCCTGGGTCGCCATCCGATCCTCGTTCAGGAAGGCGTTGACCAGGGTGGACTTGCCGACACCCGACGAGCCGATCAGGACACAGGTCTCGCCCGGCTTCACCTGAAGACGCAGCGCCTCCAGGCCAACGCCTTCGCGCGCCGAGACGGTCAAGACCAGTGTCTGCGCCTCCAGCGCCGCCACCTGAGCGAGCTCGGCTTGGGGGTCGGCGCTGAGATCCGACTTCGTCAGAACGAGAACAGGCCGCGCTCCGCTGTCCATCGCGGCAGCCAGGAAACGCTGTATCCGGCGCGGATTCAGATCCGCATTCATCGAGGTGACGACAAAGGCCACGTCGATATTGGCCGCCAGGATCTGGGTTCGACGCACGCTGTCGGCCGCCCGCCGCACGAAGGCCGTGCGGCGAGGCAGGACGGCGTGGATGGTGGCGGCGCCGTCCTGAGGGTTCGGCGACAGAGCCACCCAGTCGCCCACCGCAGGGGGCCCAGTCTCCTGGGCTTCGTGCCGCAGTCGGCCGGACGCCTTGGCCTGAAGCTCGCCCGCATCCGTGACGACCAGATAGCCGTTGCGATGCTGGAGGATGACGCGGCCCGGCGTGTGACCGGCATGGGCATGCGGCGCAAATGCCGTCGCCCAGACCTCGGACCATCCATACTGTTCGATCAAGTCAACGGCATCCCTGTCGCTCGCGCTCCTCAGCCGGCTTGTGCTGAACACTGTCCCAAAGCCTTGCCAGTCGGCGGGGCCGCGAACAAGCATGCTCGCCGTCCCAGCGCCTCGGGAACGAAATGTCGGTCGGCGGCGCTCCGCTATCGAGACGATGTTCAGCGAGGAAAAACAGCGATGAGCGAGATCAAGGAAGGCATGGAAGTCATCGGAGCCGACGGCGTGCACGTCGGCGTCGTGGACCGGGTGGAGAGCGACCGGATCAAGCTGACGCGCCGCGAGAACACCGGCGCCCACGCCGATCACCACCACTATATCGAGAACGGTTTCGTCGCCGGCGTCGAGGGCGACAAGGTGCGCCTGTCGGCCAACGCCGATGTCGCCGTCACGCTTGAAGAAGAAGAATCCGGTCGCCCGGTCGATCTCTGACCGAACGGCTCCGCGTGCCTAAAGCAGCGTGGCGGCCAGATTGACCGTCAGCGCCAGGATAACGGCGTTGAAGAACCAGGCGATCAGGCTGTGAAACGTCGCCAGACCGCGCAGCTTGCGGCTAGAGATCTGCACGTCGGCCGTCTGGTTCGCCACGCCGATGATCAGGGCGAAGTGTAGAAAATCCCAGTAGTCCGCGTCATCCTCACCCGGAAAGATCAGCCCGCCCTGATCGCCCTTGCCGTCGTCACTTGGGGCGTAGAAGCCGTGGGCGTAATGCAGGGCGAAGATGATGTGCACGTACAGCCACGACAGGCCGACGGTGCACACTGAAAAGACCGCCTGCCCGACGGTCGGCTTGCCGTCGCTGGCCACCATGGCGAGGACGAGGACCACGACGCTGGCCACGGCCGCCGCCATGCTGAGCGGCAGGACCATAACGCCCGGCTGATCCAGTTCCGCCGCGCGACGCCGCATCGCCTCCTGAGAACGCGCGCGGAAGATCCGCACAAAGGTGGCAACGAGAAAGGTCGCCACGCCCGCGTCCCAGCCGGCCGCCAGTCGCATCGGCCATCCGACGCTGGCCGGCGCCAGCGCCGCGACGGCCGCCATGACCAGCAGCCCGAGCCATAGCGACAAATGCAGACGGAACAGGCGCGCGACAGATCCCATGCCGCGAGATTGCGCATTCCTGGTCGCACGTCCAGCGACCACGCGGCCGGCGAAGCGGCTACGACGAAATGGATTTCGTCTCATTGAGGGACACGTCTGTCGGCGACGTCATAGAAGTGTCGCTTATCGTTTCGGGGGAAACGCGAATGCTGGTGTCGATCGTGATCGGCGAGGCTCTTTATCTGGCGCATCGCTGTCGGCGGGCGCTGATCGCCTCGCCCGTGGTGCTGGTCGGTCTGTGGGCCGTGATGACCGTCATGCCGCACGGGTCGGTGCACTTGCCGAACTGACGACGCGCCGTCGGCGGTCTTTCCAGGCGCCGGACCGAATCCGGCGCCCCAGGCGTTGTCAGGTGTGAAAGCCACGCCGAGGACGCCCTGACCGACTTCACGCCATCCCCCCAACGCATCCGCGTCATCGATCTGGAGACGGCCGGATCCGGCCCTCAGGACGTCTGCGAGATCGGCTGGCAGGACGTGGTGCGTGACGGGGCCGGCCCATGGCGTCTGGATGCGACGCGTGGCGCCCGTTTCGTAAATCCCGGTCGGCCGATTTCGCCCGACACCATGGCGATCCACCACATTCTGGACGAGTGGGTTCAAGACGCCGGCTATTGGAAGGCCGTCGCCCCGCTCATCCTTCGTCCCGAGGCGGGCGTGATCGCCTTGGCGGCTCACCGGGCCAGCTTCGAGCAGCGGTACTGCACCCCTGCCCTGTCAGGCGGCGCAAGGTGGATCTGCACCTGGAAATGCGCCCTGCGGCTGTGGCCCGACCTGCCGCGCTTCTCCAACCAGATGCTGCGCTATCTGCGCCGGCCCGAGGGATTGGTGCATGAGTTGGGCCTGCCGGCGCATCGCGCCCTGCCAGACGCCTATGTCACCGCCCATCATCTGCGCGACATGCTGAACCAGACGACCGTCGAGCAGCTACTGACGTGGAGCCGCGAACCGGGGCTGCTGCCCCGCGTGCCCGCCGGGCCTGAACGCGGCAAGCCGTGGAGCGCGGTGGATGCCGATCGGCTTCAAATCCTGGCGTCGGGACGCGACATTGACATCGCCTTCACCGCCGCGACCGAGCTTCGCCGCCGCGGCCTGATGACGGACACGGCCGTCCGGACGTCGGATCAGGCACGGCTGCTCTAGCGCGCGAACACCAGCCAGGACTGATGGCGACTGATCTGAAAAGAAAAGGAAATGGTGGACGCGACAGGGATTGAACCTGTGACCCCCTCGATGTCAACGAGGTGCTCTCCCGCTGAGCTACGCATCCGCCGTAGGGCTCCGAAAAACGTCTTCGGAGCGGGAAGAGCGGTCGTATAGCGGCGAGGCCGGTCGGCATCAAGCCGATTTAGCGGCAAGAATGCGATTTCTCGCCAAACGCTGCTCGGCCCAGCCGTCGTTAGTGTTCAGGCGGCGACCATCCGCTCGACCTCATTGACCAGATCGCGCAGGTGGACGGGCTTGGACAACACCTTGGCGTCCGGCGTGGCCTGGGCGGCGGTCAGGGCCACGGCGGCGAAGCCGGTGATAAACATGATGCGCAGACCGGGTTGGCGAGCGGCGGCGACGCGGGCGACCTCGATCCCGTCGGCGCCCGGCATGACGATGTCGGTCAGCAGCAGGTCGTAGGGACCGTGTTCCAACGCGTCGATCGCGTCGTCGCCGTTCTCGCAGTCGATGACCTGGTGGCCTGCCCGCTCCAGCGCGCGCGTCAGAAATCCGCGCAACGAACCGTCGTCTTCGGCCAGGAGAATACGCGCCATTCGAGAAACACCCTTGAAACAGACCGCAAACCTAGAGCCGGAACGGTAAACCGCCGATGAAATTCGCCGATCAGCCGACTTCCTTCCACAGCGAAACGCGCTAAGCGGGAGCATGACCGACGGCGGCGACAGCTTTTCGATCACCGCCCCGGCGGCGGACGCGCCCGCGACGGCGTTGGTGTTCGCCTCGCCCCACTCCGGCGACCTGTATCCCGACGACATGGGCGCCGCGCCGGGCCTGTCGCGCGCCAGCCTGAAGAGCGCCGAGGACGCTTTGGTCGGGAGTTTGGTCGCAGAGGGACCGCGCAGGGGGGCCGCGCTGATCGAAGGCCGGATCGGCCGGGCCTATGTCGATCTGAACCGCGATCCGTCCGAGCTGGACCCGGCCCTGATCGCGGATCTGGAGGGGCCGGTGGGGGCCAAGACGGCCGCCGGTTATGGCGTGATTCCCCGATTGGCCGGCGACGGCACGCCGCTCTATGCGCGCCGGCTGACGCTGGCGGAGGCCACGCACCGCATCGCCAGGGTCCACGCCCCCTATCACCAAGCCTTGGGCGAACAGATGCAGACGACGCGCGCGACGCACGGACGAGCCGTGCTGATCGACTGGCATTCGATGCCGGCGCGCGCCGTCGGGGCCGAGGTCGTGCTGGGCGATCGATACGGCTCGGCCTGCAGTGCGCAGCTCAGCCGACGGCTGCGCGAGTTGTTCGAGGGCTTGGGCTGGCGCGTGGCGCAGAACCATCCCTACGCCGGCGGCTGGTCGACCCAGCGCTGGGGACGGCCGGACGAGGGCTACGAGGCCATCCAGATCGAGCTGAGCCGCAAACTCTATCTGGACGAGACGACGCTGGCCCCCAACGCGACCTACGCCAGGACGCAAAAGGCGCTGTCCCGCGTGATCGCCACCTTGTGCGCAGATGCGTGGTCGGCCTGACTGATCGCTGATCAGATCAAAAAAAAGCCGCACCCGAGGGTGCGGCATTAAAAGTCTATAGGGAGGAAACGCCCAGGAAGGGCAAGACGCCCGAAGGCGTCAGAGGTCAACTTAGGTTGCGATGCACAATGGGTCAAGACCCATGCGCGCCTGCACGGTCACGCCTTGTTACGGAAATATGGCGGATCGCCCGACAAGACGGCGCTCTTTCGACCAAAGTCGGACGGGGCGCTCAATCTCGCAACTGCGAAAGGATAGGGTCAGTTGTCCAGCAGGCGCCGTGCGTTGCGAATGGCGCGGGCGGCAGGTGACGCCTCTTGGCGATAGATCAACAGACCGAAGGACGAGGCGACGCCCAGCGCCAGCCACAGCGGTCCGAACAGCCAGGCCGCCGCCGCCAGGGCGAAATAATAGCCGCGCACACCCTGACTGAAGGAACTGAGCGCAGGGTTCAAAAGCTGGCCCGCCGCCTCGCTGAAGGCCTTGCGGTCGGTCTTGGTGTGGATCTCCGGCGCCGCACCGATCAGCGCCAGGGCGTAGTTCATCTGGCGCAGCGCCCAGATAAAATCCAGAAAGCCGCGCGCCAGGCAGATCAGCACCAGCGCCAGCTTCGCCTCCAGAATCTTCATCGGCACGTTTTCGGCGCCGACGGCGGCGAACCCCTGAAGCGCGCTCTCGCCGCCGAACAGGATGCCTGCGACCGCCGCGATCAGCAGCAGGTTGGTGGAGGCGAAGAAGGAGGCGGAGTTGATCGAATGACCCATCAGCTGGCTGTCGATCAGCTTCATCTCGCGATGAGTCATGGACTGCATCCAGGCCGCCCGGACATGCTCCATGTCCTGGTTCAGCGAGCCGCCCCGTCGGCTGATGAAAGCCAGGATGGGGCTGTATCCCAGCCAGCAGATGAAGAAGAGGGCCAACGCCGCCCAATCGGTCCAGGTCATGATCCAGATGTCCGCGATGATGCGCCGCGACGCAAGTCCGCCGGGCCCGTGTTCGCCACATGTCGCCCTTGCCGTGACGGGCCGGGGAGCCTATCACCCTTCGCCTTTCAAAGTTTCGCAGTCGCAGCAAAGACCCGCCATGAACCTCGACGCCATTCCCGTCGGCCCGAACGCTCCTTGGGACATCAACGTCATCATCGAAATTCCGCAGGGCGGCCTGCCGGTGAAATACGAGATGGATAAGGCCTCGGGCGCCCTGTTCGTCGACCGCTTCTTGCACACGGCCATGTACTATCCGGGCAACTACGGCTTCGTGCCGCACACCCTGTCGGACGACGGCGACCCCTGCGACGTGATCGTGCTGAACCCGACGCCTGTCGTTCCGGGCTGCGTCATCCGCTCGCGCCCCATCGGCGTGCTGAAGATGACGGACGAGGCCGGCGGCGACGAAAAGATCCTGGCCGTGCCGGTCGATAAGCTGAACCCCTATTACACCGAGATCGCCAGCTATCGTCAGCTGCCCGCCATCCTGATCGAGCAGATCGAGCACTTCTTCACCCGCTACAAGGACCTGGAGAAGGGCAAATCGGTCAAGGTCGAGGGCTGGGGCGACGCCGGCGAGGCGGCCGACCTGATCGCCAAAGGCATGCAGGCCCACCAGGACAAGCTGGCCAAGAACAAGGCCGCCAACGCCGCCTGATCCGGGCGACAAGCGCTTGAAGCCTTAAGGCGTCCTCCGACCGGGGGACGCCTTTTTGCTGATAGTCAGGCTCGCCATTCGTGTCGCAGAAGGGCGTACTGACACGTGTTGACGTAGATCGGCTGGCCCGCGGCGTCGTTCACGAACGAGATGAACTCGCGGAACAGTCCTTCTCGCCGCATGCCTAGCCGTTCGCAAAGCCTCTGTGACGCCAGATTGTCGTCCTCGACATAGGCATACAGCCGACGGGCCGCCTTGTCCTTGAACAGATGGTCGACCAGGACGCGAGCCGCTTCGGACGCATAGCCGGCGCCCTCATAGGCGCTGTTGAAGTTCCAGCCGATGGACCAGGTGTCCGGCGCCTCGAACATCGCGAAGACATCACCGATGACATGGCCGTCGGCCTTGGACTGGACAGCGATATATTCGCCCTCGGCTGCGCGCTTGAGGACTTCCGCCTCGGCCGCCGCCATGTCCTGAAGCGCCATCGCGGCGAAACAGGCGGCGCGCGGATGATGAAGATAGACGAACAGGTCTGCGGCGTCGCCGGCCTCAAAGCGTCGAAGGGTCAGACGATCCGTTTGCAAGGGGGTCATCGTTAAGCCTCTGGTGCAGCGTGCGCGGTCCTAGCGATCGGCATGACGCCCTTTCGCCGATGACGATAGGATTTTGTGCGCGCTGCGACGCCCCGCCCCTCTCCCGCAACGGTTCGGCCTCTCCTATCTGCGTCGCATGACCGAACTGACCCCCCGCGAGATCGTCTCCGAACTGGATCGCTATATCGTCGGCCAGAACGACGCCAAGCGCGCCGTCGCCGTCGCCCTGAGAAACCGCTGGCGCAGGAAGCGCGTGCCGGCCGACCTGGGCGACGAGGTGACGCCCAAGAACATCCTGATGATCGGCCCCACCGGCGTCGGCAAGACCGAGATCGCGCGTCGCCTGGCGCGGCTGGCGGGCTCGCCCTTCCTGAAGGTCGAGGCGACCAAGTTCACCGAGGTCGGCTATGTCGGCCGCGACGTGGATCAGATCGTGCGCGACTTGGTCGAAAGCGCCCTGATCATGGTGCGCGAGCGCCGGCGCGGCGACGTGCGGGCCAAGGCCGAGGCCGCCGCCGAGGACCGGATCCTGGACGCCCTGGTCGGACCGGGCGCGGGGCCCGCGACGCGCGACAGTTTCAGGAAGAAGCTGCGCGCCGGAGAGCTGGACGACAAGGAGATCGAGATCTCGCTGGCGGACACCGCCTCGCCGATCCAGGGCCTGGACATTCCGGGCGGCGGCAACGTCGGCCTGCTGAACCTGTCCGAAATGCTGGGCAAGATGGGCGGCGGGCGCACCAAGACCGTCAAGCTGACGGTGCGCGATGCGACGACGCCCCTGATCGCCGAAGAGGGCGACAAGCTGCTGGATCAGGACAGCCTGACGCAGGAGGCGCTGAAACTGGCCGAGAACGAGGGCATCGTCTTCCTGGACGAGATCGACAAGGTTGCGGCCCGGCAAGGCGCATCCGGCGCCGACGTGTCGCGTGAGGGGGTGCAGCGCGACTTGCTGCCCCTGATCGAGGGCACCACGGTCTCGACGAAATACGGGCCGGTGAAGACCGACCATGTGCTGTTTATCGCCTCGGGCGCCTTCCACGTCGCCAAGCCCAGCGACCTGCTGCCCGAGCTTCAGGGGCGGTTGCCGATCCGGGTCGAGCTGAAGGCTCTAACGCGCGACGACTTCAAGCGCATCCTGACCGAGCCGGAAGCCAATCTGATCCGTCAGAACCAGGCCCTGCTGGCGACCGAGGACGTGACCCTGACCTTCACCGATGATGCGGTGGAGGCGATGGCCGATGCGGCGGTGGCGGCCAACAGCGCGGTCGAGAACATCGGCGCGCGCCGGCTTCAGACCGTGATGGAGCGGGTGCTGGAGGAAACCAGCTTCAAGGCTTCGGACCTGTCGGGTCAGACCGTGACCTTCGACGGCGATGCGGTGCGCGAGAAGATGGACGCCCTGACCAAGGACGTCGATCTGAGCCGCTTCATTCTGTAGCGACGCGCTCGGCGGCCTTGCGGTTCTGGCGGCCGCGCAGGCGATCCGCCACCCGCTCGGCCTGGCGCTGGGTGAAGGCGAGAGCCGCGGGATTGCCGCGCCGGGCGCCGATGCTGTCGGCGACCTTGGCGCCGCGCTCGCCGATCGGCAGGGGCTTGCCGGTCGTGGTGTCCACGGCGGTCTGGTGCTCGATCTCGGCGTTCAGCTCGGCGCCCATCAGGATCACCTGCACCGACAGCCAGGTCCACAGCAGGAAACCCATCATGGCCGCCAGAGGCCCGTAGCTGTCGGTCCGCACGAAGTTGGATAGATACCAGCTGAACAGGAAGGACACCGTCAGGCTGAGCACCGCCGCGAAGATCGCGCCCGGCGTGACCCAGCGCCAGCGCGCGCGCTGGCGGCAGGGACCATAGCGGTAGATGACGGTCAGAGCCGCGATATAGCCGACCAGCAGCAGCGGCCATCGCAGCGGGGCGATCAGGCCCCACTCCTCCTCCAGCCCGAACAGCCGCACCACCACCGGCACGCCGACCACGAGGGCCGAGGTCAACAGGACCGCCAGGATGGCCCCCACGGTGAAGACCATGCAGATCAGGTTGTAGCGCACGATGTTGCGGCGCTCGACCTCGTGGTAGGCGACGTTCAGGCCATAGAACAGCACCTTGACCGCCCCGTTGGCGGTCCACAGCGACAGGGCCAGGGTCCAGGCCAGGGTGAAGGTCAGCTGACTGTTGGAGTTCTCGGCCAGCCGCTGCATCTCCCCGCCCAGGAACTCGGCGATGCTGTCGGGCAGCAAGGCGTAGAGGAACTGCAGCCGGCCCCAGGCGTCGGCCGGATCGGCGAACAGGCCGTAGAGGGTCACGAACGTCCCGAGGAGCGGGAACAGCGACAGCAGGGTGAAGAAGGTCACGCCGCCGGCGACGAAGCCGACCCGGTCGCCGAAATAGGACCCGCCGGTGCGCCACACGATGTCGGACCAGCCCCTGTGCGGAATGTGCTCGGGCCGTTTGGCCATGCGGCCGCGACCGGGCTCCTGGGCCTCATAGTCCTCGGGCGTGGGGACCTTGGGCGGCAGGGGCTCGGGGCGGGGGGCGCGCAGCTCGACCCCGACCTTGTGGCCTTGGCTGTAGAGCAGGTGGGCGGCGCCGGCGCCGGCGGCCAGACCCCCGGCGGCGGCGGCCAGGAACTTCCACACCCGACCCCGCTCAGACGGCGCGGGCGCCCGGGCGAACAGGTTGCGAAGCGGGGCGAGGCGGGAGGGGCGGCGCGCAGTCATCCCGACGCGAACGGTCAAGCTGGCCTCGCGTTCCTCCCGTCGCGCTTGAAATCGGCGCCGGGCCGGGCCAATCAACGCCCATGACCGACCCCATCACGCCCAAGTCCGACACAGACGCCCCGACCCTGCTGACCGCCTGGAAGGCGGCGCAGGCCCGGCTGAAGACCGGCCGCATCGACAGCCCCGCCATCGACGCCCGCCTGCTGCTGGAGGCCGCCGCCGGCGCCAGCCGCATGGACATCCTGACCGACCCTTACCGGCCCATCACCGCCGACCAACTGAGCGCCTATGAGGCCATGGTCGAGCGCCGGCTGAAGCGCGAGCCCGTCTCGCGCATCGTCGGCAAGAAGGGCTTCTGGAAGATCATGCTGAACGTCACCCCCGACGTCCTCAGCCCCCGCCCCGACACCGAGACCCTGATGGACGTCTCCATGCTGGCCTTCGGCAAGACCGAGGCCTTCGACGCCATCGACCTGGGCACCGGCTCGGGCGCGATCCTGTTGGCGCTTCTGGCCGAGCGGCCGGCCGCGCGCGGGGTGGGCACCGACATCTCGTCCGAGGCCCTGGCGGTGGCCAGGGAGAACGCCGCCAACCTGGACCTGAACGACCGCGCGACCTTCCTGCGCACCGAATGGGCCGCGGGTTTCGGCGACGCCAGCTTCGACCTGGTGCTGTCCAACCCGCCCTATATCCCGACCGACCATATCGCGACCCTGGACCCGGAGGTGCGCGACCACGACCCGCACCTGGCCCTGGACGGCGGCCCCGACGGCTTGCAGGCCTATCGCGACCTGGCGCCCGAGGTGAAACGCATCCTGAAGCCGCTGGGCGTCTTCGCCGTCGAGATCGGCTTCGATCAGGGCCCGCAGGTCAAGGCGCTGTTCGAGGCCGCCGGCTTCACCGACGTCAAGATCATCAAGGACCTGGGCGAGCGCGACCGCGTCGTCACCAACGGCCCGGACCCGCGCACCAATCCCATCCCGCAGGACTGACCGAGATCAGACGGTCGGCGGACAAAAACACCGTCTAATTCGTCTAATTCGTCTGATCTGGCCCTCCCCGACCGTGCGATGCGTCCCCTGCGGACGAACCGAGACAGGATCGCACGGTTTGGAGGCATGGGCAGGAGGATGACGCTGGCGGGCGGCAGGGTGTTGAAATCGTTCGCGATGTGCGTCGCAGATGCGCGGGCTGGCGGCTCTGCGTTAGTGTGCGCCGAGAGGAGCCGCCCATGACGACCAACCGCCTGACGCCCAGCGCTCGCGGACTGCGCCAAGTCGGCGGGTTAGCCGAGGACCGGATCTGGGCGCGGTTGCGCGGCGGCGCCGTCGACGGTTGGAAGGTGCGTCGCCAGCATCCGGTCGGCCGGTATGTGGTGGATTTCGCCTGCGTGCCGCTTCGGCTGGTCATCGAGATCGACGGCGGGGTGCATGAGCGCGACGAGGTGGTCCTGAACGACCACTATCGCCAGCAGGCGATCGAGGCGCTGGGCTGGACCGTCATCCGCTTCACCAACGCCGAAGCCCTGGCCGACCCCGCCCGCATCGACGCCGCCATCCGCGACCACGCGAAGACGCTAGGCCTCTAACCTCCCCTCTCCCATTGGGAGAGGGCTTGAGCGCACGGCGGCGCAGCCGACGTCCTTGCGCGAAAGGGTGAGGGTCGTCCGCGTCCCGCCACCCGCTGCGGCCCGACCGGTGCGACGGCTCACGCCGACTTCGACGCCCGACCCTCATCCGACCGCTTCGCGGCCACCTTCTCCCAATGGGAGAAGGATCAAGTTTTGGCCTTCCCTCTCCCATTGGGAGAGGGCTTGAGCGCCCGAGAGCGCAGCGAGCGGCCTTGCGCGAAAGGGTGAGGGTCGCACGCCACCCGGACACCCGCTGCGGCCCGACCGCAGCGACGGCTCACGCCGACTTTGACGCCCAACCCTCATCCGTCCGCTTCGCGGCCACCTTCTCCCAATGGGAGAAGGATCAGGGCCGCCTAAAACAACGTCTTAAGCAACTTGTCAGCACCTGATATGAGATCATCGACTTCGTCGATAGTCGGCTCTCTGTCTTTATTGTGATCGCACAGATTTCTTAAATCGCCCAATCGGGTGATTCCGCGCCATATTGGTATGTCGATAACATTAGCTAATTTTAGAGCCTCGTTGAAATCAGCAATGGTGGGGTTTTTCTTTGTGATTTTTACGTTATGATTTGCACAAACTTGAGCAAGATGGCGCTCCAACACCACTCCCATCATAGCTCCTGCAGCTCTAACAAATTTCTGCTTAAGCAGATGACGTGCCGCGGAAATTTCTGAGTCGAATAAGTCAGCCTGCAACAGCTGTTTGATATCAAATATACTAGACTCAAACCTACGGTTGCAGGCCGTTATAATATTTAACATTTGTTGAAATTGGGGAAGAGCCGCAGATCTATCTACTTTCACATCCCCATTACCGAAAGTAACCTTAAGGTCTTGGAGGTAATCCTCCATAACATAGTTACCGTAACTTACTTCTTTTCGACTTCTCGGCTTTTCGTGCAGCCTAACAAAATCTTCAAATCTATCTGGAAGAATTTGACGTATTAGCGACTTTCCTTCGGAATACCATGACTCGTATGTTGAGTTAAAAGGCGGAAGAGAAGTTAAAAACTTCTCGCCCTCCTCCTTCCCAATCTGTTTAGTTATCTGTCCGTCGAATTTCGCCTCGCCCATTAAGCTTCTTTGCATAGCGTACGTGAGCAGGTTGCCCTGCAATATGAGCAGTTCAAGGTCCTTGCGATAACGGTCAAGATTCGATTTCATAACTACCCCAGGTTGTGCCTATTGCTTAGTGCACCCGCATCTTCCCGATCTCCAATCCGCCCTCGCCGGCGGTGACGGCGATCACCCCGCCGTCCTCGATCTCGCCGGCCAGGAGTTTGCGTGCGATCGGGTCGACCAGGTCCTTCTGGATGACGCGTTTCAGGGGTCGTGCGCCATAGGCGGGGTCGTAGCCGCGGTCGGCGAGCCAGGCCAGGGCGCTGTCGTCCAGGTCCAGGGTCAGGCGGCGGTCGGCGAGCAGCTTCTCGAAGCGTGACAGCTGGATGCGGACGATGCCGCCCATCTGGTCGCGGCCCAGGCGGTGGAACAGGATGATCTCGTCGATCCGGTTCAGGAACTCGGGCCGGAAGTGGGCGCGCACGGCGTCCATGACGAAGGGGCGCACGGCCTCCACATCATCGCCCTCGCCCTGATCGGCCAGATACTGGCTGCCCAGGTTGGAGGTCATGATGATCAGGGTGTTCCTGAAATCGATGGTGCGGCCCTGGCCGTCGGTCAGGCGGCCGTCGTCGAGCACCTGCAGCAGCACGTTGAAGACGTCGGGGTGGGCCTTTTCGACCTCGTCGAACAGGACGACCTGATAGGGGCGGCGGCGCACGGCTTCGGTCAGGGCGCCGCCCTCGTCATAGCCGACATAGCCGGGAGGGGCGCCGATCAGGCGGCTGACCGAGTGTTTCTCCATATATTCCGACATATCCAGCCGGGTGATGGCCGCCTCGTCGTCGAACAGGAACTCGGCCAGGGCCTTGGTCAGTTCGGTCTTGCCTACGCCGGTCGGGCCCAGGAACAGGAAGCTGCCCAGCGGACGGTTGGGGTCGTTCAGGCCGGCGCGGGCGCGGCGCACCGCGTCGGAGACGGCGGCCAGCGCCTCGTCCTGACCCACGACACGGCCGCCGAGCGCGGTCTCCATCTGGAGCAGTTTTTCGCGTTCGCCCTCCAGCATCTTGTCGACGGGGACGCCGGTCCAGCGGCTGACGACGGCGGCGATCTGTTCGGCGTCGACGACCTCGGGCGTCAGGGGGCCCTTTCCGCGGGTTTCCTCAGCCTCGGCTTCTTCGAGCTGCTTTTCGATCTGGGGGATCTGGCCGTAGGCGATCTCTGACGCCCGGCCCAGATCGCCGGCGCGCTGGGCGTTGGCGAGTTCCAGGCGCAGGCGGTCCAGTGTTTCGCGCAGTTGGGCGCCCTGGCCGACCTTGTCCTTTTCGGCCTTCCACTGGGTGGTCAGGTCGTCGGACTGGCCTTCCAGATCGGCGATCTCGTCTTCCAGCTTTTCCAGACGGTGTTGGGAGGCCTGGTCGGTTTCCTTCTTCAGGGCCTCGCGTTCGATCTTGAGCTGGACCAGGCGGCGGTCGATCTCGTCCAGGGCCTCGGGCTTGGAGTCCACGGCCATGCGCACGCGGCTGGCCGCCTCGTCGATCAGGTCGATGGCCTTGTCCGGCAGGAAGCGGTCGGTGATGTAGCGGTTCGACAGGGTGGCGGCGGCGACAATCGCGCTGTCGGAAATGCGCACGCCGTGGTGGACCTCGTACTTCTCCTTCAGGCCGCGCAGGATGGAGACGGTGTCCTCCACCGTTGGTTCAGCGACGAAGACCGGCTGGAAGCGGCGGGCGAGCGCGGCGTCCTTTTCGACGTGCTTGCGGTATTCATCCAGGGTCGTGGCGCCGACGCAGTGCAGCTCGCCGCGCGCAAGCGCCGGCTTCAGCAGGTTGGACGCGTCCATGGCGCCGTCGCCCTTTCCGGCGCCGACCAGGGTGTGCATTTCGTCGATGAACAGGATGATGCCGCCCTCGGCCGCCGAGACCTCGGACAGGACGGATTTCAGCCGTTCCTCGAACTCGCCGCGGTATTTGGCGCCGGCGATCAAACTGCCCATGTCCAGCGCCATGACGGTCTTGTCGCGCAGGGATTCGGGCACGTCGCCGTTGACGATGCGCAGGGCCAGGCCCTCGACGATGGCGGTCTTGCCGACGCCGGGCTCGCCGATCAGGACGGGGTTGTTCTTGGTGCGGCGGGCCAGGACCTGAATGGTGCGGCGGATCTCTTCGTCACGGCCGATGACCGGGTCGATCTTGCCGTCGCGGGCGGCCAGGGTCAGGTCGCGGGCGTAGCGTTTCAGCGCGTCATAGCCGTCTTCGGCGCCGGCGCTGTCGGCGGTCTTGCCCTTGCGCACCTCAGCGATGGCGGCCTCCAGCTTGTCGGCCGTGGCGCCGGAGGATTTCAGCACCTCGGCGGCGACCCCGCCCTCCTTGGCGAGGGCGGCCAGCAGGCGTTCGGTCGTGACGAAGGCGTCGCCGGCGGTCTTGGAGGCCTCCTCGGCGGCGGCGAAGACGCGCGCGGTGTCGCCATCCAGATAGAGCTGACCCGAGCCGCCGGTGACCTGGGCGCGCTTCTTCAGCGCGGTTTCGACATCGGCCTCGGCGCGGCGGGCGTCGCCCCCGGCGGCCGTGATCAGGTTGCGGGCCAGGCCGTCGCGTTCCTCCAGCAGCACCTTGAGCAGATGCTCAGGCGCGAACTGCTGGTGCCGGCGGGCCAGGGCCAGCGACTGGGCCGACTGGACGGCCTGTTTGGCGCGGTCGGAATAGAGTTCGAGATTCATGGTTTCAGTCCCCTCGGGAGGCGGATGGATTTCAGCACACCCTCTGCTGAGCAGCGCGCCGTTGAGATCGAGGTGGGTGTGACGATCGGGTCACACAAGGGGTCCGCTGGGCGTCTTTCGGGGCTGTCCGTTTCGCCGCCGCGCGCCTAGGCTCTGGCGAACAGGAGCGCCTCGTGATCGCCCATTCCGCCTGGCCCGTCGATCCGGCCATCGTCGGCCCTTTTCTGATCGCCGTGGCGCTGATCGAGCTGACGCCGGGACCGAACATGGGCTGGCTGGCGCTGGTCGCCCTGGCGCGGGGACGGCTGGCCGGTTTCGCGGCTGTGGCGGGCGTGACCCTGGGGCTGGCGGTGTGGATGCTGGCGGCCGCCTATGGGCTGACGGAGGTCTTTTCCGTCTGGCCGCCGCTGTATCAGGGCCTGCGTTGGGCGGGCGTGTTGTTTCTGCTGTGGCTGGGGTGGGAGGCCTGGCGCGCGCCGACGATCGAGGCGGCGCCGACGCCGGACGGCCGCTCGCTGCGCGGCCTGTTCGTGCGCGGCCTGATGGGCAATCTGCTGAACCCCAAGGCCGCGGTCTTCTACGTCGCCCTGCTGCCGACCTTCATGCGACCGGACCACGGCGCGCCGCTGAGCCAAGCCCTGACGCTGGGGAGCCTGCATCTGGCGGTCGCCGTCCTGGTGCACAGCCTGATCGTGATCGCTGGCGCGGGCGCGGCGCGGCTGGCGCCCCGGATGCAGGGTCGCGCCCTGCGCGCGGTGATGGCCGGCGGCCTGATCGTGGTCGCCGCCTGGCTGGCCTGGGAGACGCGGGCGTGAGCCCACGTCCCCCGTCAGGCCGTCAGCCCCCGGTCGGGCCGGTCGAGAAGTCGAACTGTTCCGGCTGGCGGCGCGGACCGCCGAAGTTCCAGGTCAGGCCGATGTAGAAGGCCCGCAGCTTGATGTCCTGCTCCGAGCGTTCGCGGAACTGCGGCGTCTCGTAGATGGTCGTGGTGTTGAAGGTGTTGAAGATATCCCGCGCGGTGAAGTTGAACGACAGCTGCTCGTTCAGCTTCCTGCGATAGCCCAGATTGACCATGCCGCCGGCCTCGCGCCGGCCCTGCGCCAACAGGCTGTCGCCCTGCCAGAAGCTGGAGACCTGGACGAAGTCCTTGGCCGTCGGCTGCCAGTTCAGGCTGAGACGGCCGCTGGCCAATGTGGCCTCGCGGTCGCCGCCGCCGACGACGGCGCCCGAGTCGATCTCCTGACGGAAGACGTTGACGCTGGCGCTATAGCGCAGGGTCGGATGCAGTCGCCCGTTCGCCGTCGCCTCCACGCCCAGGTCGCGACGCGAGCCCAGGTTTTCCGGACGGGTCAGGAAGACGCCGCCGCCGATGTCGGACGCCACGTCGGTGAAGGCCTTGTCGGTGTTCCGCAGATAGGCGGTGGCCTGATAGAAGCTCTGGCCCTTTCGCATCTGCCACATGGCCTCGAAGCTGTCGGTTTCCTGCGGCTCCAGATCTGGATTGCCCGAGCGGACGTTCAGCGGGTCCTGATAGACGACGAAGGGATTCAGCTGGCTGGGCTGGGGCCGCTGGATGCGGCGCGAATAGCTGGCGCGCAAGGTCTGTTCGGGCGTCAGCTGATACTGGAGGTGGGCGGTCGGATAGGCGCGGAAATAGTCCTGAGACGCCGAGGCGCCGCCGGTCAGATCCTTGATCTCGATGTCCGCCTGCTCAAGCCGCAGACCCAGTTGGGCCGACAGCTTCTCGCCCAGCGGCCGCTCATAGGTGGTGTATAGGGCATGCACCGTCTGGGTGGCTTCGAAGCGGTTGTTCAGGGCCGGAACCGGCGCCAAGGCCGCCTGCGAGGGACCGCGCAGGAACTCGGCGTCCTGCTCGGGACGCTGGGCGTTCAGCTCATAGCCCAAGCGCAGCTTGCCGCCGTCGGACATCGGGCGGGTATAGGCGCTGGTGAAGCCCCAGGTCACCTGATCGACCGCGGTCCTGGTCCGCTCGTATAGAGCCGCGCCCGCTGGGGTCAGGAAGGTGGTCAGGGTCTGGCTGGTGGTGTCGTTGGCGTTGGAATCGTAGCGCAGTTCGTTGGACCACTCATGGCCGTCGCCGTCGAAGCGGCGCAGCACGCGCGCCGTGGCGCCCCAATTGTTGAAGGTGAAGTCGGAATCGCCGACCCGGCGATAGGCGCTGGTCACCGCGCCGGCGGCGTTGCGGGTTTCATACAGGCCGTCGCCCGACCCCGTGCCGTCGAAGGCCACGCCGCGCAGTTCGCCAGTCAGCTGGGTCTTGTCGTCCAGCTTGTATTCGGCGGTGAAGCGCGCGAAGGCGCCGTTCTGCTCGGACTCCACCGGCTGTTCGACGGTCGTGGTGGAAACCACCGCGCCGGTGACCGGGTCCAGCTGTTCACGGACGCGGTTGAAGGTCAGTTCGGTCGGATCGGAGCGATAGCTGGCGTCGCCGGACAGGGTCAGGCGATCCTTCTGGTACGAGCCGCTGAGGCCCGCGTTCCAGCGGCCGTTGTCGCCGACGTTGACGCGCAGCGAGCCGGTCGTCTGGGTGCCCGGCTTGGGCGCCGTGGGCTTGGTGATCAGGTTGATGACCCCGCCCGAACCCTCGGGGCTGTAGGCGGCGGACGGATTGGTCATGACCTCGATGCGGGCGTACTGGCTGGCCGGCAGCTGGATCAGGGCCTGGCCGCGACCGGGGCCGGTCAGAATGCCGGACGGGCGGCCGTCGACCAGAATGGTGACATTGGCGTCGCCGCGCAGCGACACGTTGCCCTCAGGGTCCACGTCCACCGACGGCACGTTGCGGAGCGCGTCGGCCAGACTGCCCGTCGTCGCCTGAAGGTCATTGGCCAGGCTGTAGCTGACCGAGTCGATCGAGGTGCGCACGTCATTGGCGCGGGCGTTGACGACCACGTCGCCGACGCTGGCGGGCTGCTGTTGCTGGGCCGGTTCGGTCGTCTGAGTGCGCGGCGGGGGCGTCTGCGCCGTCGTCGCCGGGGTCTGGGCGGCCGGCTGGCTCGTCGTCGACGTCGGCGGGGTCTGAGACGGCGTCTGAGTCTGGGCCAGAGCGGCGCCGGGCAGGGCGACGGCAGCCGCACCCAGCATGAGAACGAGTTTGGAAGAGGTCATGCCCGGCGATCCTGAAAGAGTGCGCGGGCGTCTGTTTGCGCCCGTCGATAAGGCTGACTATCGGCGTTACTTTGAATCGCAAAGTTACATCTTCTTCATCGAGACGGCGCGGTTGTGGCCAAGCTGGGAACTGTCAGCTTCGCCATACGCTTTGACCCGATGCTGACCACGAAGATGAACCCCCGCGTGTTCTGGGGCGCGAGCGCCATCATCGCGCTGCTGCTCCTCGTCGCCATCGTGGCGCCGGGACAATCCGACCGCCTGTTCCAGAGCGTTCAGGCCTGGGTGATCGACACCTTCGGCTGGCTCTATATCGCCTCGGTCGCCGCCTTCGTGGGGCTGGTGCTGGTGCTGGCGATCGGCCCCACGGGCGCGCTGAAGCTGGGGCCTGACGACGCCGAGCCGGACTTTCCGTATCTGTCCTGGCTGGCCATGCTGTTCGCCGCGGGCATGGGGATCGGCCTGATGTATTTCGGCGTCGCAGAGCCGATCCAGCACTATATCAATCCGCCCGAGGGCGCCGGCCGCACCTTCGACGCTGCGCGTCAGGCTATGGGCATCACCTTCTTCCACTATGGGGCGCACGCCTGGGCGATCTATGCGCTGGTGGGCCTCAGCCTGGCCTTCTTCGCCCACCGCAAGGGTCTGCCGCTGACGCTGAGGTCGGGGCTGTCGCCCTTGCTGGGCAGGCGCGTCAACGGGCCGATCGGCGATGCGGTCGATATCTTCGCCATCTGGGGCACGGCCTTCGGCATCGCCACGTCTCTGGGTTTCGGCGTGTCGCAGATGAACAGCGGCCTCACCTATCTGCTGGGCATTCCCAACACCGCCTGGGTTCAGGTCGGGCTGATCGTCGTGGTCATGGCGGCGGCGACCGCCTCGGTCATGAGCGGGGTCGGCAAGGGGGTGCGCCGGCTGTCCGAGCTGAACCTGATCCTGGCCGTGCTTTTGATGCTGTTCGTGCTGGCGGTCGGGCCGACCGGCTTCCTGTTCAAGGCCCTGGTCCAGAACTTCGGCTTCTACCTCAGCCATTTCGTCGAGCGGACCTTCACCCTCTACGCCTATGAGCCGCGCGCCTGGATGGCGGACTGGACCCTGTTCTACTGGGCCTGGTGGATCGCCTGGTCGCCGTTCGTGGGGATGTTCATCGCCCGGATTTCGCGCGGGCGAACGGTGCGGGAGTTCCTGCTGAACGTGCTGCTGATGCCGGCCGGCTTCACCTTCCTGTGGATGACGGTCTTCGGCAATACGGCAATCAGCCTGGACATGGGTCAGGCGGCGGGTGCGATTTCCAACGCCGTTTCGGCCGACCTATCGACCGCCCTGTTCTACTTTCTGGAACAACTGCCGGGCGCGACCTTCACCTCGGGTCTGGCCATCCTGCTGGTGGCGGTCTTCTTCGTCACCTCGGCCGATTCCGGCGCCTTGGTCATCGACACCATCGCCTCCGGAGGGGCCGACGACACGCCGCGCTGGCAGCGGGTCTATTGGTGCCTGTTGCTGGGCCTGATCGCCGCGACCCTGCTGCTGGCGGGCGGGCTGGGCGCGCTGCAGGCTGCGACCCTGGCCGCCGCCCTGCCCTTCGTGCTGATCATGATCCTGCTATCGATCGGCCTAGTGCGCCAGATGAACGCCGACGTCGCCGGCCGCAGCCTTGAGACCGAAGGCGCGCCCCTGGCTCAGCAGCTGAAACGCATCCTGGCCCCGGCCAGCCGCAGCGACATCGACGATGAGATCGAGCGCCACGGCCTGCCCGCGCTGGAGACGGTTCACGCGGCCATGGAGGCCGAGGCGGCGGAGTCCGAGATCGTGCGTGACGACGGCGTCGCCTGGCTGACGGTCAAACAGGGCGAGCGCACCTTCATCTATCGCCTGGGCGCCCGCTCGCGTCCGCGTCCCGCCGTGACCCAGCGCGAGACGCCTGAAGGCCGCCGCCTGCTGGAATGGCGACTGACCGCCCAGACCGGCCAAGGCGAACGCCCCCAAGACATCACCGGCTTCACCCGCGACCAGATCGTCGCCGACGTGCTGGAAAAGCTGCAACGCTGGCGACTGGCGTAGAGACCTCAGGTCTTCGGGATGATGCGCGGCGCGGGCTCGTCCTTCCACCACAGCTGCAGGGCGCCGTCCTTAAAGCCTATGCGCAGGACGTCGAGACCCTCGACTGCAAACAGGCCGTCGGCGGTCAGCGCTTGCAGCTCGCGCGGCGCGGGCCACAGCGGGTGGCCGGGCCGGGCGACGACCAGGGCGCCGTCCTGCATCGTGACCACATAGTTGCGATAGCCGCCGGGCGCGGATTGCAGCAGGGCGGCGTCGGTCACGGGCGGGTTCAGGCGCGCCTCGACCGCAGTCAGGGCCCAGGCGTAGTCCGTCTTGGCGGCGTCGGACGTCGTCGTCGACAGCAAGCCGCGCAGGGCCTCGGCCTGGGCGGCGTCCAGCGCCTGGACGGAGGAAGTCGGGGTGTCCGGCGCCACGCCGACGCCCTCCCAGTTGCCGCCGCTGACCGCGTGAACGGGTCGGCCAACCGACAGGCTGAGCATGAAGCCCGGCGCGATGGGGAAGAAGTCATTGTTGTTGGCGGCGCCCGCCGTCTTGGCTCCCACCAGCCGGCCGAGTTTGAACTGCTGAACGTCATAGGCGAAGGATTCCGCCGCAGAGGCCGAGGCCTGGTCGATCAGTACATACAGGGGCGTGCCGTTCAGTCGCCCGGCGGGCAGATTGTCGAGCGCGCGCGTCTGCACCGGCTCTTGCCCGGCCTTCAGGAAGGTGACCTCCAGCGTCCCGGCCTGAAGGAAGTGGCTGACCAGATACTGGACCGCCTCGGACGCTCCGCCGCCATTGCCCCGCAGGTCGATGATGACCGCGTCGCCGCCCTTCAGGAACCGCATGGCGTCGTCGTAGGCGCGGCCCGTTTCGTCCGAGACCCAATGGAAGGCGTCGATTTTCAGATAGCGGACGTTGCCGGGCAGGATTTCCATGGCGCTGAGACCGTGGTTGTCGCGACGGGCGGCGGCGGCGTCGATCTCTGAGAGGGCTTGGGTCGCGTCGGCGCCGGCCGAGGCGGCGGCGAAGCGATCGGGCGCATATTCCAGATAGACGTGACCGTCTTGGCTGGCGTCGCGCAGGTCGCCGCTGATCAGCCCCGCCAGTTCGTTGGGCGAGGACACGTCGTAGCGGCCGGACGTTTGGGCGGCGTCCAACCGAGCAAGGATCGCCGGCGCCCGGTCGGGAAAGACGTAGGAGGACTGAACCGCCTGTCGGATCGCGCTCAGGACCGCAGCGCGCTGGGTCGCGGACAATTCAGCCTGGGTGGCGGCCGCGACGGGCGGACGGGACTGAGCGTGTGCGACGCCTTGGACGCCCATCAGGGCGAGCGCCATCGTAGCGGCGCTGAGCAGCTTAGATTGCATGATAGATTCCGGTGGAGGGGTTGAGGTTAGACGGCCGACTGCGTCTTTGCAGCGGCCTGAATGCGTTGGCCGAAGGGTTGATCCGTCAGGGCGGCGATGGCCTCCTTGACCACGCCGGAGAGGGGCGCCGACAGCTCTTGGTCCAATGTCTCGGCCGCCTGGTTCACGGCCGCCCATTGCCCTTGCAGACGCGGTATCATCGCTTCGGTCTTGGCGGTCAGCATCACGATCCGCTCTCGCGCGTCGGCGCCGGGCTTCAGCAGAACCAGCTCGTCCTTGACCATCTGGGTCACGGTTTGACTGACGGCCGAATGGCTGATGCCGATCTGCTGCGCGATGGTCTTGATCGACTGCCCGCCGTCGCGCATCAGGATGCGAAGGATCGGCGTGTAGCGGGGACGCCAATTCAGGCCAGAGGCCGCATAGGCCGCCTCGACCTCTCCATCCAGAAGATCGATCAGATGGCGCAAGAGCGTTCCAAGGGTGGGTGATGCAGACAACATGAGGGCTTATATATAAGCGCTTATATTTATCGTCAATCGTCCTTTTGTCAGCAGCGCTTGGCCTTGGGCTGGCGGGGCGCTAGCGTCCGGCGGTCTTCGCTGGAGTTCGCCATGTCCCTTCGTCTGTCGCGCCGCACCCTGTTTGCTTCCGGAGGCGCGGCGGCGCTGGCGGCGGGGCCAGTGTTCGCCCAAACGACAGATCAGAGCGCGCCGGCGAACGATGATGCGTCGCTGGCGGCGGCGGTTGACGCCTATGTGGCCAAGTGTATGGCGGCCTGGCCGGATCAGCCGGCGTTGGGCGTCGCGGTGGTCAAGGACGGGGCGACCGTTCTGGCGCGCGGTTATGGCGTCAAGGTTCAGGGCAAGCCGGCGCGGGCCGATGAGCACACCCTGTTCGCCATCGCCTCCAACACCAAGAACGTCACCGCCGCCGCCCTGGCCATCCTGGTCGACGAGGGCAAGGTGAAGTGGGACGAACCGGTCCGGACCTATCTGCCCGGCTTCACCCTGTCCGATCCCTACATCGGCGAACACGTCACGGTGCGCGATACGCTGAGCCACCGGGCCGGGTTCGGCCTGGGCGCCGGCGACCTCCTGTTCTGGCCCAACTCGGACCGGACCCGAGCGGAAGTGCTGGCCCAGGCCGCCTTCGTGCCGATCGAGGACGGGTTCCGCTCGCGCTATCACTACTGCAACCTGATGTTCGTGGTCGCGGGCGCGGTGCTGGAGGCCGTGTCGGGCCTGAGCTGGGAGGCCTTCATTCAGACGCGTATCCTGGACAAGGTTGGGATGACCGAGACCGTGCCGCTGGCGCGTCTGGCGGATGCGTCCAAGTCCGCCCTGCCCCACGGCCGGGTTGGGCCGCCGCTGCGCTATCAGGGGGCGATGACGCCGATCGCCAAGTCCATCGTCGAGGTGTGGAACTGGGACTCCGCTGCAGCGGCGGGGGGCATCTGCACCACCCCGACCGATTGGGCCAAATGGATCGCCGTGCGGCTGAACGACGGCAAGCTGGCGGACGGGACGCGGCTCTATTCCGAAGATGCGGCGCGCGAGATGTATCGCCCCAACATCATCGTCGGTTCGTCGGCCGGCCCGACGGCGGAACTGCCCAACCGATCCATCGCCTCGACCTATGCGATGGGGCTGCAGGTTCAGGACTATCGCGGCGAGCGGATCGCCAGCCACGGCGGCGGCTCGCCCGGCGGGATTTCCGCCACCGTGCTGATCCCTGGCCGCAAGACCGGCTTCAGCGTCTTCTCCAATGCCGAGGAGAGCTTCCTGCTGCGCGCCTTGCGGTCCGGCATCACCGACATCTGCATGGGCAAGGTCGACGTCGACTGGATCGCAGACTCCAAGAAGCTGGAGGCCGAGGGCAATGCGAAATCCATCGCCGCCGCAGCCGAAATCGACGCCAAACAGGCGGCCGGCGCGCCCCCGTCCATGCCGCTGGAATCCTACGCGGGGACCTGGCGCGATCCGTGGTACGGCGACATCGTCATTGCGCCCAAGACCGAGGGACGCGGCCGCAACCGCAAGAGCGGCCTGTGGCTGAGCTTCACCCACACGCCCGCCCTGCAAGGCTGGTTGGAGCCGTATGACGGCGAGACCTTCCGCACCCGTTTCCCGGACAAGCGCGAGGAGGACGCCTTCGTCACCTTCTCGATCCTGACGGCCAAACCGGCGACGGCGACGGTGAAGGGGGTCAGCCCCGACATCGACTTCAGCTACGACTATCAGGACCTGAGACTGACGCGCGTGTGACCTCGGACGACCCTGTGACCCAGGGTCGCAAACCGGAACGGCCCTGGCGTCCTGACGCTGTCTTCCCATCAATGGAAAGGGAGACCGTCATGTCCAAGACCCCAAACCCGCGCGCGCTGGATCGCGACGAGGCGGATATGGTCGAACAGACGAAGGCGCTGGCCGAGCGTTCGCCGGCGGAGCTGCGCGACCTGATCGGGCGGCTGCGCGGGCGGCGTGACCGGGTGCAGCGTCAGATCCGAGGACGCGTTCGTGCGGGAGAGAGCGGCCCGGATACGGGCGCGCGTGAAAAGAAGGCGCTGCTGACCGAGGCCATCGCCCGCGTCGCCAATGAGATGGACCGGCGCAAATCCGGCTCTAAATCCGGCGGGGCATCCGCGACGGCGACCAACAATCTGCGCGAGGCCGTCCGTCGCAAGGCCGAAAGCCCGACCTGGACCGGGCCGGACGATCGCACCGCCGATCTGGGGCCCAGCGAAACGCCGAACACCAAGATCGCCCCGTCAGGCGCGCTTCACGCCGAGGGGATGCGCGCCACGATCGCCCGCTCGACCGGCGCGCGCTAGCCGGTGATCTCCAGCAGCTCCAGCTTGGCTTCCTGCTTGGGCCACGGCAGGACCAGGCGCCAGCGGTTCTGGCCTATGCGTTCGATGACACCGACCTGATCGCGTTCTGCCTTGTCGCCATAGGCGGGGAAGGTCTTCTCGTCGGCGCCCCAAGCTTGGGCGCCGACATAGACGGCGCGGCGGTCGGTGTCGGGATAGATCAAGCCGCGCGTGCGCTGCGATCCCGTCGTCTTGGTCAGGACCAGATCGCCGCCCGGCGTCAGCTCGACCGAACAGGCGAACCAAGGATATTCGACGTAGGCCAGTCCCTGACCCTCGACACGGCGGCCCATCTTGATGGTGCGGCAGCGATAGGTTCCGGGGCCGGGTTGGATGCGGCCCGTCTGGGCGGCGTTTGGGTCGGCGAGCGGCCCCAGAGCCTCCACCTGACGCGAGAAGCCGCCATCCTCGGCCTCGGCGCGGGCCATACGCCAAGCCTGGTCCAGCCGGCCAAGCAAGCTGGCGTCGGCGGCTTTGGCGACCTGACGCCAGGAGTCGGTTCCGCCCTGCATCCCGTCGTCGGAAGCGGCTGCAGACTGCGGCGTCGCCGTCGCCTCAGGTGCGGCCTGGGCCGGCACGCCTGGCGCGGGGGTGGTGACGGCGGGCGAGGCCTCGGTCGGCGCGGCGGGACTGTTGTCGCCACAGGCCGCCAGGGCTGTCGTGGTCATCAGGGCCAGAACGGCCAGAGGGGTGCGGCGCATCAGCGTCTCCATCGGTTGCCCTGACCGAACGTGACAGGGCGCCCGAGGTTCAGCCGAACCTTAGCCGCGCGGCGCCGGGACCAGCTCGATCAGGTCCAGATTGGATTCGGTGTTGGGCCACGGCAGCACCAGCCGCCAGCGCGCCTCGCCGATGCGTTGCAGGATGGCCACCAGATCGCGGTCGGGGTTGCGGCCATAGGTGTTGGCGGCGGGCTCCTGCGCCAGGGCCAGCGAGCCGAGCATAACCATATGGCGGTCGTCTTCGGGAAAGAGCAGGCCGGAGGGGCGCTGCGAGCCGGTCAGCTTGGAGAACTTCAGGCCTTTCGGCGTCTGTTCTATACGGCAGGCGAACCAGCCATAGACGACATAGCCCAACCCGTCCTCGCCCCCCTGGGTGCCCAGTTTGACGGTGCGGCAGCGATAGTCGCCGGGCGGCGGCGAGACGCCGGGACGATCGGCCTTGGGGTCGATCAGATCGCCCAGGCTGTTCAGGTCGCCGGAGCCGCGCTGACGCTTGGCCTGTTGCAGGGCCAATGTCCATGCGGCGTCGACGCGGCGATAGCGATCCCGGTCGGCCGAGGTGATGACGCCGCGCCAGTCCATCAGCGCGCCCGATGCGCCGGACGGCGGTGGGGGTGGCGGCGGCGGGGTCGAAGCGCAGGCGGCGACGGCGCACAGGACGGCCAGCGGCGCCAGACGACGCATGAGCGAGCGGAACGAGACGAACGGGGACATCGACGCTTCCCTTGGGGCGACCAGGCGAACTTAAGCCTCTTAGGCCCTCTCGCGACCGTCGGCGTCAACCTCCGGGCCGCCCAGCGCCGTATTCAGCGCCGCCGCCAGGGCCGCCAGATCCAGCGGCTTGGCCAGCCAAGCGTCGAAGCCGGCGGCGCGGCCGCGCGCCCGGTCCGGCGCCGATACGGCCGCCGTCAGCGCCAGGACCGGCACATGGCGCGTCAGGGGGTCGACGTCCAGTCGCGCCTTGACCTCATAGCCGTCCATGTCCGGCAGGCCGATGTCGAGCAGGATGACGTCGGGTCTGAGCGCACGCGCCAAATCCAACCCCTCCGGTCCCGTCGTCGCGGCGTGCAGGGTCAGGCCCAGGCCGCTCGCCGCCTGGCGCATCAGGGCGATGTTGGCGGGATTGTCCTCGATATAGAGCACCACCGCCTGACACGATGACGCCTGACCCGGCGCGTGGGCTGCCGGCAAACTCAGCGAAAAGATCGTGCCCGCACCGGGGTCGCGCGCCATGGTCAGGGCGCCGCCCATCCGCTCGGTCAGCCGCTGGACCGAGGCGACGCCGAGGGCGGTGCCGCCTCTGGCGTCGCGACCATCCAACGGGCGGAAAGGTCGGTCGTCGCCCGCACCGACGGGGATCATGCCGGCGTCATGGATGGCGATGATGATCCGGCCCTCGGCGCGCGACATCTCCATGCGCACCGTGCCTCCGCCGGGCGAATGGCGCAGGGCGTTCTCGACCAAGCGGCGCAGGATGCGGCGGATCTGGCCCGGATCGGCCATGACGGACAGGCCGTGGGCGGGCGGCGGACAGGCCAGCGTCACCCCCGCCTCCCGCGCCTGCGCCTCCAGCCCATCGCAGACCTGGCGCAGCGCCAGACGCAGATCGACGCGGTGCAGCGAAGGCGAACCGCCGCCGTCACCGCCGGTCATGAAGGCTTCGGTTTCCTCAATCAGGGCCAGCAAGACACCGGCCGCGGCCTCGATCTGACGTACGGACTGTGCCTGGCGCGCGGTCAGGGGATTGGCCGGGTCGTCGGCGCGCAGCAACTGGGTGAAGCCCATGATCGTGGTCAGGGGACTACGCAGTTCGCGCCCGAGGGCCTGCATGATCTCGTCCCGCGTCCGAAGCTCGGCGGTCAGGCGGTTGACCTCGCCTTCGGCCGTCGTCAGGGCGCGGCGCAGGCCTTGGGTCTGGTGGGCGATGCGGGCTTCGAGCCGGGCGTTCTCACGACGCAGGCGCTCGGCGACCCCGTGCGCCTGAAGCCAGAGCCAGATCCCGGCGCAGGCTCCCGCCAGCGCCAGGGACAAGACAAGCAAGACGAAATCCATGACGCCCCTCCGACGCGCCATATTGACGCGTCAGAGTTGCATTCAGGTAAATGCGCCCGCTTGGGTTGTTATCAGTCTTCGCTGGCTGCGGCGGCTTCGGGCTTGCGACGCGGCGCACGGCGACGCGGGGCCGCCTCGCCTTCGGCTTGCTCGGCCGGGGTCGACGACGCCGGCGCGCGGGTCAAAAAGCCCGGCAGGGCGGTCGGGGCGTCGCCCTCGTCCGCCGCAACAGCGGCGGCGGTGCGGCGCGGTCGGCGTGCTGGCCGTTCGTCGGCAGCGGGCGCCTCGACGCTCGGGGCGTCAGTGGCAGGCGCATTGACCGGCGTCTCGACGACGGGCGCTTCGCTGACGGCTTCGGCGTAGGAAGGGGCGGCGCCCTCAGCGCCCTCTTGGGCGCCGTCCTGATTGTCGAAGCGGCGATTGCGTTCCTCGCGGCGACGCTCCCAGCGTTCGCGACGGCTTTCGCGACGACCGCCGCCCTCGCCCTCGGCGCGGACCTCGTCGCCCTCGCGCGGCTCGCGGGGTTCGCGCGGCTGCTGGCCGTCGCGGTTCTGGTCACGGTCACGGTTTTGATCGCGGTCGCGGTCGCGGTTGTCCCGATCGCGGTTGTCACGGTCCCGGTCGCGGTCGCGATTGTAGTCGCGGTCGCGGTTCTGATCGCGGTTCTGGTTCTGCTCGGCGCGCTCTGCAGCCTCCGCGGCCTGACGGTCGGCGGCCTGCTGGGCGGCGACGAAGGCGGCGGCCTGGGCGCCGGATTCGTCCTCGAAGTCGATGTCGAAGCCCTGGTTGGACTGTTCGCGCGCGGCGATGTCCGAGAAGGACCGCTGCGGCTGGAGCGCGCGCAGGACGCGGTAATAGTGTTCGGCGTGCTGCTGATAGTTTTCGGCCAGCACTCGGTCGCCGCTGGAGGCCGCATCGCGGGCCAGCTGCTGATAGCGCTCATACACCGTCTGGGCGTTGCCCCGGACCTTGATGTTCTCGGGTCCTTGCGAATCCCACGAACGATTCGGATTGGCGTTGTTGGCGTTGTTGGCGCCCGCCTTGTTCCGATTGCGTCCGCGCTGACGCTTCATGCCCTTGAAATCTCTCATTCGCGCTACCGTGTGCAGGGGCGGACCAAAGCCTGAAGGCCGGTTCCGTCCGTTTCGTGGTTCCGTCTCGCTCGGGGCCGATCCCCGATTGTCGAACTGTCGGAATGCCTTGTCGCCCGCATGGTGCGCCGGTCCTTTCGGGACCGACCGTCATGGCCGGCTCAAGCCGCGAACAGCCGGGTATGCGCCCGTAAAGCTGCGATTGAGTGGGAGACGGCAGAGACTTAACCCGAGTGGGCGGCCTTTCCAAGCGATATTCGTCAATGCGTCGCACCGAACCCTGCACAGCGCCGCTTTGCCAAGCCCGCCGGCTGGGCTAGGCATGACCTTTGAGACGACGACGAGGCTATCCCATGCGCGTGCTGGTTCTGGGCGGCGACGGTTTTTGCGGCTGGTCCACGGCCCTGCATCTGTCGGCCGAAGGGTGGGACGTGACCATCGTCGACAACCTGAGCCGCCGGAATATCGACAACGAGCTGGAGGTCCAGTCCCTGACGCCGATCCGCACCATGGGTGAGCGGATCAAGGCGTGGAAAGAAGTCTCCGGCCGCGACATCGGCTTCGTCAACATGACGGTGGGCAAGGAATTCGACCGTCTTGTCGCCCTGATCCGCGACTTCGCCCCCGACAGCGTGGTGCATTTCGCCGAGCAGCGGGCCGCCCCCTATTCGATGAAGTCGGCGCGGCACAAGCTGTACACCGTCGACAACAACATCAACGCCACCAACCACCTGCTGGCCGCCATCGTCGAAAGCGGCCTGGACGTCCATCTGGCGCACCTGGGGACGATGGGGGTTTATGGCTACGGCACGGCGGGTTTGCGCATCCCCGAGGGTTATCTGAAGGTGACGGTGGATACCGACAACGGCCCCGCCGAGCAGGAAATCCTGTTCCCGCCCAATCCGGGCAGCATCTATCACATGACCAAGACGCAGGACGCCCTGCTGTTCCAGTTCTATGCCCGCAACGACAACCTGCGCATCACCGACCTGCACCAGGGCATCGTCTGGGGCACCCAGACCGAGCAGACCAAACAGGACGAACGACTGATCAACCGCTTCGACTATGATGGCGATTACGGCACGGTGCTGAACCGCTTTTTGATGCAGGCGGCGGTCGGTTATCCGCTGACGGTGCATGGATCGGGCGGCCAGACGCGGGCCTTCATCCATATTCAGGACACGGTGCGCTGCGTCGAACTGGCGCTAAAGAACCCGCCCAAACGCGGCGACCGGGTCAAAATCCTGAACCAGATGACCGAGAGCCGCCGCGTGCGCGATCTGGCGGCCATGATCGCCGACAAGACCGGCGCCGCAATCCACAATGTCGCCAATCCGCGTCAGGAGGCCGACGAGAACGATCTGGTCGTCGCCAACGACCAGTTCCGCGATCTGGGCCTGAAGCCGATCACCCTGGCGCAGGGTCTGATGGACGAGGTCACGGACATCGCCCGCCGCTATGCCGACCGGGCCGATCTGGGTCGGGTGCCGTGTGTATCCGCCTGGAACCAACGCCGGGCGGAGGCGCTGGAAAATGAGGCGCGACCGGCAGTTGACGCGCCACCTTCCCAAGTTCTGACGGCCTGAGTTTCGTAATGCCTATCGCCTCCCCTCCCCTCGATCTGCTGGTCTTCGGCGGCGGCTATCTGGGGCGGGCGGCGGCGCTGGAGGCCATACGCCGCGGCGGACGGGCGACCGCCACATCGCGCGATCCCGAGCGGCGCCGCGCCCTGGCGGCCGACGGGATCATGGCCATCGACCCCAGCGATGCGGCTGCCTTGAAGACGTCGCTGGAGGCGGCGACGGCCGTGCTGATCACCGCCGCGCCGGACGCCCAAGGCTGTCCCGGTCTGCGGGCCCTGGGGCCCCTTGCGGGCGACGCCTGGCCCGACTGGATCGGTTATGTCTCGTCCACCTCCGTCTATGGCGACCGGGCCGGCGGATGGGTGTTCGAGGACGGGCCGCTGAACGCCGCCAATCTGGAGGGCGCACGCCGCGTCCGGGCCGAACGCGATTGGCTGGACGGGGCGCAGGGGATGGGGCTGACGGTCCAGATCTTCCGTCTGCCCGGTTTCTACGGACCGGGGCGCAGCGTGGTCGAGCGGCTGAAGGAAGGCACGGCGAAGCTGGTCAGAAAGCCCGGCCAGGTCTTCAACCGCATCCATGTGGATGACATCGTCTCGGGCCTGTTCGCTTCGATGGCGCAGCCGCGACCGGGCGCCGCCTACAATCTGACCGACGACGAACCGTCGCCCGCCGATGTGGTGATGGAATGGGCGGCGGATCGGATGGGCCTGCCCCGCCCGCCAGAGGTGGACTGGACCGACGACAGCGTCAGCGAGGCGATGCGTCGCTTCTATCTGGATTCCAAGCGCGTCTCGAACGCCCTGGCCAAGGCCGAGCTCGGCTGGCGGCCCGCCTATCCCAGCTGGCGCGAGGGGCTGGCGACGCTGATGGACGCGCCGCCGCTGCGATTGGTGAGCTAGGGCGCAGTCCCGCGCCCTAGCCGCGAGCGACCGCGTCGCGAGCCTAGCGCGCTTAGAAGGGCAGCAGATTGCGCTGGCGGCTATAGCTCATGGTGCCGACGTTGGCGCCCAGGCGCAGGCCGACGCCGGTGCGGATGGGAGCCAGGACGATGCCGTCGGCGCGCTGATAGTTCACGCCCAGGCCTGCGACCAGATAGGCCGAGCCCTCGATGCCGGGATAGCGGCGATAGATCATGTCGGGGTGGTACAGGCCATAGACCAGGGTGAAGACGCGGCTGGCGTTGCCGCCCCAGTCCCAACCCACCGACGCGCCCTGCCAGAACACTTCCTGAGAGGCCGACAAGTCCTTCATGTGCAGGGCGCCGCGGCCGTAGCGGGCGCCGACAACGACGGCGCCGGAGCCTTCCTCGCCCGCGATATAGGCGGTCGGGCGGTCGCCCTGGTCGGCGAAGACGCGCTCGATCGCGCCGCCCACGACCTCAGCCGCGATGCCCAGCTCGCGCGAGCCGGCCGAAACCAGTTCATCGAAGCTGTAGGCCTGGGCCGTTTGGTCCGAGCGGATCGGATAGTTGGGATCGCGCGGCGGCGCCGAGGCGCAGGCGCCCAGCGACGAGGCGCCGGCGGCGGTGGCGAGGCCCGAAAGGATCAGTTGGCGGCGATGCATGGAGGGCGCTCCGAAAGGCGACGAGAGGACGGCCGGCTGGCGCGCCGGTCTTGGCCTCACCGTCCCCGACCTTTGCGGCAGCCTTGCGGCTTCAAGGTTAACGGGGTCTTACCGGGCGCGCCGATCAGGCCGCAGCGCGCTTTCGCCGGACCAGCAGCCAGGCAAGGCCGATCAGGACCGCCAGCATTCCGAAGGCCTTTCCAGCCGTTAAAGGATCCTCGACCACGAAGATCACGAACAGGGTCGTATTGATCGTCAGGGCGATGATCGCCGGCAGGGGATAGAGCGGCATTTTCCAAGGACGTTCCAGATTTGGCTCGCGCACCCTCAGGACGATGACGGCCGCATTCACCAGAACGCTCATCAGCGCCAGCAGCGACGTCGAGAAGGTCAGCAAAGTCTCATAGACCCCGATGGTGGCCAGCAGCCCGCCGGCCAGCACGGTCGCGATCAGGGCCAGACGCGGAGTGCCGTTGGCGGCGACACGGGTCAGGGCCGAGATCTGATACTCGCGCGCCATGGCGAACAGGACGCGCGGGAACACCATGACCATCGCATTGATGATCGTCACCAGCGACACCAGCGAAATGGCCGTGACGATGGGGCCCGCGACATCGCCGAACACCCGACCGGCCGCATCCGCCGCGACGAGGTTCGACCCGGCCATCTCGGCCGGCGTCAGGACGTTCAGATAGGCCAGGTTGGCCAGCACATAGATCACCGTGACCACGGCGATGCCCGAGAAGGTCGCCCGCGCGATGGTCCGGCCCGGATCGAAGACCTCTTCGCAGAAATAGGAGGCGCTGTTCCAGCCGTAGTAGGTGCCGGAAATAGCCCTCAAGGCCATGACGATGCCGCCGAAGGTCAGGGCCGCCGCCGTCGCCGGCGCGATCTCGGTCGCGACGGGCGCGCCACGCGGCGCCAGGAACAGGCCGATGATCAGCACGGTGAACAGGGCCGCCTTGACCGCGCTGCCGATCTCCTGCGACCGACCGCCGACCTTGGTCCCCAGCCATTGCACGCTGCCCACCACGACCACGATCAACAGGGCGAGGACGCCGATGGGCACGCTGGTCGCGACACCCAACCGATGCAGATATTCGCCGAAGACCACGGCGATGAAGGCGATGCCGCCCATATTGCCCAGCCAGTCGCAGACGCCGACGGCGAGGCCGGTCAAAGACCCGAAGGCGCGACGGGCGAAGATATAGGGGCCGCCCGTCTTGCGGATCGAGGCGGCTAGCTCAACCGTCGACATGGCGTCGATCCAGGCGACCAGACCGGCCACGCACCACAGGGCGATGATGATCGTGGGGTTCTGAACCCCCTCGGCGACCACGCCCGGCGTGCGCAATATGCCCTGACCGATGACGCCGCCGACCACGACGGCGACGCCGAACGTCACGCCCAGGACTCGCAGCAGATGGCCGCGATCCGGTTGGGCCGCCTGAGGTTCCCTCGTCATCGCCTATGTCCCCCGCGCCGCCCGAAAGACGGCGCTGCGCCCCCTCAAGCCCGCAGCCTGCCGCCCTGCTTTTCGACCGCTCCGACGACCTTGGCGGTCAGGGCCTCGATGTCGGCTTCGGTCAGAGTGGCCTCGCGCGGCTGGATCACGACCTCCAGGGCCACGGACTTGAAGCCCTCGTCCACGCCCTTGCCGCGATAGACGTCGAAGACGCGCACGTCGGCGATCAGGGCCTTGTCGGCGCCCGTCGCGGCCCGGACCAGATCGCCCACCGGCTTCGCGTCTTCGACCACGAAGGCGAAGTCGCGCGTCAGGGGCATGAGGGCCGACAGGTCCGCCGACCCGCGCGCCTTGCCGCTTTTGCCGCGTGGCTCCGGCACATTGTCCAGCACGATTTCGAAGGCCAAGATCGGACCGTCAGCGTCCAGCGCCTTCAACACGCGCGGATGCAGTTCGCCGAACTCGACCATCACATTCTTGGGGCCGAGTTGCAGCCGGGCCGAACGGCCGGGGTGCCACCAGTCGCGGTTCTGGCCCTGGGCCAAATGCATCGAGGCGACCGGGGCGCCGATCTCTTCCAGCAAAGTGGTCAGGTCGCCCTTGAGCGCGAACAGACCGTCCTCACCGGCGCCGGCCCAGTGACGGGCGGCGTGCGGGGCGACCAGGGCGGCGATGACCGTGCGCTGATCGGCCGGACCGTCGCCCAGATAGATGGGGCCGATCTCGAACAGGGCGGCGTCTGCGAAACCGCGCGCGGCGTTGCGCGCCGCCGCCTGGACCAGGTTCGGCAGGGCCGAGGGCCGCATGCAGTCCAGATCGGCCGCGATGGGATTCTCCAGCACCAGCCGATCATCCCCGCCACCGAACAGGGCTGCGGTCGATTGTTTGGTGAAGGACCAGGTGACGGCCTCGGCGTAACCGAGGGCCGCCAGGGCGCGACGCGCGGTTCGGACGCGGGCCTGGCGCGGGCTCAGCACGCCGCCGGCGGGGCGGGCGACCTCGGGCAGAGGCGTATCGGGCAGGCTGTCGAAGCCCTCGATCCGCGCCACCTCTTCCACCAGATCGGCCGGGCCTTCGACGTCGCGCCGCCACGAGGGCGGGGTGACGAGCCAGGCCTCGGCCTGACCGGCGGGCGCGGCCTGAACCAGGAAACCGAGCTGGCCCAGGATGGTCCCGATCCGGTCGTCGGCCAGGTCCATGCCGCTGAGGCGCTTCACATAGGCGGGGTCGAAGGCGAAGGGCGCGGGGCTGGCCGGAGGCTCGCCGACGAAGACGATTTCCGACGGCTCGCCGCCGCACAGGTCCAGGATCAGGCGCGTCGCCAGTTCCAGACCCGGCGTGACCGAGACCGGATCGACGCCGCGCGCGAACCGGTACTGGGCGTCGGAATGGATGCCCAGCGCACGGCCGGTCTGGGCGATGACCAGCGGGTCGAACCAGGCGCTTTCCAGGAAGACGTCCGTAGTGGTCTCGTCGCAGCCGGTCGATTCCCCGCCCATGACGCCGCCCATGCCGATGGGGCGCTCGCCCCCGGCGTCGGCGATGACGCAGTCGGCTGCGGATGCGGCGTAGGTCTTGCCGTCCAGGGCGATCAGATGTTCGTGCTCGCCGGTCGCGGCCGAAACCTGCCCCGCCCGCACCACGATCTCGGTCCCCGACAGCTTGGCGACGTCATAGACGTGCAGCGGCCGGGCGCGGTCATAGGCGATCAGGTTGGTTACATCGACCAGACGGTTGATCGAGCGCAGGCCGATGGCCGTCAGACGCTTCTGCAGCCAGGCCGGCGACGGACCGTTTTTGACGCCGCGAATGACGCGACCGGCAAAGACCGGGCACATCTCGGGAGCCTCCAGCCGCACGCTGATCGGCGACGGGAAGGCCCCGCGCACCACGGCGATGTCGAAATGCTTCAGCTTGCCGACGCTGGCGGCGGCCAGATCGCGGGCGATGCCGGCGACGCCCAGCCAGTCGGGCCGGTTCGGCGTGACCTCGAAATCGATGACGGGCTCAGCGCCGAACAGACCGGCGACCGGCGTACCGACGGGGATTTCCGGCGGTAGCTCCTGAATGCCATCGCTCTCGTCCGACAGCTCAAGCTCGGAGGCCGAGCACAGCATGCCGTTCGACACCACGCCGCGCACCGGCTTCTCGACCAGGGTCACGCCCAGGCCCGGCACATAGGCGCCGATGGGCGCGTAGATGGTGGTCAGGCCCGCCCGCGCGTTCGGTGCGCCGCAGACGATCTCTTTCAGTCCATCGACCGTCTCGACCTGGCAGACCTGCAACCGGTCGGCGTTGGGATGCCGCTCGGCCGAGACGATCTTGGCCACGGTGAACGGCGCCAGTTTGGCGGCGGGGTCGAGCACCTCCTCGACCTCCAGCCCGGCCATGGTCATGGCCTCGGCGATCTGATGAACATCCGCCTCGGTTTCGAGGTGGTCCTTCAGCCAGGACAGGGTGAACTTCATGCCGTCGGCCCCGCCACCGTCGGAACGGCCGCCAGTTGCTCTAGAATCTCGGCAGCTCCGGTGAAGCCGACATTGTAGAACTCGCAGCCCACGAAGGTGCAGTCATGCATCGGGATGGTGCCCAGCGCCTTGTCCCCCATCGGCTGAAGCAGAAGGTTCTTCATGCCCCCGCGCGAGTCGCCGAAGTTCGTCTCATCGAACGTCGTGCCGGGTCCGACCAGAACGATCGCCGGGCCATCCAGCCGGCAACCGGTGAAGGTGCGCCCCACGACCGCACCCTTGTCACGGCAGTGCTGATAAAGATCGTGCAGGTTCAGATCGACGTTCTCGAACGTGGTCTGGGTCAGGTCGCGCGCAAGATTGACGGGACGGTTGATCGGAAGCCGGCTCATGCTTGGTTCTCCCGTGCGCTGAGGAGGTCGGCCTCGATCTGCTCAAGCAGATCCGGGGCGCCGGTGAAGCCCACCTGAACGAAGCGGCAGCGGACAAAGCGGCAGTTGGACATGCCCACGACGCCCGCGATCATATCGCCCATCGGCTGAAGCAGCAGCGTGCGCGGATTGGACGCCACGCCCATGTTGCAGCTGTCGAACGTCGTGCCGTTCATGACCGCCATGACGGCTGGCCCCTCGATCAGACAGTTCGTGAAGGTCTTGTCCTCGATGAACGTCTTGCCGGCGTTCATGTGATGAACGGCCAACGACGGCAGCCAAACGGCTTCCTTTTCGAAGGTTGTGCGGGCCACCAGTTCGCGGCCGAATTTTTCTTCGGCCGACATCGGCGTTTCAGTTTGATCGGTCATCTTGAAACTCGTTCAGCTCAGGCCCGAGGCCGGGTTGGGGGCGGCGAAGGCCGAGAAGCCGTAGTGGGACAGCCAGCGGGTGTCGGCGTCGAACATGGGGCGCAGGTCGGGCACGCCGTATTTCAGCATGGCCAGCCGATCCACGCCCATGCCGAAGGCGAAGCCCTGATATTCGTCCGGGTCGATGCCGCAGTTCCTGAGCACATTGGGATGCACCATCCCGCAGCCCAGGATTTCCAGCCAGTCGTCGCCGGTGTTGAACACCAGTTTCCCGCCCGACCGGTCGCAGCGGATGTCCATTTCGGCCGAGGGCTCGGTGAAGGGGAAGTGGTGCGGACGGAAGCGCGCCTGGACCGCGTCCAGTTCGAAGAAACGGGCGATGAAGGTCTGAAGCGTGGTCTTCAGGTGGCCCATGTGAATGTCACGGTCGATCACCAGACCCTCGATCTGGTGGAACATCGGCGTGTGGGTGGCGTCGGAATCCTTGCGGAAGGTGCGGCCCGGCGCGACGATGCGGATCGGCGGCTTCTGGCTCATCATGGTGCGGACCTGCACCGGGCTGGTGTGGGTGCGCAGCACCTTGCGCTCGCCCGTCTCGGGGTCCGGCTTCAGGAAGAAGGTGTCGTGCATTTCCCGCGCCGGGTGTTTGGGCGGGAAGTTCAGGGCGGTGAAGTTGTGGAAGTCGTCCTCGATGTCGGGACCTTCGGCCACGGCGAAGCCCATCTCGGCGAACAGGGCGATCATCTCGTCCATCACCTGCATGGTCGGATGGACCCCGCCCTTCCTGCGCGGACGCGCCGGCAGGGTCAGGTCGATGCGTTCCGACAGCAGACGCGCGTCCAGTTCGGCGGCTTCCAGCGCGATCTTCTTCGCGGCGATGGCGGCGGCGACGCGGTCGCGCAGGCCGTTGATCATCGGCCCCTGCTCGCGGCGTTCGTCGGGGCTCATGGCGCCCATGCCCTTCAGCAGGCCGGAGACGGAGCCGGACTTGCCCAGGGCGGCGACGCGCACCTCTTCCAGGGCGGCGACGGTTTCCGCGCCGCCGATGGCGTTGATCAGGTCGAGTTCAAGTGTGGCGAGATCGGTCATTTGCGCTGTGCCTTAGCGTTCTCGCGCGCGTTCGTCACCCTTCAAGGGGCCGATGCGATGGCCTGAAGTTCCGACGCCGGCGCCTTGTTGGCCGCAACGATCCAGGCGGGCGGTTCCGGCTCCCAGCGGATGGGCCGGCCGTCGGTCTGCATCCAACGGTGCAGCCACGAGATTCCGTTGGCGCGGACATAGGTGTCAGGGTGCTGGTAGATCGGATCGGCCAGCGCCTCTTCCAGCGGCACGAAACGATAACCGCGCGCCAGATACAGGGCGTGGATCTGCGGATACCAGGCCTGGTTCAGGCTGTTGGCATGCAGCAGCAGCACCTGCGCCGGTTCACGCCCGCCCGCCACCTCGGCGCTGTAGGGTTCGAAGAAATCCAGCACAGTCGCCATATGCGCCACATAGGCCTGACCGATGCGCTGCATCAGCGCCTGATCGCCGATCTGCTCGGCCTTGCGATAGACGTCGGCGAACATCCAGTCGTTGTTGTCGAGGGTCACTGGCGCGATCGTATAGCCGCGCTGGGCCAGGCCGGCGGCGATGGCGTCATGCTTATCCTGCGTCTCGCCGGTGAACAGATAGGGGTGGCGGAACCAGCGCAAGGACTGGCCTCGCGCCGCCAGCACGTCGCGCAAGATCGGCGCCCCGGCGTCCACGTCGGCCAGGTAGGCCTCAACCGTCGTCGTGTGGATGTTCAGATGGGTGTTGGTGTGGTTGCCCAGGTCCAGACCGGCGTCCAGCCAGACATTCAGCACGCGCGGCAGGAGCCTGGCGCGCTGGGCCTCGCACACCTTGCCCGCATTGACAAAGGCGACGCCATGCGTGTCCAGCGGCTTCAGCATGGCGACGAAGTCCTGGGTGATCGTCATCAGGCGCGCCGGATCGCACAGGGTCGTCGCATCCGTCTGGAACGGCAGATCGTCGAAGGTCACGGCGACGCGTCGATCCTGCGCGGCGGCGGGAGTGATCAGGGCGAGGGCGGCGACCAGGCTGCAGATCAGGGTGCGCATCATGCGGCAAGGCTATCGAAGCCGCGGCCGCGAGGGAATATGTCGCGCGACAGCGACTTTCCATCCGCCCACGGATCGACTGTCGAAAACCCGCCGCGAAAGGTTCATGAACGGCAAAGCTGGCGTTAAATATCACCGTCTAATCAGGCCTCCGGACTTGCGAGGACCTTGATGCCGCTGATCGGTGATTTCGTCGACTTGATCGCACCCGTGGCCCCGTCCACGCCGGGCGCGGATGTGTTCGAACGGTTCCAGACCGAGCCGAACACCCTGGCCCTGGCTGTCGTCGATGACGATGGCCGCCCCCTAGGCATCATCGAACGCAACGCCTTCACCCTGAGGATGGCGGCCGAGTTCGGACGCGCCCTGTATGCCCGAAGGCCCGCCGAAAGCCTGATGGACCGCAATGCGCCGGTGGCGGAGGCGGCGACCAGCGCCGAGGCCTTCTTCCAGGCTTATGGTGCGGCTGAGCTGGGCGCCTTGCTGACCGGCTTCATCGTGGTGGCAGGCGGCCGCTATGTCGGCGTCGGCACGGCGCTGCAGGTGGTTCAGGCGGGCGCGGCCCTGCACCGCCAGCGGGCCGAGGAGATGAGCGCCCTGGCCCGCGACCTGGCCCTGGCCGAGGCCGAGGCCGTCGCCTCCAGCCGGGCCAAGTCCGAGTTTCTGGCGGTGATGAGCCATGAGATCCGCACGCCCCTGAACGGGGTGCTGGGCGTCGCAGCCCTGATGGACAAGAAGCTGGAGCAGGAAGAGCTGCGCCCCTACGTCCGCACCGTGATCGATTCGGGCCAGAGCCTGCTGCGGCTGCTGACCGACGCGCTGGACATGTCACGCGCCTCGGCCGGCATGCTGACGCTGGAGGAGGAGCCGCTGGACCTGGCGGCGGTCGCCTTCGACATCGACGCCCTGTGGCGCGCGCGGGCCGAGGAAAAGGCCCTGGCCCTGACCATCCGCACCGACCTGGCCGTTCCTTGCGTTCAGGCCGACGGGATGCGGCTGAAGCAACTGTTGAACAACCTGATCGGCAATGCGCTGAAGTTCACCCGGACGGGCGAGGTCGTCGCCCTGATCGAAAGCCACGCCGACGGCGAGGTGATCTTCACCGTGGACGACAGCGGCCCCGGCGTGCCCGAGGCGGCGGCCGCGACCATCTTTGATCCCTTCAACACCGGAAAGGCCGGGCGCGAGGGGGCGGGCGCGGGCCTGGGCCTGGCCATCTGTCGACAGATCGCCGAACGGATGGGCGGCGCGATCTCGCTGGGCGCCTCGCCCCAAGGCGGCGCGCGGTTCCAGGTGCGCCTGCCGCTGCGCGTCGCAACCGAGAGCGCGGCGCCCGCCCCCGCCATGGCCGAGCCGACGCCGCACGACACCCTGCATGTGCTGGTGGTGGACGACAACGCCACCAACCGCTTCGTCGCCGGCAAGCTGCTGGAGATGTTCGGCTGCACCTGCGAGATGGCCGAGAACGGGCGCGAGGCGGTGGACGCCGTAATGACCCGTCCGTTCGACCTGGCCCTGATGGACATCAAGATGCCGGTGATGGATGGGGTCGCCGCGACGCGGGCTATCCGCGCCCTGCCCGGTCCGGCCGGCGCCCTGCCGATCCTGGCCCTGACGGCGAACGCCGACGAGCGCGACGAGCTGGACTATATCGCCGCCGGCATGAACGGCGTGGCGCAAAAGCCGATCCAGCCCGACGCCCTTCTGAACGCCATCCGCATGGTGCTGGCGCAGAGCCAGGCATCGCACGTCCCCAAGGCGGCCTGAAACGAAGAACGCCCGCCCCGGAAACCGGAGCGGGCGTCATTCTTCTTGCGCTACGCTCGCGACGCGATCGCTCGCGGCTTGAGCGCGGCCCTTAAGCCAGGGCGGCGCGGACCTTATCGGCGACGGCCTTGAAGCCGGTCGCGTCAGCGGCGATCGCGGCCAGAACCTTGCGGTCCAGTTCGATGCCGGCCTTGTTCAGGCCGTTGATGAACTGGCTGTAGGTGAAGCCTTCCAGACGGGCGGCGGCGTTGATGCGCTGGATCCACAGGGCGCGGAAGTTGCGCTTCTTGGCGCGACGGTCGCGATAGGCGTATTGCCCGGCGCGGTCGACGGCGGCCTTGGCCGTACGGATGGTATTCTTGCGGCGGCCGGAGAAGCCCTTGGCCTGCTCCAGAACCTTCTTGTGCTTGGCGTGCGAGGTTACGCCACGTTTAACGCGAGCCATGTCGCTATTCCTTCAAATTCTTTGGGATGGAGATCAGTCGTACAGCGCGCGCCGATCAGGCGTACGGCATGTAGGATTTGATCTTCTTGGCGTCGGCGTCGGCCATGACCGAGGTGCCGCGGTTCTGGCGGATGTATTTCGAGTTGTGGCTGATCAAGCGGTGACGCTTGCCCGCAACGCCGGCCTTAACCTTGCCAGTGGCCGTGAATTTGAAGCGCTTCTTGGCGCCCGACTTCGTCTTCAGTTTCGGCATTTCAGTCTCCTTTTTGAGGGGCTACCGCCCTTCGAGCTACTTGAGCCCGTCTTGCGGTGTTTCCTCAGAGTTTAAGAACCGCCCAGGCATGCCTGTTCGCCTGGCGGTTCGGTACGCGAAGGCGCGGCTTCTACGTGAAGAGCGCCGCCATTGCAAGACGAGTCAGGCCGGGGCTTTGACGCCGCCCTCGCTGCTGCGAATGACGCGCCCGGCGTTGATCGCCATCAGGGCCGCCGGTAGGGTCAGCAACGCCCCGATCACGAAGGGCCAGTCATGCCCCAACCCCGAGAACAGCGCGCCTGCGATCATCGGCCCGAAAATGCGCGCCACCGAGCTGGAGGCCATGTTCAGACCCAGCATGGCCCCCTGCCGATCCGGCGGCGAGGCGCGGCTGATCATGGCCGAGATGTTGGGCATGGCCAGCGACATGCCGCACGCGCCGATCGCCATCACGATCGGGATGATCCAGCCCTGGACGACCGGGATCGTCAGGGCGCCCAGCTCAAGCCGCGTCGCGGGAAACCACGCGACCGACGCCAGCACCTGCAACACCAGCGATGCGCCAAACAGCAGCATGCCGGTGGCCAGCACGCGCGATTCGCCGAAACGCCGCGCCAGCCGCCCGGCGAAGAACCCCTGGTTCAGCGTCGAGACGATGCCCACGATCATGAAGCTGAGCCCCACCTCGCGCGCGCCCCATTGATAGCGGCTCTCGGACCACAGGCCGAACACGCTCTCCATCGCCGAAAACCCGGCCATATAGATCAGGGTCACGACCAGCACGCGCGACACCACCGCGTTGTCGCGCGCAGCCTTCAGGCCCGCCAGGAAGGCCGGACGCGGCGCGGCGGGATCGGCCTTGGCCCGGCTCTCGCGCAGGAAGACGACGACGCCGACCGCCGCGACCGCCGCTAACGCCGCCGCCAGGAAGATCGGCAGCTGATAGCCCAGCCGTCCCAGCTGCGGCTGCGTCAGCAATCCGCCCAGCCCCGGCCCGACGATGAAGCCGAGGCCGAACGCCGCCCCGATCAGACCCATCCGCCCGGCCCTCTGCTCGGGCGGGGTCACATCGGCCACATACCCCTGAACCGTCGAGATGTTGCCGGCCCCCAGGCCGGTGAACAGCCTGACCGCGATCGCCAGCCAGATGTTGGGCACGAAGGCCAGCATCAGATAGCCCAGCGCATTGGCGATCAGGGTCATCAACAGCACGGGCTTTCGTCCGATCCGGTCCGACAACCGCCCCCAGAACGGCTCGGCGAAGAACTGACCCAGCGAATAGGCCGAGAACATCAGCGTGATTTGCCACGCCTCGGCCTTCAGGCTCTGGGCGAAGAACGGCAGCAACGGCACCACCAGCCCGAACCCGACCAGATTGATGAACACCGTCGCGAACAACACGGCCAACGCCGGTGTCTTGAGCTTGGGCGGCGGGGTGCGCGCAGCGACCGTATCGGCGTTCGTCATTTCCCACGCTTAGCCGTTTCTCCAGCAAAGAAAAACGCCCCGGTCGTGGGACCGGGGCGTTTCGTATTCAGCGATGGATCGCGATCAGCGCGGGGCCAGGATCATGATCATCTGGCGGCCTTCCATCTTGGGCGAGAACTCGACCTTGGCGACTTCGTCGAAGTCGGCCTGAACCTTGTTCAGCAGCTTCATGCCCAGTTCGGGGTGGGCCATTTCGCGACCGCGGAAGCGCAGGGTGACCTTGACCTTGTCGCCTTCCTCAAAGAAGCGGTGCATGGCCTTGGCCTTCACCTCATAGTCGTGGGTGTCGATGTTGGGACGGAGCTTGATCTCCTTCAGCTCGACGACCTTCTGGCGCTTGCGCTGCTCGGCCTTCTTCTTTTGTTCCTGGAAACGGTGCTTGCCGTAATCGAGGATCTTGGCCACCGGCGGCTCTGAGGTGGAGACGATCTCGACCAGGTCCATCCCGGCTTCCTCGGCGGCTTCCAGAGCAGCGGAGGTGGGCATGACGCCCTGTTTTTCGCCGTTCTGGTCGATGAGCAGAACGCGAGGGGCGCGGATATCCTGGTTCATACGCGGCCCGTCTTTCACGGGTGGCGCTTGCATGGGACGGCGAATGGGCGTCGTTTCCTTATGTGGTCAGAGAAGGCGTATGTCGTGATGAGCGAATGCACGCGGCGATCGCCACGTTCCCCTCAAGGCCGGCAATATGCGCCGCGAGCCCCGATTTTTCAAGGGTTCGCAGGCGTTTCGACGATGTAGGCGTCATGCAGCGCCAGCACCGCGTCGAAGACGTGATCCACCGTCAGGTCCTCGATCGGCGCGAACTGGCCGCGCGTCTCGTTGGACGCCGCCGTGCGCGTCTTGGGTCCCCACGGTCCATACAGCCACCACTCGGTCGGACCGAACAGACCCAGGGTCGGCCGGCCCAGCGCCGCCGACACGTGCATCAGACCCGAATCGTTGCCGACGAACAGATCGGCCCGATCGATGGCGGCGGCCGAGGCCAGGATGTCGCCCTTGCCGACGAAATCGATGCCGCGCGGCCCCGCCGCCTCCAAAGCCGGGGTCGCCGGGGGCCGGTCACCCGGCCCGCCCACCGGCATGAAGCGCCAGCCGTTGAAGCGCGGCTCGGCTTTCAGCTTCTCGACCAGCGCGCCCCAGCGATCGGCGGGCCAGCTCTTGCCCGGCTGATGCGCGATGGGGGCCAGGGCGATTATCGGGCCGGGACCCGCGCCGCCCGCCAGCTGCGGATCGATCACGGCGGCGGCCTTGGCCCGCGCCTGATCGTCCAGGAAGATTTCGGGATCCAGCGGCGTCGGCGAACCCATCAGCCGCGACACCATCTCGACCTTGCGCAGGCCCGTCTCCCACGAGCGGTTATAGACGATGCGCCGCTTCGCCGGGATCAGATAGCTGAGCGCCGAACCCCGGATGTCGATCACCAGATTCCAGCGCGTGCCGACGACCTGTTTCCACAGATCGAGCCAGTGGCCGGACAGCTTCTTCTTGTCCAGCACGATGGTGCGCACCACGCCGGGCGCATTGCGGAAGAAGGGCGCGGGCGGCCGACCGCACGCGACGGTGATCTCGGCCCCCGGGACCTGACGCGCGATCTCGCGGATCACGCCGGACGAGATGACGCAGTCGCCGATGCGGTTGGAGGTGACGAACAGGACCTGGGGTGCGGACATGGGTCTGTGTTCCGCCATCGCGCGTCGCGGTCAAGGGTGACGACGGCGGAAAGTCCGGGCAGAACGGCGCCATGACCGACATCCAGCACCTGTCCCGCCCCGATGGCGAAACCCTGGCCTTCAAACGCGTCGAAGGCGGCGGCCCGACCGTGATCTGGGTGGGCGGCTTTCGTTCGGACATGGAGGGGACCAAGGCCCTGGCCCTGGACGTCGCCGCACGCGAACGCGGCTGGAACTTCGTCCGCTACGACCATTTCGCCCATGGCCAGTCCACCGGCGACTGGAGACAGGCTACCATCGGCCGCTGGCGCGAGGACGCCATCGCCCTGATCGATAGCCTGTCCGGCCCGGTCATTCCGGTCGGCTCCTCGATGGGCGGCTGGGTCTCGCTGCTGGCGACCCTCGCGCGGCCGGACCGGATCAAGGGCATGGTCCTGGTCAATCCGGCCCAGGACTTCACCGAGCGGCTGATGTGGCCCGGCCTGGCGGACCACGAGCGTCAGGCCATCCTGCGCGAGGGCGAGACCCTGATCGTCGAGGAAGGGCTGGGCGAATACGTCCTGACGCGGCACATGTTCGAGGAGGCGCGCGACTGGCTGCTGCTGGACGGCGTGATCGACGTCGCCGCGCCGGTTCACATCCTGCAAGGCCGCGCCGACGACGTCGTGCCCTGGCGACATCAGGTCGAGCTGGTCGAACGGTTGACCGGCGGCGACGTGCGCCTGGACCTGATCGAGGGCGGCGATCACCGGCTTTCGTCGCCGGCGGACCTCGACCGACTGGTCGCAGCGGTCGAGGCGATGCGGGGCTAAATCAGCCCTTGCCCGTCAGCGCTCCGTACAGGTCCGTCCGGCGATCGCGGAAGAAGCCCCAGGCCGCGCGGTATTTGTCCAGCTCGTCCAGATCGAAGCGGTGCACCAGCACCCCATCCTCCTCAGCGCCCAGTTGCTCGACCAGTTCGCCCTGCTGATCGGCGATAAAGGAATGGCCGTAGAAGGTCTGGCCGACCTCGGTCACGCGCTCATGACCGATCCGGTTGGCGCCGACGACCGGCACGGCGTTGGACACCGCGTGGCCCTGCATGGCCCGCCGCCACGGCTCGGCCGTGTGCAGGGTCGCATCATGCGGCTCGGTGCCGATGGCGGTCGGATACATCAGCACATCGGCGCCCATCAGCATCATCGCCCGCGCCGCTTCCGGGAACCACTGGTCCCAGCAGATGCCGACCCCGACCTTGCCGAAGCGCGTCTTCCAGACCTTGAAGCCCGTGTCGCCCGGCCGGAAATAGTATTTCTCCTGATAGCCGGGGCCGTCGGGGATATGGCTCTTGCGATAGACGCCCAGCGCCTCGCCGTCGGCGTCCAGCATGACCAGCGAGTTGTAATACTGCGGCCCGTCCTTCTCGAAGATCGAAACCGGAATGGCCACGCCCAGTTCCTTGGCGACCGGCGCCATGGCTACAACACACGGATGCTCGCGCCACTCATAGGCCTGGGCGAACCAGTGCTCTTCCTGCGACACGCAGAAATACGGCCCCTGGAACAGCTCCGACGGCAGGATCACCTGCGCGCCCTGCCCCGCCGCGTCGCGCACCAAGGCGATGGTCTTGTTGATGTTCGCCTGCATGTCCTCGCCATACGAGGTCTGGATGCCGGCGACGGTGATGTTGCGGGTCATGCGGGCTCCTGCTGGGAGATGCAGTGGAACGAGCCGCCGCCCGTCAGAATGGCGTTGGACGGCAGCGGAATGATCTCACGATCGGGGAAGGCGTCCTTCAACGCCTGACAGGCCATGTCGGCGGCGCGCGCATCGCCATAGGTCGGAACGATCACGGCGCCGTTGGCGATCAGGAAGTTCATGTGGCTGGCCGGGATCGGGCGTTCGTCCTCGTCCAGCACCAGGCCCGGCGACGGGATGCGCACGACCTTCAGCCGACGGCCCGCCGCATCCGTTACTGCCGCCAGATCGCGCGCCGTCGCGTCGTAGACGTTGGCGTTGACGTCGTTCGTCCCCCAGGCGACCGGGCAGGCCACCATGCCCGGCGCGACGAACCGCGCCAGGTTATCGACGTGCCCGTCGGTGTGATCGTTGAGCAGACCGTCGCCCAACCACACCACGACCTTGGCGCCGACCGCCTTCTCCAGCGCCGCCGCCGCGACGGCCTCATCCTGGTTCCAGGCCGGATTGCGGTTCGGGTTCAGCAGGCATTGACGCGTGGTCAGGACGGTCCCCTCCCCGTCATGATCCAGCGACCCGCCCTCCATGACAAAGTCGTTCCAGGTCAGGTCCACGCCCGCATGTCGGCCGATCTGGCCGGCGACCAGGTCGTCGCCCGGCATGTCGTACTTCCCGCCCCAGCCGTTGAACTTGAAGGCGGCGGCCGTCCTGGATCCCGCGCCAAAGATCGGCCCGGTATCGCGCAGCCAGACGTCGCCGAACTCGCCGGGCACAACCTCGACATTCGCCACGCCCGCAAAGCGCGCCTGGGCGTCGGCCAGAGCCTCGGCCTTGCCGACCATCAGCCTGACCTGCTCGCGGCCCGGTCCGGCCAGAGCCCTCACCAGCCCTTCGACCTCGTCCTGCGCCTGCTCCAGCGCCTCGAACCAATATTCCGCATGGCTGGGCCAACCCACCCACATGGCGCGGTGCGGCGCCCATTCGGCGGGGATGGCGGCAGCAGTCGGATCGGTCATGCGGGCGTCCTCAAGAAGGGCCGAACTGGGAGCCGCGCCATATGGCCCCAAGCGCCCCCGACTTCAACGTCAGCCACGAAAAAGGGCGGCCCGCGAACGGGCCGCCCTTCGTCGTTTGAGTCGAACGTACGCTTAGAAGGAAGCGCGCAGGGTGACCATCGCCGTGCGGGGGGCGCCCAGCTGATAGCTGGCCGAACCGGTGGTCGAGGTCGAGATATCCGCGAGGTATTCTTCGTCGAACAGATTGATGACGTTGAACTGGATGTAAGAACCGCCATTGCCGAGGCTGGCCAGGTTGTAACGAACGTCGAGATCAAACGTCGTGTAGTCGGGCGCCACTTCGGTGTTGATGTCGTTGGAGAACCGCTCACCAACGTATTTGCCTTGCAGGCCCAGGTCGAACGGACCGACCGAGTAGGCGACCCGCATGCCGTATTGCCACTCCGGCGTTTCCACCAGACGGTTGCCAGCGGTCTGGATGAAGACGGGAACGCCGTTCACCACGCCGTTAGGCAGGTCGTTCTTCACTTCGCTGTCCGTATAGGTCACGGAGCCGGTGATGTTGAACTTGTCGAACGGCGACCAGCCCAGTTGGCCATCGAAGCCTTGAAGCGTCACGTCACCCACGTTGCGGGTCAGAAACAGGCCGGCGGCTTCGTCGAAGGTGCGGACGATGCGGTTGGAGTAATCCGTCTTCCAAGCAGCGATCGAGCCGATCAAGCCGGCGGCTTGATACCGATAACCGAGGTCGTAGGACTTGGTGCGTTCCGGTTCCGGGTTCACATCGACCACGTCATAGAGGTCGTCGGTGCGCGGCGCGGAGAAACCTTCGGCGTAGCTGGCATAGACCGAGTTGTGGTCGGCGAAGCGCCAAGTCACGCCACCGTTCGGCAGAACCGCGTCATACTTCTTCTCGAACGAACGCGGCTTGCCGTAGCGGTTCGCTGCGCTGCTGTTCATCGAGGAGGCCGGGAACGTGACGAGGTCCGTACCGGCGACCGGCGTGCCCGCCTCGGTGGTGCAGTAGGCGTTAAAAGTGTCGCGCTGATAGCAGTAGTTGTTCAGCTCGCGATCGAAGTACGGCGCACGAACGCCGAGGTCTAGGCTGATCGCGTCGTTGAAGAAGTTGCCGCGGTATTCAGCAGCGATCTGATTCAGCTTGGCGTAGGACAGGCGGTCGCGGCGGCGCAAAATAGTGCCGTCCGGCAGATTGACCGGCGTGCCGTTACGGCCGGCGAAGGGATCTTCCGGCTTGCCGTTGGCGTCGATGTAGCCGAACTGGCCCGTCTGACGGTGACGACCATTGTCGTAGGTGTAGGCGAGGCGCAGACGGTTGTCATCGTTAATGTCCCAGATCAGCGAGCTGGTTAGAGCGTAACGGTGCGTGTTGGTGATGTTGGGGCGGAACAGGGTGACCCGCGTGGCGCCATTGATAACGCCGTCGCGATTCAGATCGACGCCGGCTGCCGTGGAGTTGCCGATCAGCTGCGGGTCGGTTTCGCTCATGGTTTGAGTGCCGCCGCCGTGCGCCAGCACGTACTGGAAGGACGGGTCGATGGTCAGAACCAGATTGTCGCGCAGAGTAAAGCGCGAAGCCCCGCGGATGTTGCCCGTGTTCGAGGGGTTGATGTTCGTCAGAGCAGACGGAAGCGTATTGCCCGACTCATAGGCCGTCCCGGCGTTGAACTGAGCCAGCGTTTTGCGGGCGATGAAGCTGTTGCGGTTTTCGTTGTAGTTGGCGGTCAGCGAGAGGAAGTCGCCGTTGTCGCCGAGCGGCTGATAGATACGCGCGTTGTATTGGGTCTTGTCGACACCGCCGGCACCAATGAAGTGGTCATACGCGGTCTTCGAAGCCGAGAACCAGGCAGTCGTGCCCCAAGGGCCGAATGCGCCCGTGTCGACCAAGCCGAAAAAGCGGCGGTAGCCGGTTTCGCCAATCGACGGCTGCAGAATGACGCCGAACTCCTGCTCGGGACGACGCGTGGAATAGTTGACCGTGCCGCCTGTGGCAGAAGCCGTCGGGCTATCGACATCGGTGGTACCGAGGTTGACAGTCGCCCGGCTGATCAGTTCCGGATCCAGCTGCTGGTTGGAATAGATGGCGTAGTTGCCGGTGTCGTTTAGCGGAACGCCGTCTTGAGTCAGCGAGATACGCGCCGAGTCGAAGCCGCGGATCGTGAGATCGCCGCCCGAAGAGCCGAAGGCGTCATTGTTGGTGAAGTTCACGCCCGGCAACAGATTGATCGAGTTGAGAATCGTCTGTCCCGGCGCCTGGGTCGAGATGTACTCTTCGGTGATCGATGCCCGCGACTTCGCGACCGTCTCGGCGACGATCGCGCCGTCGATCGAGCGCGGTCCACGCTGGCCGGTGACAACGACCTGGTCCAGTTCGGTCGCTTCCGTACCGGTCGACTGAGCGGAGGCGGCGCCGGCGAAGGCCAGCGAGCCGGCAAGGGCGGTGGTCGCCCAGATAAGGCTTTTACGAGTAATCATTACATCTATCCCCAGATGGACGGCGCCGACGGCCTTTTTGGCGGCAGACGTCCATCGCCTGTCGCAATCCAGCCCCCCTCTAGGGCCGATGTTGAAATCTTGGGCGACAGTTATGTAACAACAATATGACAGAGACAGAGGGTGGTCTGGGCGCCACACCTTGGGGGCTGGGCTAGGCTGACGCCCGCTCAAAAATGTCCGCGATGCCATTCGCCGTTGGCACGATGGCGTGCGGCTCATGATAATTGCCGTTCACTTGGCTCTGGGCGATCACATGCGCGCGGAAACGTATGAACAGGTCGCTGTCCGGCGCATCGGGTGCGCACCAGAAAGCATCCAGCGGTTTCTGGTCAGTCAGCCCCTCGAAGTCAAAGAAGGCGTTGCCCAGAACCTTGACCGGCGTGTGGAAGCCCAGCGCCGACAACGCGGCGCTGGAGTTGTTGACGACCATGCCCATCGATGCGCGGCAAAGCGAGGCTAGATTGCCGCCGTCGATGAAATCCACACGACCCTCTAGGCCATATTCTCGGGCAAGCCGCATTGTGACTGCGCGCAGATTGACCAAACCGGGGTCTAGGGGATGGTTCTTGACCGCCAACCGCGTCTTCGGCGATGCATTCGCAGCAAAGCTGGCGATGATGGCGGTCAGGAAAGCGCGATTGTCGGTATATCGAGAATAACGCAGCAGTTGCGCATCGCCCTCCCGTTGCAGGCAGGCGATGAAAAACTTGCCCTTGGCCCTGATGATGTCGGCATCGCAGTTCTCAGGCCGGCGGAACGCAAGACTGACGTAGCGTCGGATATGGCCCAGGCACTGTTTGAGCGGTGAAAAGACATACGGCGCTGTATAGTTGGGAAAGAACATTTTCCCAGCGACCTGCACCGTATGATAGGCGCTGATGTTGGCGACGTGATAAGGTAGTATTTTCCCGACCGCGACTGGCTGAGGCAGCTTCGGCGCCGGTTCAGGATAGCCGTCGCGGAATCTTGGCAGCGCACTAGAACCGTTTACGCCGTCGCGCTCAACTGTCACCCAATCAGGACGAAAATAACCGTTTTCCAAGACCCAAATACGCGCGCTCAAGCTTTCAGCTGCGTCAAGTACCGCACGGTTGTAGGCTCCGACCTCGCCAAAGACGATAACGTCGCTGAAATTGTCGGCAATACGTGCTAGGCGATCGGTCCAGGATTTCGCCGTCCCCTTGAACACCAGTCCACCTGGTCTTCGCCAGTTCATCGCATCGCCGGCGTTAAAGATCATGCGATTGACGAGCGCGCCGCGCGCCTCGAGCACCGAGGCTAATGCGACTCCGAACGATCCGAAGGGGGCCGAAACGATCAGGAACCTGCGGCCGGATAGGCGGTATTGACCGCCTTGCCATTTTGCGGGGAAGGCAGCAATGACCGCTGGGTCGGAAAGCACCGCTGAACGCAGTCGCAGAGATACGCTCGGCCGAAAGTAATCTGCCCTTAATCGATAGCGCCAACGCCGTCGCGCTGACAGAACTCTAGAAGACGAACGCACGTCCGCCATCATGCCCACTCATACAATGGTGGACTAGAAAGCGGTTTGGCGCGGCCGTTGCAACCGAAGAGTTTGTCCAAAAAAAGCATGTTGCCCTTTTGTCGTGACCAACTTTTACGATCAATGAAAAATACCCCAAGTTCAAAGATTCTGAAACGTGGCGATTTAAACGTTGCTTTTACCAGCGAAGCCGCCGCCACCTTGACGGCGACGACGGCTCGATGTCTTTGAAACGACGGCTTTATGCGTCGCGGATCGGTGATTGAGTGACCTCAACCACTGACCGAAAAGTCTTAGAAGTTGATGTCGATGGTCGCGCGGCGGTTGAGCGGTTCGCGCACACCGTCGGCGGTCGGCTTGGCCAAGTTGGTTTCGCCCTTGCCGTCGAGGGCGATCACGCCGCCGTTGACGCCTTGAGCAACCAGGGCGTCCGCGACGGTGCGCGAACGGCGGTTGGACAGACCCAGGTTATACGCGGCCGAACCCGAGGTGTCGGTGTAGCCGACGATCAGGACGCGCGTCGGACGACCCGACTTGGCGTAGTTGGCGGCCTGCGTCACCACCGAACGGGCTTCTGCGGTCAGGTCCGAACGATCCCAGTCGAAGTAGACGACGAACTGGCGAGCTACCGGGGTCTGAGCGACCGGCGGGGGCGGGGGCGGGGGCGGGGGCGGAGGCGGCGGCGGCGGCGGGGGAGGCGGCGGCGGCGGAGCATCTTCCGCACCGAAGCTATAGCGCAGACCCAGGGTCACGGTGTGCGACTGGTCGTAGTCGCCGTCCCATTCGCCGAACTGCGTGGCGCCCACGCCCGTGCCGGCCGTCGTCGAGGCGAAGTTTGCGTCGCCCGTCAGGTAGCGGTAGGTCAGGTCGATGTTGGCGCGGTCGCCGATGGCCCAGGCCAGACCCGCGATCGCCTGAGCGGCGAACTTGGTCGAGGTGTCGTCGGCGGCGAAGGTGGCCAGACGGTTGGCGCGCAGAGCGCCGATCGTGTTGGTGTCGACGCGGTTCACACCGGCGCCGAGGCCGACGAACGGACGAACGCCCCAGTATTCGAAGCCGAAGTCATAGATGACGTTGGCCATCAGGGTGGCGGATTCGATGTCGCCTTCGGGCGAGAAGCAGCCGCCCGTCGCCGGGGTCAGGTTGCACAGGCCTTGCGTGCCGGTGACGGCGCGAACCTTGCCGATGTCGCCCGAGCGGTAGCCGCCTTCCAGTTCAACGCGCCAGTTCGGGTTGAAGCGGTAGCCGAGGCGAGCGAACGCTGCCCAGCCGTCGTTCACTTCCCAGTTCCAGTTGGCGCCGGTCGTGGACGATTCAGCGTTGATATCGTCGATCATGTGGTAGCCGGCGTCGATGGCGCCGTACCAGCCATTGGGTTCTGCCGATGCGGCGCCGGCTGCGAACAGCCCGGCTGCGGCGACAGAGGCGAGAAGTTTAAGCTTCATAGCTTCCTCACTGTGTGAATTGCGCGAAGCTGCGCACTGGCACAGCGTTCCCGAGCCGAACGGCGTGGCTGGCGCACGGTTCCGCGCTTGAGCTACGATTGTGTCGACTGTGGCGCCGTTTCAACACATTGGGCGCCTGCGAAAGGAAACGAATATGGCGATGCGGTTTGACGGACAGGTGGCGATCGTGACGGGCGCCGGAGGCGGCCTGGGGCGAGAACACGCGCTCGCTCTGGCGGCGCGCGGGGCCAGGGTGGTGGTCAACGACCTGGGCGGGGCGCGCGACGGTTCGGGCGGGTCGGCGACGGCGGCGGAATCGGTCGTCGCCGAAATCGAGGCGGCCGGCGGCGAGGCTATCGCCAATGCGGCCTCGGTGACGGACTATGCCGCAGTCCAGGCCATGGTCGATCAGGCCGTGGCCAAGTGGGGCCGGATCGACATCCTGGTGAACAACGCCGGCGTCCTGCGCGACAAGACCTTCGCAAAGATGGAGCTCGAGGACTTCCTCTTCGTCGTCGACGTCCATCTGATGGGGGCGGTCAACTGCACAAAGGCGGTGTGGGAGATCATGCGCGGGCAGAACTACGGCCGGATCGTGATGACGACCTCGTCGTCTGGCCTGTACGGCAACTTCGGCCAGTCGAACTATGGCGCGGCCAAGATGGCGCTGGTCGGCCTGATGCAGACCCTGTCGATCGAGGGGGCCAAGAACGACATCCGCGTCAACTGCCTGGCGCCCACCGCCCACACCCGCATGACCGAGGATCTGGGCGCCGCCCTGCCGCTGGAGGCGTTGGCCCCGGCCTTGGTCACGCCCGGCCTGCTTTACCTTGTCAGCCAGGAGGCGCCGAGCCGCGCCATTCTGGCCGCCGGCGCCGGCGGGTTCGAGCGCGCCTATGTCACTCTGACCCAAGGCGACTTCGTCACCGGCGACGATGCGCCAGAACAGGTCGCCGCCCGCTTCAACGCCATCTCGGACCGCGCGGGCGAGATTGTGCCGGACATGGGCGCCGCCCAGGGCATGATCGAACTGACCAAGGCGCAGAAGGCGCACGGCGGCTGACCAAATAAGCCGCCTTGCGTTGACGCGACGTGAGGCGCCTAACTTGGCGTCAGAGGAAACCGGCCTCAAGCAGCGCCAAGCGCGATAGGCCAAACAAGAATGGGCTCAAGTAGCCCGAAGGGCGATAGCCCCAGGAGGAAAGCCCATGCGCGAAGCCGTCATCGTCTCCACCGCCCGTACGCCCATCGGGCGCGCCTATCGCGGCGCCTTCAACGACACCCAGGCGCAGCAGCTCGGCGCCCATGCTCAAGCACGCGGTCCAGCGCGCCGGCGTCGATCCGGCCGAGATCGAGGACGTCGTCATGGGCGCGGCCCTGCAGCAGGGTTCGACCGGCACCAACGTCGCGCGCCAGATCGCGCTCGCCGCCGGCCTGCCCTCTTCCGTTCCCGGCATGAGCCTGGATCGTCAGTGCGCCTCGGGCCTGATGGGCATCGCCACGGCGGCGAAACAGGTCGTCTTCGATCAGCAGAAGATGGCGGTCGGCGGCGGGCTGGAAAGCATCTCCCTGGTGCAGAACCAGAATATGAACCTATACCGGATGAAGGACGAGGCGCTGCTGAAGCTGTCGCCCCACATCTATATGTCGATGCTGGAGACGGCCGAGGTGGTGTCGCGCCGCTACGGCGTCAGCCGCGACCGCCAGGACGAATATGCGCTGAAATCCCAGCATCGCACCGCCGCCGCCCAGGACGCCGGTCGGTTCGACGCCGAGATCGTGCCCATGACCACCACCATGCTGGTCATGGACAAGGCCACCGGCCAGACCTCATCGAAAGAGGTCACCCTGTCCAAGGACGAGGGCAACCGTCCCGATACGACGCTGGAAGGGCTGAAGGCTTTGAAGCCCGTCTTCGGCGGCGGCGAGGAGATCCAGACGGGCGAGTTCATCACCGCCGGCAACGCCTCGCAGCTGTCGGACGGCGCCTCGGCCTGCGTCGTCATGGAGGCCGGCGAGGCCGTGAAGCGCAATCTGCAACCGCTCGGCGCCTATCGCGGCATGGCGGTCGCCGGCTGCGAGCCTGACGAAATGGGCATCGGCCCGGTCTATGCCGTGCCCAAACTGCTGAAGCGCCACGGCCTGACCATCGACGACATCGGCATCTGGGAGCTGAACGAAGCCTTCGCGGCTCAGGTGCTGTATTGTCAGGATACGCTGGGCATTCCCGACGACCGTCTGAACGTGTCGGGCGGCGCCATCTCCATCGGCCACCCCTACGGCATGTCCGGCGCCCGCATGACCGGCCACGTCCTGATCGAGGGCAAGCGTCGCGGGGCCAAATACGGCGTGGTCACCATGTGCATCGGCGGCGGCATGGGCGCGGCCGGACTGTTCGAGATTTATTGAGAAAGCCCGAAAGCCGCGCCCACATGAGACACAGGTTCGAAACGCCAGCGTCTCGAAGCGGCGCGGCCGGGCTGTTCGAGATTTACTGACTTTCGTCTCCTCCCTGTCGCGCAGCGATGGGGAGGTGGCGCGGCGCTCCTTTAGCGCCGCGACGGAGGGGCTCTTCGCCGCATCGCAAAGATCTGAGGGACTTCAAGATCCCCTCAACCGCTTCGCGGTCCCCCTCCCCACAGGTGGGGAGGAGACGCGTCAGACCCGCTCGCTGATCTTGATCGCGGCCTTGCAGCCGACCTTGATCACGCCGGACAGCAGCCGATAGGCGGGCGCCTCGCGGCTGCCGTGTTCGATGGCGTGGTCGTGGTGGGCCAGTTCCTCATCGCGGAACTGCTTCAGCTCGGCGGCAAGAGCCGGATCGCGGTCGCCGATCTCGGCGATCTGGTCGGCATAGTGTTTCTCGATCACGCTCTCGATCGCTTCGGTGCAGGCGTGTGCCGCCTTTTCACCCATCAGGGCCGTGCCGGCGCCCAGGGCCGAGGCGGCGATGCGCCACAGGGGCGTCATGACCGTGGGTCGCACCCGCCGCTCGTTCAGCAGCCGCTCGAAGCGCGCCAGATGCACCGCCTCCTGGTCCTGCATCTCCGACAGGTCGCGGGCGATGCCGTCACGCCCCTTGCGCCCCTCGAACACCGCCTTCTGGGCGCGATAGATCAGGACGGCCGCATATTCCCCGGCGTGGTCGACGCGCAGGATTTCGTCCATCCGCGCCTTGTCTGCGCCTTGGCCAGGACGAGGGAGAGGAATGGAATGGCTCATCGCATCAGGCCTTTTCGATCCGGGGCGCACGGGCGTCCTTGGGACGTTTCGCCGCCAACAGGCTGAACACCGCAAGCGCCAAGGCGATGATCGCGTTCCATCCTGCCATCGACAGACCCAGCCAACTCCAGGCCACATCGCCGCAGCCGATCACCTTGGTCACCGGCCCCGTGCCCATGGCGAGCGCCGTCAGGCTGTCCATATCGACCGAGCCGCCGACGGACGAACAGGTCGCAGGCAGCGCCCACCATTTATATTCGCCGCCCATGTGGAAGATGGCCGTGATGGCGCCTGTGGCGAACACGGCCGCCAGCAGGAAGGCGGCGATGCGCGGCGTGCCCCGGCGTCCGCCGCTGAAAAGGGTCCAGCCTGTGGCTAGCACCGCGACGACCACCGCCCCCCAATAGACCTCGCGCTGCTTCAGACACAGGTTACAGGGCGCAAGGCCGCCGAACCGTTCGAACGCGTGGGCCGCGCCCAGCATGGCCAGCGACGCGGCCAGGGCGAAGGCGGTCCACCAACGGGTCAGAAGGCGATAGACATCGATCATCTTGAAACGGTCTTACCCCGCCCCTGCGGCCGCGTCGACTTACAGAAGCTTCAGGACGACGATCAACGCGACAAGCGCGACCAGGCCGATCACGCTCCACATCGCCAGCCGCTTTTCGACCTGCGCCAGCATGGCCGGCCCCCAGCGTTTCAGGATCCACGCTTCCAGAAAGAACCGTCCGCCCCGCGTCACGACCGACGCGGCCATGAAGACCGGAAAGCTGAACGCCGCTAGGCCCGAGGCGATGGTCACCAGCTTGTAGGGTATGGGCGTCAGCCCCTTGATCAGAATGACCCACAGGCCCCACTGATCGAACCAGGCGCGGAACTGCTCAAGCCCGTCCGAATGGCCCAGCACCCGCATGATCGCCAGACCCAGATCGGTCAGGAAATAGCCGATCGCATAACCGAGAATCCCGCCCAGCACCGACGCTGCAGTGCAGACGGCGGCGTAGAAATACGCCTTCTGCGGCCGCGCCAGGATCATGGGCGCCAGCATCACGTCGGGCGGGATCGGAAAGAACGAACTCTCGGCGAAGGAGACGACCGCCAGGGCCTTGGTCGCATGGCGGCTGCGCGCCAGATCGAAGACGCGGTCATAGAGTTTGCGCAGCATGGCGATCCTTAAGGCGGCACGGCGCGTTAGCACCCCTGCGGCGTTGCGTCATCCTCGGCCGTCACGTCCACCTGCTAGAGCGCCTGAATGACGACCTCCGCCTCTTCCCCGTCCACGGTCCAGCAGGACGACGTCAGCCATAACGTCACCCGGCTGCTGCGGCGGCTGGCCGACGACGGCGGCGACGCCGGGCTGACCCTGCACGAAATCCGGGACCGGCTGGACGAGCGCGCCTATGGCCTGTTGATCCTGCTGCTCTCAATCCCCTGCCTCGTGCCGGGCCTTTACGGCGTGCCGCAGGTGGTCGGGCTGATCGTCATCCTGCTGGCCGGCCAGATGCTGGTCGGGCGCGAGGAGCCGTGGCTGCCGCGCTGGTTTCTAAACCTGCGGTGCAAGGGATCGTGGCTGAAGGCCATGGCCGATTTCGCCGAAACCAAACTGGGCTGGATCGACCGGCTGTCGCGCCCCCGCCTGCGCCGGTTCGCCGATGGACCGGGCGAGAAGTTGGCCGCCGTCTTCATGATCCTGGCGACCGTCACCATCGTCATGCCCCTGACCAACACCATCCCCTCCATCGCCCTGGCCCTGCTGTCAGTCGGCCTGATCCAACGCGACGGCCTGTTCGTCCTCGCCGGCTGCGCCGTAACCGCCGTGTGGCTGACCATCCTGGGCGCGCTCGGGACCGGCCTTCTGATGGGCGCCGAATGGGCCACGCGCTGGCTGCCTGGCTGACGCAGACAGACTTCCAGCCCTGCAAGCGTAGCCTTAGATGTCCAAGAATTAACGGACGCCCGGGCGGTGATCCGTGGAAGGTGGCGTGACCGACCGACGGTCGATCCTTCTCAAATTCCTTCCACGGCGTGTCATGGCCTTGCCTCTTCGTTCCTCCCGCATCCTGTTTGTCGCCTTCGGCGCGCTGCTGGCCACCGCCCTGCCCGCAACCGCACAAGACTACCACCAGCCTTTCCATCCCGATCAGCTGAAGGGACCGCCGGCCGGCGCGCTGAACGAGGTTCTGGTGCTGGGCACGCCGCACCTGTCGAACATGGGCGACGGCTTCAAGGCCGAGAGCCTGGCGCCGCTGCTGGATCGGTTGGCGGCGTGGAAGCCGACCGCCATCGCGACCGAGGACCTGTCGGGCCTGCAATGCGACAGCCTGCGTCGCTATCCGTCGCGCTATGCCGAGACGGTTGAAACCTATTGCTGGGATCCCGCCCCCGCCGCCCTGGCGACCGGCCTGGACGTGCCGGCCGCCAACGCCGAGGCCGAGCGACTGCTGGCAGAATGGCCCAATCAGCCCACGGCGGCCCAGCGGCGTCATCTGGCGGCGGTCTTCCTGGCGGCTGGCGAGCGGGGATCGGCCCTGGTCCAGTGGCTTCGCTTGCCCGCCCAGGACCGCATCGCCGGGGACGGCCTGAACGACGCCTTGGTCGGCGTGCTGAACCAGATCGAGGAACAGGCCAACGAGACCTTCCTGATCTCCGCCCCCCTCGCCGCGCGCCTGGGACTGGAACGGCTATGGAGCGTCGATGACCACTCCGCCGATTCGCCCGACCCCGCCGACCCTGTGGAGAAGAAGGCATCACAGGACGCCGTCATGGCCGCCTGGGACAATCCCGCCATCACGGCCTGTCGGGCGGAAGACGAACGGCTGAGCGCCGCCCTGGATCAGCCGGGCGGCCTTCTTCAGATGTACCGCGCCTACAATGCACCGACCGTCCCGGCCATGGCCTATCAGTCCGATTTCGGCGCAAATCTGGTCGAGCCGTCGCCGCAGGCCTTCGGTCGGCGCTACCTCGGCTATTGGGAGACGCGCAATCTGCGCATGGTCGCCAATATGCGCGATGTCCTGGGCCGCTATCCGGGCACGCGGTTGCTGACCATCGTCGGCGCCTCGCACAAGGGCTACTACGAGGCCTATCTGGATCAGATGCACGACGTCCGGCTGGTCGATCCCGAGCCCGTCCTGCGCTGATCGCCTAAGGACGGCAAACGGGGCTTCTGGGGCCACCCGTCATCACGACCCCGTGGCTTCGTCTTGGCTCCGTCGTCATCTGTGACTAGGTTCCGCGCCAATCGGCGGCCCCTTTCGGTTAAGCCCGCCTCAAAAGCTACGCGGGAGACGCGCCATGAACGACATGACCCAGCCCCAGGATCTGGCCACGGCGGAACAGATCGACCAGGAAAACCCCCTCGGCGTCGACGGTTTCGAGTTCGTCGAATTCACCGGCCCCGAGCCCGAGGCGATGATTTCGCGCCTGGAACTGATGGGCTTCACCCAGACCCACGTGAACCCCAAGACCGACGTGGTGCGCCTGAAGCAGGGCGATATCAGCTTCCTGGTGCAACGCTCGCCCAAGGGTCAGGCCGCCGACTTCGCCAAGGATCACGGCCCGTCCGCCAACGGCATGGCCTTCCGCACCACCGACGCCAAGGCCGCCTATGAGGGCGCCCTGGCCCGCGGCGCCGTCGCCGCAACGGACGCCGCCGGCGGCGCGCTGGGCGACGACTATCCTTACATCCTGCAAGGCATCGGCGGCTCGCTGCTGTATGTCATCGACCAGTACGGCGACGCCGGCTCGCTCTATGACGCCTGGGACGAGATCGAGGGCTGGGAAGAAGCCGAGCGCAAGAACTCGATGGGCCTGGAGATCCTGGACCACCTGACCCACAACGTTCGTCGCGGCCAGATGCGCACCTGGTCGGGCTTCTACAACTCGATCTTCAACTTCGAAGAGCAGAAGTATTTCGACATCAAGGGCAAGGCGACGGGCCTGTTCTCCCAGGCCATGATCGCGCCCGACCGCGCCATCCGCATCCCGCTGAACGAAAGCCAGGACGAAAACTCCCAGATCGAGGAGTTCATCCGTCGCTACAACGGCGAAGGCATCCAGCACATCGCCCTGACGACCGAGAACATCTTCGAGACGGTCGAGGCGATGAAGGAACGCGGCGTCGCCTTCCAGGACACCATCGAGACCTATTTCGAACTGATCGACAAACGCCTGCCCAACCATGGCGAGGACGTGGAGCGGATGCGCAAGAACCGCATCCTGATCGACGGCTCGGACGAGGAAGGCCTGCTGCTGCAAATCTTCACCCAGGACACCTTTGGCCCGATCTTCTTCGAGATCATCCAGCGCAAGGGCAACGAAGGCTTCGGCAACGGCAACTTTCAGGCCCTGTTCGACTCCATCGAGCTGGACCAAATCCGTCGCGGCGTCATCAAGGTCGACGCCTGAATGACGATGCGGCCGCCGACCTGGCTGCCCTGGCTCGGCCCGGTCCTGGCGGCCGGCGCCGGTGCTTTGGCCGGCGAATACTGGCTGGGCGGCGGTTTCTGGATGGTCCTGATCGCCGCCCTCCTCTGCGGCTTCGCCCCCATCATCGGCTATCAGGTGTGGAAGCGGCTGCACCACCGGGGGTGAGGGGCGGCTGGTCTATGCGGCGAACGGGCAAAACGGGAGTCTTGCTGCGGGTAGTTTGCGGCCTCTAGCGAACTTCCCATCGAGCAAAGGCATAGTAGCTATCGCCCGCCGGAGGGAAACTGCCGTCGGTGGTCTGCGCAGTAGCTCTAAGCTGGGCGCGTACTGCCCATGCCCCGAACGAAGACCCCGGTTCCGACTCATCTACAATACCCCACACCGTCGTCACGCCGCCTTCACCTAGGTCGCATTTCAACAGCGTCCAACCCTTGCCGATCCCTTCTATTGGCATCGTGGTCATCAGGCCTCGCGGAATGCGCCGCCGGAGCTCGGCAGGACACCAAAGCCGAGATCCTGTTGCTGGATCCCGCTCGGACAAATCGCAAACAGCAGGTTCAGGCCGCATTGCGGCAGGTGGCGCCGCTTGACTAAGAGCGAGCAGCATCGTGGCGATGATCATCAGCCGTCCTAAATCCAATCCGCGAACGCCTGCAATACGTCGATGCGGCAGCCCGGTATTAGGTCGAAAGCGGCCTTCCGCTCAATGGGCGGACCCGGCCCGGGCCCGGGTCGGCAAACCATCCTATCGCCAAGAACCAACCCACTGATCTTGCGACGTTTCCGATTTTCTTCGGCCAATCGACCTGACACGCCCAACGGCGGCGTTACACTGCGACCGACCGGCGTCCTTGGGGTAAAGTGCACCAGTTGCACCCACTTTTTGGCGCGGAGGAGGTTCACGATGCGCATCGCCTGTTCGGGACTGATTGCACTCTTTGCACTGTGTTTTTCCTCAGCCCAGGCCCACGCCCAGGTCGTCGCGCCGCATTGGTCGCTGGCCATTCACGGCGGGGCGGGCGTGATCGAGCGATCCAGCCTGACGCCCGAGCAGGACGCGGCCTATCGCGGGGCGCTGCAAGGCGCGCTGGACGCCGGTTCGGCCGTGCTGAAAAGCGGAGGCTCGGCGCTGGATGCGGTCCAGGCCGCCGTTCAGGTCATGGAGGACGATCCGCTGTTCAACGCCGGGCGCGGGGCGGTCTTCACCGCGGCCGGCCGTAACGAGCTGGACGCCGCCGTCATGAACGGATCGGACCTGACCGCCGGGTCCGTCGCCGGCCTGACCACCACCCGTCATCCCGTCGCCGCCGCCCGCGCGGTGATGGAGCGGTCGCCCCACGTCATGCTGATCGGCCCCGGCGCCGACGCCTTCGCCGCCTCGGTCGGGCTGGAGCAGGTCGATCCGTCCTTCTTCTTCACCGAGCGGCGCTGGCAAGGGCTGGTCAAGGCTCTGACCGAGGCCGGACAGCCGATCCCCGAACGCCCCGCCGGCGCGCCTCTACCGGGCGCTCAGGCCCAAGTCGCCCCGCCCCTGAACGAGAAGAAGTTCGGCACGGTCGGCGCTGTGGCGCTGGACAGCCAAGGTCGTCTCGCCGCCGCCACCTCGACCGGCGGCATGACCGCCAAACGCTGGGGACGAGTCGGCGACGTGCCGATCATCGGCGCCGGCACCTATGCCTCCAACGCCGACGGCTGTGCGGTGTCCGCCACCGGCGACGGCGAATATTTCATCCGCGCCACCGTCGCCCGCGACATCTGCGCGCGGATAGCGGGAGGCGCGACGACGCAGGCCGCCGGTCAGGCTGAGATCGCTGACGCCGATCGTCTGGGCGGCAAGGGCGGCGTCATCGTCATGAGCCTGGATGGCCGCCCCGCCTTCGCCATGTCCACCTCGGGCATGTATCGCGGCGCGGCCTCCTCGACCGACCCCGCCCGCGTCGCCATCTACGCCGACGAACCCTGAGCGCCCGTTCAGACCAATTAAACGAATTAGACTCTCTTTTTTTCCAGACCGAGACCCATGCCTGCATCCGATGACGAACTGACCGTGATGGCCAACGAGGAGTTGGACGCCGCCTGCGCCATGCCCTTCGTCGAGGTCAGGAAGATCACCCCTTGGGGCGACAGTTACGAAGGCTTCGCCCCGTCCGGCCGCACGGTCGAGGTCGAGCGTCGCTACCTGTGGGCCGTCGAGCCTGAGGGCGGCGTCATCGTCGAGGTCGAGGTCCGCGACCGCGCCGCCCGCACCGGCGCCGAGGCCCGCGCCCTGCTGACCGCCACCGACTGATTCCGCCGTTCCCAATATCGCAAATCCGGTCTAGGCCTTGGTCATGAAACTCGCCTCGCTCAAGCACGGCCGCGACGGCCGCCTCGTTGTCGTCTCCCAGGACCTGAACTGGTTCACCGACGCCTTCCTGATCGCCCCGACGCTGCAGGCGGCGCTGGATGACTGGGACCGCTGCGGCCCCCGTCTCGAGGCCTTGGCCGAAAGTCTGGAGCATGAGGCCGTGCCGCGCGGCCGCTTCCATGAGCGCGACGCCGCCTCGCCCCTGCCCCGCGCCTATCAATGGGCGGACGGCTCGGCCTATGTGAACCACGTCGAACTGGTTCGTAAGGCGCGCGGCGCCGAAATGCCCGAGAGCTTCTGGACCGACCCGCTGATGTATCAGGGCGGCTCCGACAGCTTCCTGTCGCCGCGCGATCCGATCCCGCTGGCCGACGAGGCCTGGGGCTGCGACCTGGAGGCCGAGATCGTGGTCGTCGTCGGCGACGTGCCGCAGGGCGCGACGCGCGAACAGGCGCTCGACGCCATTCGCCTGGTCGGCCTGGTCAACGACGTGAGCCTGCGCAACCTGATCCCCGCCGAACTGGCCAAGGGCTTCGGCTTCGTCCAGTCCAAGCCCGCCAGCGCCCTGTCGCCCGTTCTGGTCACGCCCGAGGCGCTGGGCGACCGATGGAAGGACGGCAAGCTGCACGGCGCCCTTTCGGTGCAACTGAATGGCCAGGATTTCGGCAAGGCCGACGCCGGCGTCGACATGACCTTCGACTTCGGAACCCTGATCGCTCACCTGGCCAAGACCCGTTCGCTGGGCGCCGGGACCATCATCGGTTCGGGCACGGTGTCGAACAAGGACGCCGACGGCGGCCCCGGCAAGCCGGTCTCGGAAGGCGGCCTGGGCTATTCCTGCATCGCCGAGGTCCGCACCGTCGAGACCATCCTGCGCGGCGCGGCCGAGACGCCCTTCCTGAAACACGGCGACACGGTGCGGATCGAAATGCTGGACGACCGTCATCATTCGATCTTCGGCGCCATCGAACAGACGGTCGCGCCGCTATCCAGCGCGGACTGACGCCGCTAGGGTGCCGACAGCGGCCTCGGGGGAGGCCGCATCCTGTCTTTGGGGAGAGACGACGTGCCGCCTGAAAAACTGATTCCGCTGCTCATGATCCCGATCATGCTGGTGGTGGTGCTGCTGAAGAACCGTCGGAAGCGCGTGCTGAAGCCGCAGCTGCTATGGGTCATGCCGGCCATCGTCCTGCCGCTGATCAGCCTGGGCATCTGGGGGTCGGCGCAGAACCCGAACATGGCCCATGCGCCGTTCGGCCCCGACGCCTGGGCGGTGCTGGCCATCGGCGGCCTCCTGGGCGGCGTCGCCGGCTGGTATCGCGGCAAGACCGTCACCATCGAAAAGGAGCCGGACGGTTCCCTCATGGCCCAGGCCTCGCCTCTGGGTCTGATCCTCCTGGTCGTGCTGTTCGCCGGTCGGTCGCTGCTGCGCGACCTGATCGAAAGCCACGCCGCCGCCTGGCATCTGAACGCCCTGGCCGTCACCGACGCCTTCCTGGTCTTCGCCATGGGACTGATCGTGATGCAGCGCGTCGAAATGTACATCCGCGCCCGCCGCATCCAGTCCGGCGGCACGGACAGCCATGTGGAGGTCGCGGCCTGACGCTTCGGGCTGGACGCGGCCTTCGCCTCTGTGGCATGAGGCGGTCCTTCCGCTGCGGGCGTGGTGGAATTGGTAGACGCGCTGGACTCAAAATCCAGTTCCGAAAGGAGTGCCGGTTCGACCCCGGCCGCCCGCACCATTCTTCGTCGGTTCAGCCCAGCTGCCGGTGGAAGAACTCCGTCACGTCAGCCAGCACCGTCGCCTTCTTGCGGAACAGGGGCGAGAAGGTCGCGATCAGGTCGGCGTGGTCCAGACCCGGATAGAGCTTGGCCTCCGAGCGCCCGCCCACCGCGCGCATCCGATCATCCAGAATGACCGTGTCCTCGTCGTGGACCACTGTGTCGGCCGTGCCGTGGCCCAGCCAGATCGGCGGGGCGTCGGCGCGCACGAAGGTGACGGGCTGGGTCAGGGTCGGATCCGGCGCGCGCCCAAAGGCGTTCTGCGACGCCGCCACGTCGAATGGCAGGAAGTCGTAGGGGCCCGCGAGACCTGCCGCCGCCTTGATCAGGTCAGGCCGACCGACAGCGGCCATATAGCGTCGATCCAGGGCGATCATCATCGCCAGATGCGCGCCCGCCGAATGGCCCAGCACGCCAAGCCGCGCCGGATCGCCGCCGTATTGCCCAACCACCTCGGCCGCCTTGGCCGTGGCGGCGGCCGCGTCCTCGATGAAGGCCGGGAAGACTGCCTGGGGTACGACGCGGTAGTCCGGCAGGGCGACCACGAACCCCCGCGCCGCCAAGGCTTGCGCCGCCCAGCCATACTGGCCGCGCGAGCCCGAATCCCAGCCGCCGCCATAGAAGAAGACCAGCGTCGGATAGGGGCCAGGCGCGGTCGGCGCATAGAGATCCATCTGCTGGCGCGGATCGTCGCCATAGGGAATGTCGCGCGCGACGCGTCGCACGCCGCCGTCTCTCGGTCCCAAGGTGTTCAGCAGGCTCAGCGGCGAGCATGCGGCGGCGAGAAGCCCAAGGGCAGGTGCGAACAGTCCACGGCGTGTCATGCGAAAGGCTCCATCACCCACAATACGCTCGGATCGCCGGATCGGTCGTCGTCATCAACGATCAGCGGGCGTTGGCGATCAGCCGGCCGCAGTCGGCGTCCTCGGCCAGGCCCGGATCGACGAAGGCGAACAGGGCCGTCACCGGCGCCACCACCGCGCCCAGCAGGCCCGCCAGACCGCCCTGCGACACCACCGAACCGACATCGACCCCGACCTTGGGCGCGGTCAGGGGGCCCGAGACTGTGATCGGCGCCCAAAGGCGCAACAGCCGCGGCTTCTTGGATTCGCCCTCGATCCGCAGGTTCATCGTCTCGGCGCCCAGATTGATGCTGCCCTTGCCCTGGGCCAGCACCACATCGGTGTCGATGACGAAGGTGCGGGCGGTCGCCGTGCCGCCGCTGACGTTGAAGTCGGCGACGGCGCAACGGATCTGGCTTTCCGACTGATCTCCGCTCAACAGCTTCAGCAGCCCCGCGCTGGCGTTGATGCCCAGCAGTTCGGCGAAGGCCGCCCGCATCTTGCCGTTCGGCACGACCAGGCTGAGCGAGCCTTTCGACGCGCCAGCGAAATCATGAATGGAGGCGCCAGGCCCCTCCAGCTTCGCCCGGCCCAGCGCCCTGCCGGTGACGGGCGCCGAGCCGTTGCGCGCCGGGATGATGGACTCCAGTGGATAGCCGGCCAGACGCAGATCGACGGAGCTGTAGGGGGCGTCCTTCGTCGCATCGATCCGCGCCGTGCCGTTCAGCGCGCCCCGGTTGAAGTCGAAGCTGATCGGATCCAGCTTCAGGATGCCGTCCTTCAGGTCGGCGCCCAGGTTCACCTGACGTACGTCGAAGGCGTTCGCCTTCACCGATCCGGCCCGATAGGACAGGGCGCCGTCCATGGTCTGCAGCCGCTCGGTCTGCAGCTTGGCGTCCGGCAGCAGCTTGCCGCCGACCACGACCGGCGCCTCGGTGTCGGTGCCCGCCGCATTGGTGCGGGTCCGCGCGCCCAGGACAGCGGCCAGATCGTCGATGTCCAGACGGCGCGAGGTCAGGTCGGCGTCGACGCGCAGACGCTGGCCCGACTGGACCTTCACCTCGCCCGACAGATCGGACGCGCCGACGCGTCCGTCGAAATCCTTGAAGGTCCAGACCCGCCGATCGCGGTTCAGCGCCCCCGATAGCCGATACGGCGGCGTATTGGGCAGGGCGACGCCGGTCAGCAGATAGAGGTCCGACATGTTGCGGCCCTGGATCGTCATGGTCGCATCGAACCGCCCCAGATCGAACGGTCGAGTGATCGCCCCCTTGGCGACCAGGGACGAATCCGCGCCGGTCACATCCGCCTCGAACCGATAGGGACGATCGCGCCGGATGTTGATGAAGGGACCGCCCTCGATCCTGACGGTCATGGGCGCGCCGCGCACATCGCCGCGCCCGTCCAGCACGAAACCCGCCTGACCGCTGGCCGCCTCGCGCGCATTGACCGCCGCCTCCAGCGTCAGTCCGCGCCGCTGTTCCTCAAAGGTCAGCTGGCCGTCCTTGATGACCAGCTGTTGGATGACCGGCAGGTTCAGCCCTTCGCCGTCGTCGGGCTTGTCGGGATTCAACTGCCAACTTTTGCGGCCGTCCTTGGTGGAGATCAGCACGACCCGGGGCCGGGTGAAGCTCAGCAGGGGCATCTCCACCTGACCGGCCAGCAGCTTTCGAAGGCGCACCGAAGCCTGGACCTCATCGACGTCGGCCGTGTCGCGATCGCGCGCCCAGTCGGGGCCGCCGATCTTCAACCCCCGCACCACGGCGGACGGCGTCCAGCTGAACAGATTGACGTCCAGATCGCCGGTCAGGGCGATCTCGCGATCGTATTTGACCGAGGCCCAGCGGCCGATCGGCCCGCGCAGCATGTTCCAGTCGAACAGGGCCAGGAAAAGAACCACGGCCGCCACGACGATCAGCACCACGCCCGCCGCCCATTTTTCCGCCGTCCCCGGTCGTCGAGCCGCCGCATAGACGGGATCGTTGTCGCGCAACCAGTCGCGCCAGCTGCAAAAACGCGCCCCGGCCGGCCCCCATGCCCGCTGGTTCAGGTCGGCCCGAAAAGTGCGCCAATTCCGTGGGTTCGACAATCGCCTGTCTCCGTCAGCCAGAGGAAACGCACCAGCCCCGGTTTGGCGCCGCAGGGTCAGCTTGTCGTCGATCTGACGCGAAGTTGTCGCATAATCTTTACAAACTTCAGGATTGGCGCATAATTCGTCAGAGTCCTGATCTTAATTCAGGCCGTGGAGGATTGCCGATGACCCGTTTTCTGACCCCCGCCCTGATCGCCGCCGCCCTGGCGACCGCAACGACGCCGGCGCTGGCGCAAAGTCCGCGCCCCGCCGAGCGCGCGGCCGTGCTGCAAACCGTCAGGGTATGCGGAACCGATGTGGCCTCACGCACGGCCTATCAGCGCGACCACGGCGCGACGCCGAGCTTCGTCACGGCTCAACAAGCGGTCGCCGCCTATCAGTCGGGCCAGCGCTGGGCCGCGCCGCGCTGCATGACGGCGCATCAGTATGACCGTCTTGCTGGCGCGCCGATGCAGCGCGCGGCGCTCTGATCCCGATCAAGCGGGCATGAAGAAGGGGCGCGGTCGTCAGACCGCGCCCCTTTTTTGTCGTCCGGAAGGACGCTTCTTACTGCGTCGGCGTCAGATATTTGTTGAGCCAGCCGAACACCTCATTGTGCCATTGCAGGCTGTTGGCCGGCTTCAGCACCCAGTGGTTTTCGTTAGGGAAGACGATCAGGCGGCTGTCGATGCCGCGCCGTTGCAGGGCGGTGAAGGTCGAAAGGCCCTGGGCGGTCGGGATGCGGAAGTCGCGGTCGCCCTGCACCACCAGCATCGGCGTCTTCCAGTTATCAACGTGGTTGGCCGGGTTGAACTTCTGGTAGCCCTCCGGCTTGTCCCAGGGCGTGCCGCCGTATTCCCACTCGGTGAACCACAGTTCTTCGGTCGAATAGCCCATGCCGAAGGTGTCGAAGACGCCGTCGTGGTTGACCAGGCATTTGAATTCATTGGACCAGTTGCCGGCGATCCAGTTGATCATATAGCCGCCGTAGGAGGCGCCCAGCGCACAGGCGTTGTCGCCGTCCAGGAAGCTGTATTTCGCCTGAGCCGCCGCCCAGCCCTTCTGCAAGTCTTCCAGCGGGCGGTCGCCCCAGTGTTGGCTGATCGCGTCGGTGAAGGCCTGGCCGTAGCCGGTCGAGCCGTGGAAATCGATCATCACCACCGCATAGCCCGCGCCCGCATAGGTCTCGGGGTTCCAGCGATAGGACCAACCGTCTCCGAACGAACCCTGCGGCCCGCCGTGGATCAGGAAGGCGACCGGATATTTGCGGCCCTCGACGTATCCGGCCGGCTTGATGACATAGCCGTGGACCGTCTCGTTGTTCCAGCCGGCGAAGCTGAACTGCTCATACTCGCCGAACTGTTTGGCGGCGAAGGCGGGGTTGGACTGCGTCAGACGACGCGGCATTTCGCGACCCAGATAGGTCTTGAAATACAGGTCGCCCGGCTCGCGCAGGCTGTCCTGGGCGAAGACGAAGCCCGACGGCGTTTGCTGGAAGGCCGAGACGTGGCCCGCGCCCGTGATCGGCGTCACCACGCCGTTGCGCGTATCCACCGAAAACAGCTTGGTCGAGCCGACGTCGCCCGCCGTGGTGTACAGCGTCTGGCCGTCGCGCGACCATTGCAGCGTGTCGGCCGAGCGATCCCAGTTCGAGGCGATCTCGCGCTTCTGGCCCGTTTCGACGTCCATCAGCACGATCTGATAGCGATCGGCCTCGAAGCCCGGCCGCGCCATGGCGCGATAGGCCAGGGTCCGTCCGTCCGGCGAGAAGACCGGGCCGGTGTCCCAGGCGTCGTTGCCGTCGGTCAGATTGGTGAAGGTGCCGTCGCCCGACAGGCCGTTGGTCTTCCACAGGTCGAAGTTGGTGCTCCACGGCTCGGTCTGACCGGCCAGACGCGCGGAGAAGACCACGGCGTCGCCCGCCGGCGTGAAGACGAACTCGCTCTCGTCGCCGAAGGGTTTGGAGGGCGTGTCGCCGTCAAAGCCCTTCGTGATCCATGTCGGCGTTCCCGTGGCCTTGCCGTCGCGGCCGATCGACTGGACGAACAGGTGGTTCTGGGTGTGGTCGTTCCAGGTGTCCCAGTGACGCACGAACATGCGGTCATAGACCTGGCCCGTCGTTTTCTGCTCGGCGATGGCCTTGCCCTGTTGGACCGAGGCGTTCAGATCGGCCGCATCGGGATAGACGGCCAGCGACACCGCCACCTTGTCGCCCGAAGGGCTGATCCGATAGGCGTTCACGTCGGTGGGCAGGTTCGTCACCTGAACCGGCGCCGACGTGGGCGAGGCCACGCGCCAGACCTGGCTCGCGCCAGACTTGCCCGACAGGAAGTACAGATTGCCGTCCCCGCCCCAGCGCGCGGTGTTGGCGCCCTGATCCGAGATGGCCAGGCGGCGCGGGGCCGTGTCCGGCGCGTTCAGGTCCAGGATCCACAGGCTGCCGGCGCGGCTGTTGGCCTGAACATCGGTGGTCGTGACCGAATAGACGACATAGCGGCCGTCCGGCGACACCTGCGGATCGCCCAGCCGGTTGGCCGAGATCATGTCCTGATAGGTGAAGGCGTCAGGCGTCGCGGGCGCGGCCGGAACCGGCGCGGGCGGCGTCTGGGCCAGGGCAGGCGCGGCGCTCATCAGCGCAACAGACGCGCAGGCGGCGGACAGAAGGGAACGGTGACGCATCAAGATCTTCCTCGCGAAGCTTTCTGGCCGCGAGGCGTAGCACCCTGCCAAGGCGCGTCAATGGGTCGCTCAGCCCGCCGGCGCCGTATAGCGGCCCACCCAATCCAGGATTTCCTGCTGCCAGTCGACCCAGGTGCGGGGTTTCAGCACCCAGTGGTTCTCGTCCGGCACATGGACGAACCGGCTGGGCACGCCCTGACGCTGAAGCGCCGAGAAGGTCGCCAGCCCCTGCTCCATCGGCACGCGGAAGTCCTTGGAGCCATGCAGCACCAGCATCGGCTTGTTCCAGTCGCCGGCGTAGGTCTCAGGGTTGAAGGCGTCATAGACGGCCTTGCGCTCCCAGCTCGGACCGCCGAACTCCCAGATGAAGTTGCCGATATCCATGGCGTTCATCAGCTGCGGCACGTCGAACACGCCGGCGTGGTTGACCAGGCAGCGCCACGGCCCATTCCACTTTCCGGCGATCATATTGACCATATAGCCGCCGTAGGACGCGCCCAGCGCACAGGCCCGGTCGCCGTCGATCCACGGATTGCTGGACAGCGCCGCCGCCCAGCCCTTCTCCAGGTCCTCCAGCGGCCGGTCGCCCCAGTGATCGTTGATCGCGTCGGTGAAGGCCTGGCCATAGCCGGGCGAGCCGTGGAAGTTGATCATCACCACCGCATAGCCCGCCGCCGTATAGACCTGCGGATTCCAGCGGTAGGACCAGTTTTCGGTCCAGGGCGATTTCGGCCCGCCGTGGATCAGATAGACCGCCGGATAGCGCCGGCCCTCGACCGCGCCCGCCGGTTTGAACACCCAGCCCTGCACCGGCTCGTTGTTCCAGCCGGCGAAGGTGAAGGCCTCGCCCTTGGGCAGGTCCATCTGCGCCAGCACCTCGGCGTTCTGGCGGCTGATCTGGCGGGGTTCGCCCCGCGTCTGAACAAAGATCTGGGTCGGGGCGACGAAGCTTTCGTGGGCATAGGCCAAGACCCCGGCCTTCTCCTCATAGGCGCCGACCGTGCCGTTTCCGGTCAGGGGCGTGATCCGGCCGGTGCGGGCGTCGACCGAGAACAGCCGGTTCTGGCCCTCGTCCGCCGCCGAGACCAGCAGCGACCGGCCATCGGTGCGCCATTGCAGGCCGCCCGCGCCGCGATCCCAGTCGGTCAGTTTCCTGGCGCCGGAGCCGTCGGCCTCAGCCACCCAGACCGCCGCCTGATCCCCGCCGACATTCTCGCGCGGCGCCGACAGCCAGGCCAGCTGGCGACCGTTCGGAGAGAAGACCGGATTGCCGTCCGATCCCTTGTTCGTCTCGGTCAGATTGACCGGCGCGCCGCCGCCGAGCGCCACGCGGAAGACGTCGCTGTTGCTGGTGAAGGCTTCGCCCGCGCCTTGCGTCTGCGTGCCGTAAACAAGGGTCCGGCCGTCCGGCGAAATGTCGAAACTGGAATCACCGGTCGAGACATCGGCATCGAGGCCCGCCATCAGATCGCGTGGTTCGCCGCCACTCAAACCAGACCCGTTCAGCGGCTGGACGAACAGATGGGTGCGGCGTGTATCGACCCAGTGGTCGAAGTCGCGCATCGGCAGACGGTCATAGGTCTGAAGCGTCGACTTGCCTCGGGCGTCCAGCCGGGTCTTGGTGCAGGCCAGGGTGTCGCAATCGACGAAGATCGAGACGGCCAGGACCAGCGACTTGCCGTCCGGCGCGATGCGGAAGCCCGACACGTCGAAAGGCAGGGTCGTCACCTGGGCCGCCGCCATCCCGGCCGCATCCGTGCGCCAGACCTGGTTCGATCCGCCCCGCGACGACAGGAAATAGATCCCCCCTCCATCTGGCGCCCAGCGCGCGCCCGAGGCGCCGCCTTCCGAGATCGCCAACTTGCGCGGCTCGCCGCCCGACACGTCCGCCAGCCACAGGCCGTTGGTGCCCTTGTTGCCGTCCCAGTCGGTGGTGCGCACGGCGTAGACAATCTGGCGGCCGTCCGGCGAGACGCGCGGCTCGCTGACCCGCTCCATCATCGCCAGATCCTTCAGCGACAGGCCGCGCGATGCGGGCGCTGGGGCGGCGGGGGCGGCGGCCGGCGCGGACGAGGCCTGCTGCGCCAGACTGGGCGCGGCGGCCAGGATCAGGCTTCCAAGGGCGACCGCCGCCATCCAGCGTGAACGCGTCATGTTTTCATTCCCCACAGCTTTTCGACAGTGATAGGGGCCGCCCGTCCGATCGCCAAGCGTCCACGACGCCGCGCATCTTGCCCCCTCCGACCGAACCGGCGACAAGCGATCTTTCATGACCGCCGCCACCCTTCCCGCCCGCCGTCAGCCCCACATCGTCGATGTGCTGATCGCCGAACGCGCGCCGCGCCTGACCAGTTCGCCGCTGTGGCCGGTCGTGCGGCCGGCGCTTTACGGCGTGCTAGGCTATGGGGCGGCGGTGCGAATGGCCGACGCCATCCGCGACCTGTCGGGGACCGAGACCTTCGATTTTGTCTCGGACCTGCTGAGGCTGAAGGTGACCACGACGAATCTGGAGCGCCTGCCCGCGACCGGCCGCTGCGTCGTCGTCTGCAACCACCCCACCGGCATCGCCGACGGGGTCGCCGTATTCGACGCGCTCAAACGGCGGCGCAGCGACATGATCTTCTTCGCCAACGCCGACGCCATCCGTGTCTCGCCGCGATTGGACGAGACCATCATCCCCGTCGAATGGGTCCACGACAAACGCACCCGCGAAAAGACCCGCGCCACACTGAACGCCGCCAGGGAGGCGTTCGAGGCGGAACGCTGCGTCGTCATGTTCCCCGCCGGTCGTCTGGCGCGCGAGAAGAACGGCGTACTGACCGATCCCGAATGGGCGCCGACCGCCGCCTCGATGGCGCGCAAGTATGACGCGCCGGTGATCCCCGTGCACGTCACCGGCCCCTATAGCCGGCTGTTTCACCTGTTCGACAAGGTCTCGCAGGAGCTGCGCGACGTGACGCTGTTTCATGAGTTGCTGAACAAGGAAGGTAAGCCGTTCGGCGTCGATGTCGGCCTGCCCATTCCCGCCGAACGGCTGGACGTGGACGCTGGCAAGGCCACCGAGGCGTTGAAGACCTTCACCGAGCGGACTTTGGCCGCCGACCACGACGCGGTGTTTCCATGAAGATCGCGCTGCCCGACGCCGAGGCCACCACCGCCCTGGGCCAGGCCATCGCCCCCCTGCTGGCGGCGGGCGACAGTCTGCTGCTCTACGGTCCGCTGGGCATGGGCAAGTCGACCTTAGCTCGCGGCCTGATCCGCGCCTTGACCACGCCGGACGAGGACGTGCCAAGCCCGACTTTCACCCTAGTCCAGTTCTACGAAAGCGACCCGCCGGTCGCCCATTTCGATCTCTATCGCCTGACCCGGTCGGAAGAAGCGTTCGAGATCGGCCTGGACGAGGCGCTGGACGAGGGGTGCGCCGTGATCGAATGGCCCGAGCGTCTGGGCGACGATCCCGGCCGGTTTTTGGGGCCGGATCAGCTGATCATCGAAATCTCCGAACAGGGTGACGGCCGCCTTGCGACCGTTTCCGGCGTAGGCCGATGGGAAACGGGGCTGAAGGAACTGCATGTCTGACCGCGAAACCCTCCGTCTCGACTTCCTGAAGGCCGCCGGCCTGGCCGACGCCGTGCGCGCCCCCCTGCCCGGTGACGCCTCGACGCGGCGGTATGAGCGGCTGACGCCGACGACCGGCCCTACATTGATGCTGATGGATCAGGCGCCCGCCGCCGAAAGCCAGCCGTGCGATCCGCACTGGACGCCCGAGCAGCGTCGCGCCGCCGGCTGGAACGCCGTCGCCCGCCTGTCCGCCGGCCGGATCGAGGCCTTCGCCGCCGTCGCCGCCCATCTGAAGTCTTTGGGCCTGTCCGCCCCCGAAATCCCGTCGCTGGACGCCGCCGACGGCTTGGCCGTGCTGGAGGATTTCGGCGACGACCTGTTCGCCCGCGTGATCGAAGACGGCGCCGACGAGACGCCGCTTTATCTGACCGCCATCGAGGCCCTGGCCGTTCTGCACGAGGCCGGCGCTCCGCCCGAAACCCTGCACGGCCCCGGCGGCGACTGGCCGCTGCTGACCTATGACGAGACGGCGCTGCAGGGCGGGGCCGATCTGTTCGTCGAATGGTTGCCGAAGCTCGACGATCGGGTCCGCTTCGACGCCGCCGCCATCGCCGACTGGCGCGCGGCCTGGGCGCCCATCGTCGCCTCGGGCGCGGCCGGGGCCTCGGTCATGGCCCACCGCGATTATCATGCGGAGAACCTGATCTGGTTGCCCCAGCGCGACGGCCCAGCCCGCGTCGGCATGATCGACTTTCAGGACGCGGTGCGCGCCCACCCGTCGTGGGACCTGCACTCCCTGCTTCAGGACGCCCGCCGAGACGTGTCGCCGGCGCTGGAGGCCGAGGCGCTGGACCGCTATTTCGCCCTGCGGCCCCAGGTCGACCGCGCCGCCTTCATGGCCGACTACGCCGGCCTCGCCGCCCTGAACGAGGCGCGGATCATCGGCATCTTCGCCCGGCTGATCGCGCGCGACGGCAAGCCGCGATACCGCCATTTCCTGCCGCGCATGTGGCGACACCTGAACGCCAATCTGGACCAGCCGGCCCTGGCGCCCGTCGCCCGCTGGTTCGACCGTCACGTTCCTGCCGAGGTGCGCGCATGACCGCTCCAAAGACGGCCCCCAAGACCGCAATGGTGCTCGCCGCCGGCCTGGGCACGCGCATGCGCCCGCTGACCGACGACCGACCCAAGGCCTTGGTCGAGGTGCAGGGCCGCGCCCTGATCGACCATGTGCTGGACCGACTGGCGGACGCCGGGGTCGAAACCGCCGTGGTCAATGTCCACTGGTTCGCCGACCGGCTGGAAGCGCATCTGGCGGCGCGCGGCCAAAATCCTAAAAATCGCGGCCCCGAGATCGTGATTTCCGACGAACGCGCCGAACTGCTGGAGACCGGCGGCGGGCTGAAGAAGGCTCACGCCCTGCTGGGCGAGGAGCCCGTCTTCGTCGCCAATATCGACAGCGTCTGGATCGACCGAGGCGGTGCGTTGGCCGATCTGGTCCGTCTGTGGAACCCAGAGACGATGGACGCCGCCCTGCTGCTGGCCCGCCGCGAAGGCTCCATCGGCTTTGAGAGCGACGGCGATTTCTTCATGGCCGACGACGGAAAGCTGACCTTCCGGGGCGACGCCCCGTCCGCTCCGTTCGCCTATATGGGCGTGCACATCACCCGCCCCGGCTATGCCGATCACGGCCCCGACGGCCCCTTCTCCCTCAGCCCCCTTTGGCGCAACTCCGCCGCTGAAGGACGTCTGTTCGGCTGCGTCCTGGACGGCGATTGGATGCACGTCGGCGACCCGCAGGCGCGGGATGAAGCCGAGGCCAAACTGGCGGGAGAGGCGTGAGCGTCTTCGATCCATTTTTGGACGTCCCTCAAGCAGCCGACCGCCGCGCGGTCGGTGATAGGGAAACGGAAATGCGCCCTCGCTGGTACGCCATCCCCGCGCACCGGCCCTTCCTTGAGGACCTGGCCGCCGGCGTCCTGGCCTGGCTGGGCGATCTGCCGCCCGAGACCCTGTCGGACGCCACCATCCTGCTGCCCAACCGCCGGGCCGCGCGTGCCTTCACCGGCGCCCTGTCCAAGCTGTCGCAGGGTCGCCCCATCCTGCTGCCTCAGGTCCGGCCGCTGGGCGATCTTGAGGAGGACGAGCCGCCGTTTACGCCCGGCGCCCTGGGTCTGGACCTGCCGCCCGCCATCCCCGCCCTGACGCGCCGGTTCGAGATGGCGCGGATGATCGTCGAACAGTTCGATGCATCCCTGAGCCCGATGCGTGCATTGGACCTCGCCGACGCGCTGGGCGGCTTCCTCGATTCCTGCCAACTGGAAGAGATTCAGAACCCCGAGCGGATCGCCACACTGGTCGACGGCGAAATGGCCGAACACTGGGAACGGTCGGCCGAGTTTCTGGGTCTGGCGGTCGAGGCCTGGCCCAAGCGTCTGGCCGAACTGGGTTTGGTCGATCCGGCCTGGCGTCGCGCGACCCTGCTGCGCCGCCTCGCCGAGCTGTGGGACCGCGAGCCGCCGCGCCAGCCCGTCATCGCCGCCGGTTCGACCGGCACCGTCCCCGCCGCCGGAGACGTGTTGAAGGCCGTGGCGCGGGCGCCGCTGGGCTGCGTCGTCCTGCCTGGCCTCGACCTGGATCTGGACGCCGGCGTCTGGAACCAGCTGGACGAACAGCATCCGCAAAGTGCGATGAAGCGGCTGCTGGACCGCTGCGAGATCGCGCGCGAGAGCGTCCGCCCCTGGTTCCGTCCCGCCGTTCCTCCGGCCCGCGAGGCGCGCGGACTGGCGCGCCAGCGGCTGGTCAACGAGGCCCTGCGTCCCGCCGAGGCGACCGACGACTGGCGCCGCGCCATCCGCGACATCCGCTCGGCGGCCGTTGCCCGCAAGGAGGCGCGTGATCCGATCGCCGAGGGCTTGCAGGGCCTTTCCCATCTGTCCGTCCGCGCCGAGGAAGAGGCCGCCGCCGCCATCGCCCTGATGATGCGCGAGACGTTGGAAACGCCGGGCAAGACGTGCGCCCTGGTCACGCCGGATCAGGCCCTGGGCCGCCGCGTCGCCGCTCGGCTGGAACGCTGGGGCGTCACCGCGGATTCCTCGGCAGGCGCGCCCCTGTCGCGCCTGCCCGCCGGCGCCCTGGTCGATCTGTGCGCCCGCTGGATCGCCGATCCGGTCCAGCCCCATCTGCTGCTCGCCGTCGTCAAACATCCCCTGGCCCGGTTTGATCTGAGCGACGCTCCTCAGGCCGCCGCCGTCGTCGCGCTGGAAGAACACGCCCTGCGCGGCCCCCGCCCGCGCGACTTCGCCTCCATCCACCGCCGCCTGCTGGAGGCGGTCCAGCCCGACCGGCGCGGCAAGGCGCCGCCCGAATGGAAACAGGCCCGGCTGTCGGCCACGACCCGCCTGGTCGATCAGCTTCAGGCCGCCGTCGAGGCCGCGACCGCCGTCTTCGCGCCCGACGCGGATCTGAACGTCGGCGCCTCGGCCCTGACCCGGCTGATCGAAACCCTGGCCGGCCAGAACGCCTGGGCGGGTCCCGACGGCGAGGCCGCCGCCGCCCTTCTGTCCGGCCTGATCGAGGGCGGGGCGTCGCTGGGCCGGATCCGTCGCGCGGAACTGGCCGAACTGGTCACGTCCCTGGTCAAGGAAAACGTCGTGCGGACCGGCGGGGCCACCCATCCGTCGCTGCGGATTCTGGGGGCCATCGAGGCGCGGCTGGTGCGCGCCGACCGGATGATCCTGGCGGGCTTAGAGGAAGGCGTCTGGCCCCAGGCGGCCCCGACCGATCCCTTCCTGTCGCGCCCGATGCGCAAGGCCCTGGGCCTGCCCCCGCCGGAGCGTCGCCTGGGCCAGACGGCGCAGGACTTTGTCCAGGCCGCCTGCGCCGACGAGGTCATAATGATCCACAGCGAGCGGCGCGGCGGCCAGCCCGCCGTGCGTTCGCGCTGGCTGTGGCGGCTGGAGATGCTGACGCGCGGCGCTGACGCGGCCGAGACGCCCGTCGCCATCGCCCGCCCGACCACCGTCCTCGACTGGGCCCGCGCCCTGGACGCGCCTCCGCCCGGACCGCCGCGCTTCGCCAAACGGCCCGAGCCGCGCCCGCCGGTGCATCGCCGTCCGCGCAGCTTGTACGTCACCCGCGTCGAACGCTGGGTGCGCGACCCTTACGCAATCTACGCCCTGTGGGTGCTGGGGCTGGAGGCGATGGAGCGGCCCGGCGCGTCTGCCGAAGCGCTGGCTCGGGGCAACGCCGTCCACGCCGCCATCGAGCGGCTGACGCTGGACTGGCCGAACGACCTGCCCGACGACTGCGAGGCCATCCTGCACGACCATCTGCTGCGCGAACTGGGCGCACGCGGGTTCGAGGATGCGGCCATGGCCCGCGAGGCGCCGCTGGCCCGCAACTGCGCCCGCTGGCTGACCGAGTTCGAGCGACGGCGTCGGGCGCGCGGCGTCGATATCCTGGTGGAACAGCAGGGGACGATGACCTTCGACGCCCCAGCCGGCCCCTTCACCGTCAAGGCCTTTGCCGACCGCATCGAACTGGCGTCGGACGGCGCGGCGGTCATGGACTTCAAGACCGGTGCGGCGCCGTCCGCCAAACAGGTCAAGTCCGGCTTCGCCCCGCAACTGACCCTGACTGCCGCCATCCTGGCCGACGGCGGGTTCAAGGACACCAACGGCCCGGTCACGCCCGACGAACTGACCTATGTCCGCGTGGTCGGGCGCAAGACGGCGGGCGAAGTCGTCACCCGCGCCTCGGGCTCTGAGGCCGCCGACCTGGCACAGGCGGCGCTGGACGGGCTGAAGCGCCGCGTCGAACGGTTCGACGACGAGAACACGCCTTACGTCTCCTGGGCCGCGCCCCAGTTCATGGGCAACCAGGGCGGCAACTACGATCATCTGGCCCGCGTCTGGGAATGGTCTGTGATCGGCGATGGGGACGAAGAATGAGCATCGCCCCCCAGATCGTCGCCGCCGATCCGCGCCTGACCGTCTTCGTCACCGCCAACGCCGGTTCGGGCAAGACCACCACCCTGGTCAACCGGGTGGCGCGGCTGCTGCTGGATCAGGTCGATCCCGGCGCCATCCTGTGCGTCACCTACACCAAGGCCGCCGCCGCCGAGATGCAGGCCCGACTGTTCGACCAACTGGGCGGTTGGGCCGTGCTGGACGACGCCGCACTATCGCGCGAACTGGCCCGGCTGGACGACGGCGACCCGCAGGCGATGGATCACGCCGCGCTTTCCCGCGCGCGCAAGCTGTTCGCCCGGGCGCTGGAGACGCCGGGCGGGCTGAAGATCCAGACCATCCACGCCTTCTGCGAAAAACTCCTGCGACGGTTCCCGCTGGAGGCTGGGGTCTCGCCCCGCTTCACCGTGCTGGAAGACCAGGCTGCGACCGCCCTAAGCCACGCCGCGCGCGAAGACCTGGCCCGCGCCGCCGTCGCCGATCCGGAAGGCCCCATCGGCCAAGCCTACAGCCATTTCGCCGTCGAGCTGGACTGGCAGCGGTTCCAGGCCCTGCTGTCGATGATCGAGGCCAAGCGCGCCGATCTGCTGGACTATATCGACCGTGCCGAGGCCGGGACCGCGCCCGATCCCTGGTCCTTGACCGGCGCCGAACGCGATCGCAGCCCGGAGGATCTGGAGCGCGATTTCGTCGCCTTCATCGATCCCGGCGAATGGAACCGCATCGCCGAAGCCATGGAAACCGGCTCGGCCAATGACAAAAAGATCGCCGACGCCATGAGCGTCGCCGCCCCTCCCTATGCCGGGTTCGCGGCCCTGGCCGGGGTCTTCTGCACCCAGGCGGGCGAACCGCGAAAGAGCATGGGCACGAAGTCGGCGCCCCAGGGGGCGGTCGGCTGGCTGCTGGACCTTCAGACCAAGTTCCTCGCCACGCGCGAGGCTCTGCGCAAGGCCAAGGTCGCCGACGATACGGTCAAGGTCCTGACCCTGGCCCGCGCCCACGCCGCCTTCTACGAAGCCGCCAAGGCCCAGCGCGGGGCGTTGGATTTTCCCGACCTGGTCGCGCGCGCCGCCGCCCTGCTGACCCAAAGCGGGGCCGCCGCCTGGGTGCTGTACAAGCTGGACGGCGGGGTCGATCACGTCCTGATCGACGAGGCCCAGGACACCGCCCCCGAACAATGGGCCATCGTCCGTGCCCTGACCGGCGAGTTCTACTCTGGCGAAAAATCTGGCCGCACCGTCTTCGCCGTCGGCGACGAGAAACAGTCGATCTATTCCTTCCAAGGCGCGCGACCCGAACGGCTGCGCCAGGAACGCGGCGCCTTCCTCGCCTTGGCCGAGGGCGCCGGCGAGCCCTTCGCCGGGCCGGAGTTGAACACCTCCTATCGCTCGACCGAAGAGGTGCTGGCCTTCGTCGACGCCGTCTTCGCCGATCCCGACCGCACCCGCGCCCTGACCGGCCCGCAAGGCGACATCGCCCGACACCTCCCTGCGCGCGTCGGCCAGCACGGCGCCATCGACCTTTGGCCCCTGTTCCTGGACGAGCCCGCGCCCGACACCGACGCCTGGGACGATCCCGTCGATCAGGAAAGCGCCGGCAGCGCCCGCAAGCGCCTGGCCCGCGACCTGGCTCGCGAAATCCGCCGGCAGGTCGAACGCGGCGTCGCCGTCTTCGATCGCAGCACCCGCGACCTGCGCCCCGCCGGCTACGGCGACTACATCGTCCTGGTCCGCCGTCGCGACGCGACGTTCGAGGAGATTATCCGCGCGTTGAAAACCGAAGGCGTGCCCGTCGCCGGGGCGGACCGGCTGAAACTGTCCAGCCATATCGTCTTCGACGACCTGATCTCGCTGGCGCGTTTCGCCCTCTTCCCCGACGACGATCTGTCCCTGGCCGAGGTGCTGCGCAGCCCGCTGTGCGATGTGGACGAGGACGGCCTCTACGCGCTGGCTGGCCGCGAGAACCGCAAGGCCGGCCAACTTTGGCGTGACCTGCGCGACCGGGCGCATGAACGCCCCGAATGGGCTCGCGCGCGCGATGCGGTGCAGGCCGCCATCGGCGCGCGCGGCGGCGATCCCTTCGCCTTCTTCTCCCAGGCCCTGAACCGGATGGACGATACGGGGCGGTCGGGCCGCGCCCGCATCCTGGCCCGGCTGGGACGTGAGGCCGAAGAAGCCATCGACGAGACCCTGAATCAGGTGCTGGCCGCCGAAAATCGCGGCGCAGTCGATCTGGAAACCTGCCTGGCGCAGTTGGAGGCCGCCGACGTCGAGGTGAAGCGCGAACTGGAGGGCGCGCGCGGCGAGGTCCGCGTCATGACCGTCCACGGCGCCAAGGGGCTGGAGGCGCCCATCGTCATCCTGCCCGACATGACTATGAAGGCGAAGGCGCAAGGTCCGTCCCTGATGCCCGCGGTTACGCCAGAGGGCGAAGACGAGGCTTGGCTGATGGCGCCCGGCTCGGCCAAGGACGACTGCCCCGCCTCGGCCGACGCCCGCGCCGCGCGCCAGGCCCGCACCGACGACGAGACCCTGCGCCTGCTCTATGTCGCCCTGACCCGCGCGCGGGACCGCGTCATCGTCATGGGCCGCGCCTCCAGCCGGGGCGCCGAGGCCGGCAGTTGGTGGTCGATCATCGAAGAGACCTTCGACCGGCTGGGCGATCAGGTGCGTGAGATCGACAACGGCGTGCGCCGCTATGGCGTCGATCCCGAACGCTGCCCGACACAGGCCGCTGCGATCGCCTGCGCCGCCGCCCTGCCCGCCTGGGCCGCCGCCGCGCCGCCCGCCGACGCCGCCGCCCGCTTCGCCTCGCCGTCGCGGATGGAGGGCGGCGCGATCCGCATTCCCGCCCCCTCGCCCCTGGCCAGGACCGAGGCGGGCGGCGCCGCGCTGGGCCGGTTCCGGCGCGGCGACCTGATCCACCGGCTGCTGGAACGCCTGCCCGAGATCGCGCCCGCCGACCGCCCCGACGCCGCCCGGCGCCTTCTGGCGCGCGAGACCGATCTGGACGAGGCCCAGCGCGCCGAGATGATCGCCGCCGCCTTCTCTGTGCTGGACGACGCCCGCTTCGCCCCCGTCTTCGGTCCCGGCTCCCGCGCCGAAGTCGCCCTGACGGGGTCCGCGCCGGACCTGCCGCCCGGCGTCGCCATCAACGGCCGCATCGACCGGCTTGTGGTCACGCCCGAGAAGGTTCTGGTCGTCGATTACAAGACCAACCGCCCTGCGCCAGACGCCATCGAGGCGGTCGATCCCGCCTATGTGTTGCAGGCCGCCGTCTATGTCGCCGTGCTGAAGCGCCTCTATCCCGATCGCCCGGTCGAGGCCGCCCTGGTCTGGACCGACGGGCCCAAGCTGATGCCCATTCCCGAAACCCTGCTGGCGGCGGCGCTCGCCAGCAGTTGAATTGCCCGCGATTCGCTCCCACATCTGCGACCGAACCCGGACGCTCCGGCCAACATCAACCTGCGCTCAAGCAGCGAGGCGCCGCGCGCCGAGCGATAGCGCCCAAGGAGCCCTTTATGGCGACAGTGAAAGTCACCGACGAAAGCTTCGACGCCGACGTCCTGAAATCCTCGACCCCCGTCCTGGTCGACTTCTGGGCCGAATGGTGCGGCCCCTGCAAACAGATCGGCCCGGCGCTGGAACAGATCGCCGACGAACTGGGCGGTCAGGTCACCGTGGCCAAGATCAACATCGACGACAGCCCCATGACCCCGTCCAAGCTGGGCGTGAAGGGCATTCCGACCCTGATGCTGTTCAAGGACGGCCAGATGGCGTCGATGAAGGTCGGCGCCATGCCCAAGGGCAAGATCGTCGAATGGCTGGCCGAGGCCGGCGTCAAGGCCTGAGCCCTTTCGACCCTGTCGGATCAAGCGCCCGCCGGTCCGACCGGCGGGCGTTTTTCATGCTAGGATGGCGCCATGAGCGACGAAGACACCCCGAACCCGGCTGACGACATCCCCGGCGAGACCCCCGTCCAAAAGGCTCTGCGCCTGAAGAACGCCCGGCTGGATGCGCGCGCCAAGCCGCCGCGCGGCGGTCGCTTCCAGCGCGAACAGGCCGCCCGCATCGCCGCCGGCAAGTCCAAGCCCTGGATGACGCGCTAGACCGGCCAGGTCTCCTCGCTGGCGCCCAAGACCTCGCCGGCCAGATACAGCGATCCGCAGATGGCGACCCGGCCCGCGCCCAGGCGTAGCGCCAAATCCAGCGCCTCGCCCACCGATCTCGCCGGGGTCGCCGCCAGCCCATGCCCGCGCGCCACGGCCGCCAGGGCCGCAGGCTCTGCCGCCGCGCCGTCGAAGCCGACGGTGAATACCGTCGCCTGACTGTCCTTCAGCGCAGCGAAGAAACCGCCCGCGTCCTTGTTGTTCAACATGCCGCAGATCAGGGCCAGGGGACGCGGCGCCCGCGCCTGACGCTCAGCCAGAAACGCCGCCAGCGCCCGCGCCGCGTGAGGATTGTGCCCCCCGTCCAGCCACAGCTCCGCCTCCGCCGCCTTGGCCGCAGCGCCGTATGGACCCGCCGAAATCCTCTGAAGCCGGGCGGGCCAACGCACGCGCTTCAGCCCCTCGGCGATCGCAGCCTCGGGCAGGTCCAGTTCGACCGCCGCCGCCACGGCCAGGGCCGCATTGTCGATCTGGTGCGCGCCTGCCAGGGCCGGCGCCGGCAGGTCCATTAACAGTTCGGCCGTCTGGAACGCCAGGCCGCCCCGCTCGGCCCAGGCGTCGAAGTCGACCCCCAGCACGTTCAGCCGCGCATGGACGTCGGCGGCGCGACGTTCGATGGCCGCCATCGCCTCTTCCTTCTGGCGCGCGATAACGGCCGGCGCTCCAGCCTTCAGCACACCCGCCTTTTCCGAGGCGATGGCGGCCAGATCCGTGCCAAGGAACTCCGCATGATCGTAATCGACCGGCGCGATGACGCTGAGCAGCGGCCGCTCGATCACATTGGTCGCGTCCAGCACCCCGCCCAGACCCACTTCGATGATGGCCAGGTCGGCGGGCGTCTCGGACATGGCCAGGAAGGCGGCGGCGGTGGTGCTTTCGAACACCGTGGCCTCGCTGTCGGTTTCGGCCATGACCGCCTCGATCCGGTCCAGGATCGCATTCAGATGGTCGTCCTCGATCAGCGTTCCGGCCAGCCGGATTCGCTCGTTGAACCGCACCAGATGGGGCGAGGTGTAGGCGTGCACCTTCAACCCCGCCGCCTCGGCGATGGCGCGGATCAGGGCGACGGTCGACCCCTTGCCGTTCGTGCCCGCCACATGGATCACCGGCGGAAGCTTGTGCTGCGGATCGCCAAGGGCCGCGCACAGCACGCGCATTCTTTCCAACGAAAGGTCGATCCGCTGGGGGTGGCGCGCGCGTAGTCGTTCGGAGACGGGATCCATCCGCCTCCTTTACCCCCTGATTTCGAGAACCGCGACATGACTTCCAGGCCGCAGATCAGAACCGCGGCGCGCCTCGTCCTCGCGGCCGTCTTCCTGGGCGCGGGCGTGCTGCATCTGATGGTCCCTGGCCCCTTCGTGCGGATCACGCCGGCGTGGGTTCCGCAGCCGGCCCTGGTCGTGGCCCTGACGGGGATCGCCGAACTGCTGGGCGCGGCGGGTCTGACGATCCCGCGCCTGCGCGTCGCCGCCGGATGGGCGCTGGCCGCCTACGCCGTCTGCGTCTATCCGGCCAACATCCAGCATGCCGTGAACTTTATGACGTCGGGCGCAGGGTTAGGCTGGGCCTATCACGGCCCGCGCCTGCTGTTTCAGCCGGTCATCGTCTGGTGGTGCCTGTGGGCCTCGACCGCGATCGACTGGCCCTTCAGGCGGTCTCAGGCGGCGGCGCGCGTGCCGCCCATCAGCATGGACAGGATCTGACCCAGGGTGCGCGGCAGTTCGGCGCGGGTCACGACCCGGTCCACCATGCCCTTTTCCTGCAGATATTCGGCGCGCTGGAAGCCGGGCGGCAGTTTCTCGCGGATGGTCGCCTCGATCACGCGCGGTCCGGCGAAGCCGATCAGGGCCCCCGGTTCGGCCAGATGCACATCGCCCAGCATGGCGTAGGAGGCCGTCACCCCGCCCGTCGTCGGGTCCGTCAGGACCACGGCGTAAGGCAGTCTGGCGTCCTTCAGCTCTTCGATCGCCAGGGTGGTGCGCGCCATCTGCATCAGCGACAGGGCGCCCTCCTGCATCCGCGCGCCGCCGGCGGCGGTGAAACAGACCAGCGGAACCTTGCGGCTCACCGCCTCGCGCGCCGCCTTGATGAAGGCTTCGCCCGCCGCCATGCCCAGCGACCCGCCCATGAAGGTGAAATCCTGAACAATCACGACCGCGTTCTGACCGCCGACCGAACCATAGCCGATGGCCATGGTGTCCTTGCGGCCCGCGGCCTTGCGCGCGGCGTTCAGGCGATCCTTGTAGGATTTGCCGTCCGAGAATTTCAGCGGATCTTCCGGCACGTCCGGCGTGTCAATGGACTGGAAGACGCCGCCGTCGAAGGTGGCCTTCAGACGCGTCGGCGCATCGATGCGCATATGCCGACCCGACGGGGTCACCCAAAGGGCGGCCTCCAGATCCGAGCGATACAGCATCTCGCCGCTGTCGGGATCCTTGACCCAGAGATTGTCCGGGGTGTCGCGGCGCGACACGATCTTGCGGACGCCGGGCGCAAAGCGGCTCAGCCAGCCGCCGCGCTTTTCCTGAGGCTTGGTCTTGTCATTCATCCGCGCGCTCTTAGACGGTTTCCGCCACGGAAGCACTAGCGGCGACGGATCGAACCGCATCGCCCAGCGCCTTCACCCGGGCCAGAACGCGCGCCGCGACGGGTTCGTTCGCCTCCAGCGCCGCCGCCACCTCGTCCACTAGGGCCGAGCCCACGACCACCGCATCGGCGACGCGCGCGATCTCGGCGGCCCGTTCCGGCGTCTTGACCCCGAAGCCGACCGCAACCGGCAGGCCCGAGGCCTTGCGCACCCGCTCTACGGCCGGCGCCACCACATCCGCGTTCGCTTCCTTGACGCCCGTCACGCCCGCGACGGCGACATAATAGACGAAGCCCGACGTGCCCTGGACCACGATCTTTAGCCGCTCGTCGTCCGAGGTCGGCGTCGCCAGGCGGATCAGCGAGACCGAAACCTTGTCCAGCGCCTCGATCAGAGGCCCGGCCTCTTCCGGCGGGCAGTCCACCACGATCAGCCCGTCGATGCCGCAGTCGGCCGCATAGGCGGCGAAGGCGTCATAGCCCAGGCTCTCGATCGGGTTCAGATAACCCATCAGCACGATGGGCGTCGCGTCGTCGCCCTTACGGAATTCCTTGGCCAAATCCATGGTCGAGCGCAGGCCGAAACCCGCCGCCATGCCCCGGATCGCCGCCCGCTGGATCGGCGGCCCCTCGGCCATCGGATCGCTGAACGGAAAGCCCAGTTCGATGATGTCCGCGCCCGCCGCCGGCAGGCCGTTCAGGATCGCCAGCGCCTCTTCACGCGACGGATCGCCGCCCATCACATAGGGAATGAAGGCCGCACGGCCCTCGGCCTTCAGCGCCTTGAAGCGCGCGTCGATACGGGCGGTGGTCATTGTTGCGGCGATCCGGCGGCGGCAGGCGGTGTCGCGGCCGCGGCAGCCGCGCACACGTCGCCTGGAATGGTGGCGAAGCCCAGATAGCCGGGCAGTTCGGCGACGGCGGTCTTGGTGGTGTCGTAGAAGGCGACCATCTGCATGCCGTCGCAGCCGCCGGCCTCACGACGCTTGATGAAGACGACGCGGTTGTCGTCGCCGCCGGCGGCCAGCCAGTTCTTGGTTTCCAGATCGGCGATATAGGCGTCGGCCAGAGCGCCGATCTGGCCCAACTGCGCGGTCACGCAATAGGCCCGCCCCGTCAGATTGTTCAGCCCTCCGCAATCGGGCGACAGCTCCGCGCCGGGCAGTAGGCCGACGTCGGCCGGACCGCCTTGCGGCGCAGCGGGGGCCGGCGTCGGGGTAGGCGTCTGGGCCTGCGCAGCGGCGGCGGACAGGCTCAGGACGGCGGTCGCCGCAAGAAGGGTACGGATCACAGGTTCACTCCCAGATGTTTGGCGACCTGGAAGATGTCCTTGTCGCCGCGCCCCGACATCAGCAAAACGACGTCGCCGCCCTTGCCGACTTCGCGCGCCACTTCGCCCGTCCGCGCCAGGGCGTGGGCCGGCTCCAGCGCCGGAATGATGCCTTCCAGCTTCGAGCACAGCTGAAACGCCTCCAGCGCCTCATTGTCCGTCGCCGAGCGGTATTCGGCCCGGCCGATGTCGTGCAGCCAGGCGTGTTCCGGCCCGATGCCGGGATAGTCCAGCCCGGCCGAGATCGAGTGTCCCTCGACGATGTTGCCGTCCTCGTCCTGCAGCAGATAGGTTCGGTTGCCGTGCAGCACGCCCGACCGCCCGCCCTTCAACGAGGCCGCGTGATCCGGCGTATCCAGGCCATGGCCGGCCGCTTCGACGCCGATCAGCCGCACGCCCTCGTCCTCGATGAAGGGGTGGAAGGCGCCGATGGCGTTCGAGCCACCGCCGATGCAGGCGACCACCGCTTCGGGCAGCTTGCCTATCCGGGCCATCGACTGGCTCTTGATCTCCTTGCCGATCACCGACTGGAAATCGCGCACCATGGCCGGATAGGGGTGCGGACCCGCCGCCGTGCCGATGATGTAATAGGTGTCCGAGACGTTGGTGACCCAGTCGCGCATCGCCTCGTTCATCGCGTCCTTCAGGGTCGCGGCGCCGGCCGTGACCGAGAAGACTTCCGAGCCCAGCAGACGCATGCGGAACACGTTCGGCTGCTGCCGCTCCACGTCCACCGCGCCCATATAGACCGTGCAGGGCAGGCCAAAGCGCGCCGACACGGTCGCCGAGGCGACGCCGTGCTGACCCGCGCCGGTCTCGGCGATGATGCGGGTCTTGCCCATGCGACGGGCCAGCAGGATCTGGCCCATGCAGTTGTTGATCTTGTGCGCGCCCGTGTGGTTCAGGTCCTCGCGCTTCAGCCAGATGTTGGCGCCGCCGAAATGTTCGGTCAGGCGCTCGGCGAAATACAGCGGGCTTTCGCGACCGACATAGTGGGTCAGAAAGCTGTCCAGCTCGGCCTGGAAGCTGGGGTCCGCCTTTGCCGCCTTATAGGCCGCATCCAGCTCGTGGATCAGCGGCATCAGGGTCTCGGCCACGAACTGACCGCCGTACGGACCGAAGCGACCCTGCGCGTCCGGCCAAGCGTAGGCGTTCGACAGCGGCTGGGTGGAATCGGCGGCTTGGATGGGGGTCTGAGCGTTCACGGTTTCGACTTTCACGCGGAGAGGCGTCGCAATTACGACCGGCGCGCGTTTTGGATGAAGGTCGCGATCCGGTCGGCGTCCTTAACACCCGGCGCGCTTTCCACGCCAGAGGACACATCGACCATGGGCGCGCCCGTAATTCTCAGCGCCTCGGCCACATTGTCCGGGTTGAGACCGCCCGCCAGGAACCACGGATGGCGAAACGCCCGGTCCGCCAGCAGGGTCCAGTCGAAAGCCAACCCATGCCCTCCACTGTAGAAGGCTCCCTTGGGCGCTTTGGCGTCCAGCAGCAGGTGGTCTGCCGACGCTTCCATCGCTTCCAGTCCGACCAAGTCCTCTGCGCCGGCCACCCCCACCGCCTTGATCACTGGAATTTCCCAGTCGGCCCGTGCGTTGCGAACCTGAAGCGGCGTTTCGCGACCATGCAGCTGGATCATGTCGGGCCGAAGATCATGAACCAGATCGTCCATCTCAGGACCGACCATGTCGGCAAACAACAATACGGTTTTCGCTCGGCCGCGCGCCCGATCCACCAGCCGCTTCGCCAAGGCCGGCCCCGCGTACCGCGGACTGGCCTTGACCATCACGAAGCCGACGAAATCCGCCCCAGCATCCAGCGCGGCATCCAGCGTGTCCGGCGTGGTCAGGCCGCAGATCTTGATCTTAGTGGTCATCCCTCGACCTGCGCGTTCGATCCCGCAGGCGTCAAGAGCTTCAACCCAGGCTCTCGGGCGTCGTGAAAATCGAGGCGACCTCATCCGCCGTCGCGAGGCGCCACTGACCGGGCGCCAGATCGGCGGGTAGGACCAATCCGCCCAGCCGTTCGCGATGCAGGGTCTCGACGTGGTTGCCGGCGGCGGCGAACATCCGGCGCACCTGGTGATAGCGGCCCTCCGTCACCGTCAGCAGGGCCTCGGTCGGCGACACCACCTCCAGCACCGCCGACGCCAACGGCTTGTCCTCGCCCTCCAGCACCAGCTCGCCCGAGGCGAACAGCGCGCCTTCCGTGCCCGTCAGCGGTCGCGCCAGACCCGCCCGGTAAACCTTGGCCACATGGCGTTTGGGCGAAATCACCCGGTGCAGCAGATCGCCGTCGTCGGTCAGCAGCAGCAGGCCCGTCGTCTGCTTGTCCAGCCGTCCGATGGTCGAGATGGCGGGATCGCGCGCCCGCCACCGTCCCGGCAGGATGTCATAGACCAGCGCCCCCTCTTCCTTGTGTGAGCAGGTCATGCCCAGCGGCTTGTTCAGCAGGATCACCAGCCCCTGCACGGGGTCCAGCGGCTCGCCGTCGATCTCCATTCGCGTGGGCAGGTCCGGCGTCACCGCAATGCGTTTGGACACGTCCGTCAGGTCCGCCCCGTCCAGCACGATGCCGCCCGCCTTGGCCATCCGCGCCATTTCGGCGCGTGATCCATAGCCCATCGAGCCCAGCAGACGATCGACCCTCGACGTCGGGGTTTTCTTCATGCGCTACCGCCCTTCGGACTGCTTGAGCGCGGTCACTTCACCGCCTCGAACAGCTTGTAGCCGCCCGCCTCGGCGACCAGCCGCACCCGTTTGAACGCCGCGTTCAGCTCGGCCTCATAGGGCAGGTGCCGGTTGGCGACGACCCAGGCGACGCCGCCCTTCTTCAGAAGTTCCGCCGCCTTGCGGATGAAGGCCTGACCCAGCCGACGGTCCTCGGCCCCACCGTCGTGGAAGGGCGGATTGCTGACCACGAAATCCTTGTCGCCCTTGGCCTCCAGGGTGCGGGCATCCGACCACCAGACCTTGGCGCGGTCGTCCTCGATATTGCGGCGAGCGGCCTGGATGGCGCGGCGATCCAGATCGACCATCTTCAGTTTGCTCACGGCGGGCGAGCGCAGCACCACGATCGACAGCGCGCCATAGCCGCAGCCCAGATCGACGCCCTCACCCTTCATCGCCGGCAGATGTTCGGCCAGCAGCGCCGAGCCCGGATCGATCCGGTCCCAGGCGAATATGCCGGGCTGGGACCAGGCTTCCAGTCCCGGCACGATCTGCGGCCCGCCCGCGGCGATGGCCTCGTCCAGCCCCTCGACCGTTTCGGGTCGAATGACGATGCAGCGGCGATGGTGCGCCTTGGCGGTCTCGGCGACGTCGAGGCCGAACGTCTTCAGCTCCTTGCCCAGGCGCGAGCCGCCCTTGTCCTTGGGCGCCATGACGTCCAGCCGTCCGCCGACCTTTAGCGCCTTCAGCGCCAGGGCCAGCACGTAGCGCCGCTCCAGCATGCCGGGGGGGGCGTAGATCATGACGCTGTCAGCCGAGCCGGGGTCCTGCGCCTCAAGCGCAGCTGAGTCCGGGATCAGGGGCGAGGTCTGGGTCGTGTCGCCGGGCGGATCGAAGACGACCGGCGGGCGGCCGTACAGAAGCGTGGTCATGGTCTCAGAACCCCGCCTGCAACAGCACCAATCCCACGACCCCGACCACGATACGCCACCAGGCGAAGACGCCGAAGCCGCGCCTGGACACGAAATCCAGCAGGAACCGCACCACCGCCAGGGCCGAGATGAAGGCCACGACAAAACCCACGACGATCAGGCCGATGTCGCTGAAATCCAGCGTCTTGTGGTTCTTCAACAGGTCATAAGCCACCGCCGCCCCCATGGTGGGCAGGGCCAGAAAGAAGCTGAACTCGGCCGCCGACCGCTTGTCGGTCTTCAGCAGCAGCCCGCCAGCGATGGTGGCGCCGGACCGCGACACGCCGGGGATCATGGCCAGGCACTGGAACAGGCCGATCAGGAAATAGATTCGCATCGGATAGGCCTCGGCGTCCAGCCAGCGGGGCTTCTTGTCCATCCGGTCCAGCAGCAGCAGGATCACCCCGCCGACGATCAGGGCGATGCACACCACCTGCGGCGTCTCGAACAGCACCGTCTTGATGAAGTCATAGGCCAGGAAACCGATCACGACAGCCGGCGCGAAGGCGACCAGCAGCCCGATCAGGAACCGGCGCGCCTCGGCGTCGAAGGGCCAGCGCGTCGCCAGGGTCCACAGCTTCTTGAAGTAAACGCTGACGATGGCCAGCAATGCGCCCAGCTGGATCACGATCTCGAAGGTCTTGCCCGCGCTCTCGAAGCCCATGAAATGGCCCAGCAGCAGCATATGGCCGGTGGACGAGACCGGAATGAACTCGGTCAGCCCCTCGACCAGACCCAGAATAATGGCGGCAAGCCAGTCCGACATGAGACCCTCGAAAACCAATGCGCCCGGAACGCGCCGCGCCCGGATGCCTTCCCCCTAGAGCATGATCGTTTCTGACGGAACGACCCGTTTGGGCCAGCGGTTGGCTTTCAGCCACGATTGCGCGAGAAGAAGCCGATAATGACGACGCCCGCCCCCGCCCCCGCCTCGCTTGACGACGCCCATCTGGCCACGCGCCGCATCACCCGCCTGTCTGTCGGGGTCGCGGTGGTGCTGATCGCGATGAAGGCCTTTGCGCTGGGCGCCTCAGGCTCGGTCTCCATCCTGGCGACCCTGGCGGATTCGGTTCTGGATCTGGCGGCGTCCCTGACCACCTTCTTCGCCGTGCGCTGGGCCGCCGCCCCGGCCGACGAGAACCACCGCTATGGCCATGGCAAGAGCGAGGCCCTGTCCGCATTGGTCCAGGCCGGGCTGGTCTTCGCCTCGGCCATCTTCATCGCCTGGGAGGGGGTGCAGCGCATCTTCGATCCCCGTCCCTTAACCGCAGGCCTGTGGGCGAGCGGGATCGTGGTCGCCACCATCGTCATCACGGCCTGGCTGGTGTGGATGCAGACCCAGGCGCTGAAGAAGACCGGCTCCGTCGCCGTCGCAGGCGACCGCGCCCACTATGCGGCAGACCTTGCCGCCAACGTCGTGGTGCTGGTCGGCGTCATCTCGGGCGCCTTCCTCGGCGCGCCGGGACTGGATGCGGCCGCAGGCATCGTCGTCGCCGTCTGGCTGTTCTGGGGCGCGACCGGCATGTTGAAGGCCGCCGCCGATCACCTGCTCGACCGCGCCGTGCCCGAGGCCGACCGCGCCGCCATCACCAAGGCCGTCCTGGCCGACCCCCAGGTCTTCGGCGTGCACCAGCTGCGCACCCGCATGTCCGGTCAGGTGATGATGATCCAGATGCATGTCGATCTGGACGCGCACCAGACGCTGGACGCGGCCCACGCCATCGTCGTCGCCGCCGAGAACCGGGTGCTGGCCCAGTATCCCGCCGCCGACATCCTGATCCACGCCGACCCGCGCGGTCACGCCCGTCCGCAGCCCGCGATCCCGGCCGCGGCTCCCGCCGACCCGCAAACCGCCCCCGCCCCGACCGGCCCCGCGCCCAAGGGGCCGTGGTCCTGACCTTGCGTCCAATTTCAATGCAGTAAACGCGCATTAACGGGTCCGGGCGCATCACCCTTAGATGGCCGACCCTTGCGTTCTGTTTCACTTCGCCTTCCAGCCCGCCTCGCGCGCCGCGCGACTGGCGTTGGGCGAGGCGCGGATCGCATGGACCGACACCCCGGTCCGTCCGTGGGAAGACGATTGCCCGGTCAACGACTTCAATCCGTCCGGCCTGCCGCCGGTGATCCAGACGATGGATCGCGGCCGTCCGCTGGTGCTGTGCGAACTGCCCGCCATCCTGGGCTGGATCGAGGATCAGCAAAAGGGCCCGCTACTGCTGCCCGCCGACCTCGCCGAACGGGCCGAGGCGCGCCGCCTGACCGGCTGGTTCGAGCGCCGCTTCATGGACGAGGTCGACGCCGTCCTGCTGCACGAGCGGATGGAAAAACCCCTGCTCAAGCTCGGCCCGCCCGAGGCCCGCGCTCTGCGCGACGGGCGCGACGCCCTGAAATCCCACCTCGCCATGCTGGAGGATCTGGTCGCCGCCCGCGATTGGCTGGCCGGCCGCCGCCTGTCCCAGGCCGACCTGATCGCCGCCGCCCACCTGTCGGTGCTGGACTATTTCGGCGAGATCCAGTGGAAGAACTGGCCCGGTCTGAAGACCTGGTACTCCAAGCTCAAATCCCGCCCCTGCTTCCGCCCCCTGCTCGCCGACCGCTTCGTCGGCGTGCCCCCGTCGGCTTGGTACGCGGATCTGGATTTCTAAAGCGCCTCCGCGCTCAACCGGGCGATCCACAGCTTGGCGCGACTGACCAGTTCGTCCTTGCGCCGCATGTCAGAAATGTCTTCCGGCAGGCGGTCCAGCTGTTCGAAGCGGAAATCCTCGGGCGTGTGCGCCTTCCACGCCGCCTGAAGCGACCGATATGGACTGCCGCCGTGGCGCAGCGCGAACCACAGGCCGTTCTGCTCGGTGTCGATGTGGCGGCTCTTGCCGACCCAGGCCTGACCCGTCGCGCTGCAGATCACGGCATAGACCCCGGCGATGGTCGCGCGCTCCTTATATTCGGCGATCAGGCTCTTGCGATTTGTCGGAGTCATGGCGCTCTCTTATTTATCCGGGTACAAATATGACAGACAATTTCATCCGGGTAAATACATGAGTGACGGAGATCGCGATCTGGTCCTGTTCGACGGTCCCCGCCGTATCGCCAGAGGCTCGGACGTCGTAGTGGCTGCCGCCTTCCGCAAGGCCCTGGCGGCCTCGCCTCAAGCCGCGCTGCGCGTGTTCGATCTGGCGACCGGTCGACCGGTCGACCTGGCCCTCCGCGAACAAGAACCGGCTCCGGCTCCAAAGCGCGGCCGTCCGCGTCTGGGCGTCGCCGCGCGCGAGGTCACGCTGTTGCCCCGTCACTGGGACTGGCTGGCGACCCAGCCGGGCGGCGCCTCGGCCGCCCTGCGCCGTCTGGTGGAGCAGGCGCGCAAGACCGGCGCCCACGACGATGCGCGCCGCCGCCGCACCGACGCCGCCTACGGCTTCATGGTCGAGATGGCCGGCGACGCCCCCGACTTCGAAGAGGCCAGCCGCGCCCTGTTCGCGGGCGATCGCGACCGTTTGACCGCCCTGATAGCCCCCTGGCCCACTGACATTCGGGCCGAGATTCTCGAATTGTTCGACGGCGATGCGGCATCCAGCGATTGACAAAGACGTCTCTCAGCCACTGCGTGCAAATGAGACTTCATGCTATCCCCCGCCTCGTGTCCGACCGCCTGAAAACCTTCATCCGCCAGCGCGCGGCCGAGCTGGGCTTCGATGTCTGCCGGTTCGCCTCGGCGGCCGACGCCTGGCCGGCGGGCGAGCGGCTGCGGCGTTTCGTGGACGAAGGCCGGCATGGCGACATGGAATGGATGGAAACGACGCTGGATCGCCGCCAGCATCCGACCGCCATGTGGGACGAGGCCAGGACCGCCATCGTCCTGGGCATGAACTACGGCCCCGATGAGAACCCGCTGGATCAGCTGGCTGACCGTTCGGCCGGCTACATCTCGGTCTATGCGCGCGGCGACGACTATCACGAGGTCATCAAGGGCCGGCTGAAACAGCTGGCCGGCCAGATCGCCGCCCGCAACGGCGCGGACATCAAGGTCTTCGTCGACACCGCCCCCCTTATGGAAAAGCCGTTGGCCCAGCGCGCCGGCCTGGGTTGGCAGGGCAAGCACACCAATCTGCTCAGCCGCACCCATGGCAACTGGCTGTTCCTGGGGACCATACTGACCGCCGCCGAGATCGAGCCGGACACGGCCGAGACCGAACACTGCGGCCGCTGCACCGCCTGTCTCGACGCCTGTCCGACCAAGGCCTTTCCCGCCCCGTTCCAGCTCGACGCCCGGCGCTGCCTGTCCTACCTGACCATCGAGTTCGCGGGCCCTTGGCCGGTCGAGTTCCGCACCCTGACCGGATCGCGCATCTATGGCTGCGACGACTGTCTGGCGGTCTGCCCGTGGAACAAGTTCGCCCAGGAAGCGCGTGAGATCAGGCTTTTGCCGCGTGAGGCTTTTGAAAGCCCGCGCCTGCACGACCTGCTGGCGCTGGACGAGGCCGCCTTCCGCGCCCTGTTCACCAAGAGCCCGGTCAAACGGATCGGCCGTGACCGCTTCCTGCGAAACGTCCTCTACGCCGTCGGCAACTCGGACGACGCCTCCCTGATCGCCCCGACGAAAGCCCTACTGGCCGACCCCTCGCCCCTGGTGCGCGGCGCGGCGGTTTGGGCCCTGTCGCAACTGACGCCGCCCGACGACTTCGCGGCCCTGGCCAAGGCGACGACCGAGACCGACCCCGCAGTCATGACCGAGTGGCGGAGCGCTTGAAGTCTCCGTCCCGCTTCGCAGCGAGAGGCGGATTGCGTGAGGGTCACCCCATGGCCGTGCCGACGCCCGATCCGCCGCCGGGCACCTTGGCCACGTCGAGCAGCTTCAGGCGGAAGATCAGCACGGAGTTGGCGGGGATCTTGGGATTACCCTGCTCGCCATAGCCTAGCTCGGGCGGGACATAGAGCAGCCATTCGTCGCCGACGCGCATCTTCTGCAGCGCCTCGGTCCAGCCCTTGACCACCTCCTCGGGCGTGAACACCGCCGGCGCCCCGCGCGCGAAGGAACTGTCGAACACGCTGTTGTCGACCAGCTTGCCCTCGTAATCGACCTTGACCAGGTCGTTGCGGTCCGGGCTGACGCCGCCGGCCGGTCCCGCCTGCACCACCTTGTATTGCAGGCCGCTGGGCAGGGTCTGGACGCCCTCCTCCTTGGCGTTCTTGGCCATGAAGGCGGCCGCCTCGGCCTTGCCCGCGTTCGGATCAACCGGCTCGGCCTGGCCGCAGCCCGCCAGCAGCACCGCAGCGAGCAGAGCCGCCTTACCCCATCCGAAGTTCATAGCCGCGTTCCTTCAAGGCCTCGCCGATCTCGTCGGCGTGGGCGCTATCGCGCGTTTCGACCATGATGTCGAACTCGGCGCCCTTGGCCGGCACGTCCAGCGCCAAGCGGTTGTGGACCACGTCGATGATGTTGCCGCCCAGGCCGCCGATCACCGCCGCCATGGCCGACAACATGCCCGGCCGGTCGTCGCCCAGGATGCGATAGACGATCAATCTCCGCTCACGGACCATCTCGCGGTTCAAGACGACCGCCAGCATCCGCGCATCGATGTTGCCGCCGCACAGTTCCAGCCCGACCTTCATCCCCTTGAACCGCTCGGGATAAGCCAGAAGCGCCGCCAGACCGCCCGCGCCGGCGCCTTCGGACACGGTCTTCTCATAGGTGACATAGGTGGCGACGGCCCGTTCGAAGTCGGCCTCCTCGCAGACGAAGACCTCGTCCACCAATGGGTCGGCCAGGGCGAAGGGAATGTCGCCCACGGCCTTGATGGCGATGCCCTCGGCGATGGTCTGGCCGGTGCAGACCGGCGGCTTGCCCGCCCGTTTGGCGGTGAAGGACGGATAGCGGACGGCCTCCACGCCGAAGACCTTGATGTCCGGCTTCATCGCCTTGGCCGCGATGGCGCAGCCCGCAATCAGCCCGCCGCCGCCGATGGGGATGATCAGGGCCTCGACCTCGGGCGCATCCTCCAGAAGCTCTATCGCGCAGACGCCCTGACCCGCCACGATGCCTTCGTCGTCGAAGGCCGAGACGAAGACATAGCCCTTTTCGGCTTCCAGCCGCTTGGCCGCCTCGGTCGAGCCGGTGAAGTCCAGCCCTTCGATCACCACGGTCGCGCCGTGCGAGCGGGTGCCGTTGATCTTGGCGAAGGGCGTGCCCTCGGGCATCACGATGGTCACCGGCACGCCCAGCCGTCCGCCGTGATAGGCCAGGGCCTGGGCGTGGTTGCCGGCGCTGGCGGCCACCACGCCGCGCTTCATCTCCTCGGGGCTCAGCATCAGCAGCCGGTTCAGGGCCCCGCGCTCCTTGAAGCTGCCGGTGAATGCCGTGTCGAACTTCACCCAGACCTCGGCCCCCGTCAGCTGCGACAGCTTCCTGGAATAGCGGGTCGGGGTGCGGTCGACCGCGCCGGCGATCCGGGTGCGCGCGGCTTGGATATCGGCGAAGGTGACGGTCATGCGGGACGTTTCCGAGCTGTCGCGCCTCGACGACTGGGCGCGTTGTCGGGCCTGTTTCGCGCGTTGTCGGGTCCGGGTCCAGAGGGGGAATCTTGAGCGTGGAAGTCGCCCGGCTTGTCGTGCGATAGTGGGGAAAGTCGTCCCCCACGACCCCGAAATCCCGGAGGAAGCCCCATGTCGATCCGTTCGTTCGCCGCCCCTGGCCTGGCTCTCGCCCTGACCGCCGCAGCCCTCTCCGCCTGTGCGCCGACCGCCGGCGGCGGCCTGCCGAACGGGGGCCCGGCAGCGTTCAACGAGGCCGATTTCGGCTGGTCCCAGATGCCCGGCCGCAACAGCATTCAGGGCCAGATCGCCTTCGCCCGGGACGGCAAGGCCTTCGATTGCGTCGCCAGCGTCGGCCTGACGCCAGACACCCCCTACACGCGCGCCCGCATTCGCACCCTGTACGGTTCGACCCAGCGCGCAGCCGTGCCTGCCGCCGTCGTCCGCGCCCGCACCGTCGCCGACGCCAACGCCGACTATCGCAACTATGTCCGCTCCGAGCGGTGCGAGAACGGCCGTTTCCGATTCGACGGCCTGCCGGACGGCGGCTGGTTCCTGATCGTGCCGGTCACCTCGGGCGACGCGCCCTTGGTGCTGATGCAGTCGGTGCAGACGCGTGGCGGCCGGGCCGTCTCCGTCACCCTGTGACCCGCACGCCCCTTCTCACGAAGATGCGACCCCGGTAACGCGGATCGCCATCTTCTGACCACGAGCGCCCCGGACTGATCGCTGCTTCTGTGCGAGAGTTCGGGGAGCTTTTTTCTTGTCCCAACACAATATCATAGGATCCGAGGCCTTTACGCGAGGGCCGTCGGTCATCATCCGCAAGTACAAGGCGGGCGGCATGCGGCGTCGCCGGTCCAAGACCATCGCCACCTTCATCGCCGGCGCGGGCGCCATGCTGGTGGTGGGCGCCGTCGCCGTCGCCGCCGTCTATGGCCCCGCCCTGGCGGGCGGCTGACATTGCGGGCTGGCCGTCAGGCCAGCCACACCATCATGCGCGTATCGGCCTCGGCCCGACGCGCCCGGCTCCACGCCCGGCGCGTCTCGCCGGTGTAGAGGAAGCCCGCCTTTTCCAGCACGCGGCCAGAGGCCGGATTGTCGGCGAAATGCCCGGCGACCAGCGCCCGGCGCTTCCACTTGCGGCTGGCCCACACCAGGGCGGCGTCCAGCGCCTCGGTGGCGAAGCCCCGACCCCAGTATTCACGCCCGATCCAGTAGCCGGTTTCCGGCACCCGGTCCTCGCCCTCGAACAGGCCGATGACGCCGATGGGCCCCACGTCCTCATGGTCGATGACAAAGGTGTTGGCTCGCCTGGGATCCTGCGAGGCGACCTGCAGCACGAAGTCGTCGGCGTCGCGCATCTGGAACGGATGCGGCATCCGCTTGGTCATGCGCGCGATGTCCAGGTCATTGGCCAGGGCGGCGATGCGCGGCGCATCCTGGGGCGCGGGCGCGCGCAGGATCAGGCGCCGGGTCTCGACGACAGGAGCGGTTTCGATGACGCACATGGGCGTTGCCTCGGATTGTCGACCATCTCCTTGAAGGGCTCGGACGGTCTTCGAGGCGGGGAAACGCAAACGGGGAGCCTGGTGATCCAGACTCCCCGCGGATTATCATCCCTGGTCCGGATCGGCTGCTGGCAGGAGCAACGCGATCCGGGAAGGTCCAGACTGCGTTACTCGGCGGCCATCGCCTGAGCGGCGTCGTCGTTGGCCGCGAGGATCGACACATAACAACGGCCACCACGTTTGGTGGTGAATTTCACAGCGCCGTTCGTCAGAGCGAACAGGGTGTGGTCGCGGCCCATGCCCATGTTCTCACCGGCGTGGAAGGTGGTGCCGCGTTGGCGCACGATGATGTTGCCGGCCAGCACGCGCTCGCCGCCATACTTCTTCACGCCAAGGCGCTTCGACTCAGAGTCGCGACCGTTACGCGACGAACCACCGGATTTCTTGTGAGCCATCTTGCCGCTCCGTACTTTCTTGGTGCGCTACCGGCCTTTCGGCCTACTTGAGCGCGTCCGTAACTTAGGTCTGGCGCCGAGGCGCCGGTGAATGTCTTAGGCTTCGTCGCCGGCGGCTTCAGCCTTGGGCGCAGCCTTCTTCTTAGCCGGGGCCTTCTTGGCGGGAGCCGAGCTCTCGACCACGACGCCCTTGACCTCAGCGCCGTCCACGTCGGTCACGACCGTCTCGGTCGAACCCAGCGAGGAGGTGGTGTCACGAGCGGCCAGGTTGCGAGCGCGCAGGTTGATCTCGGCCTTGGTGGTCAGATCGACCTTGCCATCCCACTTGGCGGTCTCGCCGGCGCCTTCGATGCCGGTGATGCGCAGGACCGATTCCATCTGGCGATGGCCGTTCGTGCGGCGATAGCCCTGGCGACGGGTCTTCTTGAAGATCTTGATCTTCTCACCCTTGCGGGTCTCGACCAGGGTGGCACCGACGAAGGCGCCGTCGATCAGGGGGGCGCCCAGGGTCACGCCCTTGTCGCCGCCCAGCATCAGGACGCTGTCGAACTTCAGCTCAGCGCCGGCGTCGCCGTCGAGCTTTTCGACGACGATGGTGTCGCCCGGTTGGACCCGGTACTGCTTGCCGCCGGTCTTGATCACCGCGTACATGTTGAAGCCTCAGCGCAAACGCAAAAAAAGATACGCCCCCGGAGAGGGCCCCGGCGGCGAAGAGCGGCGACATATACGGAAGGGTGTCGGAGAGTCAACGCCGAACCGGGCGGAAATTCAGCCCCGGACGGATTATCCCCGCTGTCGCCGCGCCTGGAACTCAGTCGAGGGCGCAGATGTCCGGCAGGCCCCTCAGCGTGCCGGCGTGGTCCAGGCCATAACCGACCAGGAAGCGATTCGGCGCCTCCCAGCCGACGAAGTCCGGCTCGGGCGCGCGGGGCTTGGGCCAGGGCTTCCTGGCGAAGACGCAGGTCAGGACTTCGGACGCGCCGGCGTCCTTGGCGATACGCACCGCTTCGGCCAGCGACAGGCCGGTATCGAACACGTCGTCCAGTATCAGGACGCGGCGGCCCGCGATCGGGCGCTGGAACGGCGCATAGACGTCGATCCGGCCCCGGCTGGTCTGCTCGTCGCCGTAGGAGGCCAGCCACAGGGCGTCGAAACGGACGTTGCGGCCGACGCGCGACAGGGCGCGGGTCAGGTCGGCGGCGAACCACAGGCCGCCGGTCAGCAGCACGGCGGCGACCGTATCGTCGTCGATGACGGGCGCGATGCGCTGGGCCAGGTCGGCGACGATGCGCGCCACCTCGGACTCGGACAGAAGAACGGTCGGCGTCGGGGAGGGATCAGCCATGATGCGAGGCCGATACCGCCTCACCATGCCCCTTGTCCACAGCCCCGACCGGTCGCGCGTCGATCGGCGCGGCCGTGTTCGGCGCCTCGGCGCCGGGCGCCGTCGCCGAGCGCAGTCCCTGCGAGGTTTCGGCGGCGGGCTGCGCTGCGTGCGCGGGCGCGGCCTTCGCATCATGTCCGCCGTGTTCAGCTGGGGGTTTGGCAGGCGCCGGGCTGGCCGGCGCGAAGTCGACGCCGATCCCGGCCCCGTGGCCGCCCGGATCGGGGATCAGGGCGGCGAAGCCCTGGACCTTGCCCGGCAGGACCGGCGCCGCGTCGATCTTTACGATCTTGAACCCGACCTCGGCGCCGGCGGCGTCCAGCAGGGCCACGCGAATCGGCGGCGAGACGATCTCTACGTCGCGCACATTGCGGATGGCGCCGGACACCACGACCATGCCGGGATGGTTCGGCGCAGCCTTGGCCGTGAGGGCTTCGAAGTCCAACCCGACCGGATTGACCGGCGCGCCGAAGAATTTGTAGGCCGAAGCGGCTCGGGGGAAGGCCTGAACGATCTCGACACGGAACAGGAAGGCCGAAACGATCAGGCCGATGAAGACGCTGGCCAGACCCGCCCAGATCACGCCCTGGGTGGCGGCGCGGCGCAGCTTCTTCTGGCGATCGGCGCGAGCGCGGAACGCCCGGGGCAACTCCGGCGCCGGCGTTTCGGCCAGGCTGGCGGCGGTCGGTGCGGGATCGGGTTCGGGCGGGGTTGCAGGCGTGGCGGCGGCGGCGACCGCCGGGTCGGGCGCCAAGGTCAGTTCCAGCGGCTCGTCGGGCGTGGCGCGCCAGACTTCGCCGCACGATTGGCAGCGCACCTTGCGGCCTTCGGGGCCTACGGCTTCGTCACGAATGAAATAGCTGGTGGCGCAGGCGGGGCAGGTCAGTATCATGTGGCTGACTGCGAGGCTGTCGCCCCCTCCCGTAAGGCGCGACGCCGCGCCCTGTTCCTGAAACACATACCATGCCGTCCTCGCCTGCCGAACCCGCCGCTATGACCGAGACCGTTCGCCTGTCCGGCGTCGGCTTCGGCTATGTCGGCGCGCCCGACGTGCTGCGGGACGTTAACCTCATTTTGCCGCGCGGCTCTTTCCACTTTCTTACCGGGCCGTCCGGGGCCGGAAAGTCTTCGCTGCTGCGTCTGCTGACGCTGGCGGACCAACCCCGAACGGGAACCCTCCGCCTGTTCGGATCGGATGTCACGCGCATCGATCGTCGCGACATCCCGGCCTTTCGGCGGCGGATGGGCGTGGTGTTCCAAGATTTCCGCCTGCTGGATCATCTGTCGGCCTTCGACAACGTCGCCCTACCCTTGCGGCTCGCGGGCGGATCCGAAGCCGAGTACGCCGACGACGTGCGCGAGATGCTGAAATGGGTAGGCCTAGGTCGCCGGATGGACGCTCGCCCCCCCGCCCTGTCCGGCGGCGAGAAGCAGCGCCTGGCCATCGCCCGCGCCGTCATCACTCGCCCCGGCCTGATCGTGGCCGACGAACCGACCGGCAGCGTGGACGCCGTGATGGCTGACAAGCTGCTGCGGCTGTTCCAGTCGCTGAACAAACTGGGCGCCACCGTCCTGATCGCCAGCCATGACGAGGCCCTAGCCCAGCGGTCGGGCGCGCGCGTCTTGAGGCTGGAGGCCGGACGGCTCAGCGAACCCTCGCGGGTCGCCGCATGATCCGTCTGTCCGATTTTAGTCTCTCCAGCCGCCGGCCTGGCCTGCTGCCGCCCGCCGCAGCCGGCGAGCCGTGGCTGATGACCGTCATCGCCGTCCTGTGCTTTTTGGCCTGCCTCGCCGCCGTCGCCGCCTCGGCCGCCGACCGCGCCGCGCACGGCTGGGCCCGACAGCTGGGCGCCGAGGCCACCGTGCAGGTCCGTCCCCGCGTCGGCGAAACCGGCGACACCGCCGCCGCCCGCGCGGCCGAGACCCTGTCCGGCGTCGATGGAGTAGAGGAGGCCGCCGCTCTGAGCCGCAAGGCGGCCGAAGATCTGCTGCGCCCCTGGCTGGGCGACGCAGTCCTGCCCGATCTGCCCCTGCCCCATCTGGTGACCGTGCGGCTGAACCGCGACGCCCCCGCCAGCGCCGTCACCCTGAGCCGCGCCTTGGCCGAGGCCGGGCTGGACGCTACGGTGGACGATCACAGCCTGTGGCGCGGCGAGGTCGAGCGGTCGGCCGGCATGATCACGGTTCTGGCCGGCGCCGCCTTCCTGGCCGTCGCCTTCGCGGCGGCCGCCGCTATCGCCTATGCGACCCGGGCGGGCCTGGCGGCCGGTCAAGGCGTGATCGAGACCCTGAGCTTGAACGGCGCGACCGACGGGGCCATCGCCTGGCTGTTCCAGCGGCGGTTCGGTCTGATGGCGGCCGGCGCGGGCGCGATCGGCGCCGGGCTGGCGGCGGTCCTTCTGATCCTCCTGCGGTTCATCGGCGGATCGGGCGGCCTGACGGCGGCCCTGCCGATCAGCTGGAGCGACCTGGCGTTGCTCTCGCCTTGCCCGCTGCTCGCGGCTACGGTTGCGGTTCTCGCGGCGAGATTCGCCGCCATGCGAATGCTGGCTTCAGGACGGCCGACAGAGGGAGGGGGCGCATGAGACTGTTGAGCGTCATCTTCATCGCCGGTCTGATCTGGCTGGTCGGCCTGTTCGCCTTCGCCCACCGGGTGCGCGAGCTGACGCCAGCCGACGACCCCGCCCGCGCCGACGCCATCGTGGCCCTGACCGGTCCGTCGTCCGAGCGGGTCAACACCGCCATCCGCCTGTTGGAACAGGGCAAGGGCGAACGGGTGCTGATCTCCGGCGTCAATCGCGAGGTGCGCCGTCAGGAGCTGCGCGAGCTGACGCCCGGCTCCAGCCGTCTGTTCAACTGCTGCGTCGACCTGGGCTTCGAGGCCGAGGACACCGTCGGCAACGCTCAGGAGATCGCCGCCTGGAGCCGCGCCAAGGGCTATCGCAGCCTGATCGTCGTGACCTCCGACTATCATATGCCGCGTTCGCTGGTCGAAATCCGGGGCCAGCTGCCGGGCGTGAAACTGACGCCCTACGCCATCTCCACCCCGTCGCTGGACAATGCGCGCTGGTGGCGGGCGGCGGTGACCGCGCGTCGGATGACGCTGGAATATATGAAATACCTCGCCGTCCTGGGCCGTGAGGGCGTGCGCCGCATCACCCGCGACCGGCCCGCCGCCGTACCGGCCGAGAGCGAAACCGCCCCTGACGAAAAGGCCGCGTCCTAAGTGAACACCCTGCGTTCCCTGATCTTCACCGCCTGGCTCTATTTGTCGATGCCGATCATCGCCATCGGCCTGTCGCCGGTCCTGCTGCTGCCGCACCGCTATGTGCAGGGCGTGTGCAAGCTGTGGGCGAAGATCGTCCTGTTCGGCCTGCGCTGGATCGCGGGGGTGAAGGTCGAGGTGCGCGGGTTGGAGCACGCCCCGTCCGGCGCCGCCCTAATCGCGTCCAAACACCAGGGGATGCTGGACATCGTGGCCCTGCTGGCCGTCCTGCCCGACGCCTGTTTCGTGATGAAGAAGGAGCTGATGCCCCTGCCTTTCTTCGGCTGGTTCGCCTGGAAGGCCAAGATGATCGCCGTGGATCGCGCGGGCCACGCCAAGGCGCTGAAAGACATGACGCGACAGGCGCGCGACCGCCTGTCCGAAGGCCGCCAGATCGTCATCTTCCCCGAGGGCACTCGCAACGATCCGGGCGTGCCGGGCGACTACAAGCCCGGCGTCGCCGCAATCTATCGCGATCTGGAAGGCCCCTGCTGGCCCGTCGCCACCAACTCCGGCGTCCACTGGCCGGCTCATGGTTTCCGCCGGTATCCCGGCACGGTCGTGTTCGAATTCCTTGAGCCGATCCCGGCCCAGCTGAAGCGCGGGGCCATGATGGCGTTGCTGGAAAGTCGCATAGAGACGGCGTCGTTGGCGCTGCTGGAGCCAAAGGCCCAGCTTGCGCATTCTGAACCGGCCTGACCTCCCCGCTCGGGCGCCACCCATGGAAACGCCCGATGCTTCGTCCCCTTCTGCTCTCCGTCGCCTTCGCCGCCGTCGCCGGCTCCGCTCTGGCCCAGTCGCAACCGTATGAGCAGATCCGGCCCGCCCCCCAGAACTGGACCGTCGATCTCGGCGCGGGCGTCCTTTATCGCAACGACTCCAACGGCGACACGGGCTCCAAGACAACGGTCGCCCCGTGGGTTTCGGCCAACTATCGCGACCTAGTCTATCTGAACCCGATCGACGGCCTGGGCTGGAACGCGATCAAGACCGACGACTTCCGCGCCGGCCTGCAACTGCGCCCGCGCTTTTCGGCCGATGATATCGAAGGCCTGACGCTGGATCGTCCGGGCTTCGGCGCCGACCTGGCCGCCTACGCCTACAAGCGTCTGCCCGGCAATGTGGTGGTCGGCGGTCGGATCAGCCGCGACGTGTCCGACGTCAGCGAGGGCACGGAATACTATGCCTCCGTCGGTCATCAGCGCGTGACGTCGGTCGGCCTGCTGAACGCCTCGGTCTATGTGCGCGGCGGCGATTCCAAACTGGCCGATGCCTACTATGGCGTCAGCACCGCCGAGGCGGCCGCCAACGGCATCAGCGCTTATTCCCCCGGCGGCGGCCTGCAGGGCGCGGGCGCCAGCCTGGTCCTGCTGGTCCCGATCGGCGACAAATGGGGTGCGGGCGGCCTGATCAACTACGAACGCCGCCTGGGCGACGTGGCCGACAGCCCCCTGTCGCAGAGCGACGACGCCGTCCGCACCGGCGTCTTCATCGCCCGTCGCTTCGGCGGCTGATAGCAAGGCGGCGGCTGCGGATGCGGCCGCCGCTTCTTGCCCTTTGATCAGGTGGCCGCGAACTCACTCAGCGCGTCGATGACGGCGCGGTTCTGGTCTTCGGTGCCGATGGTGATGCGCAGGGCTTGCGGCAGGCCATAGCCGCCGACGGGGCGGACGATGATGCCCTTGGTGTTCAGATAGTCGTTGGCGGCGGCGGCGCGCTTGGCGCTGTCGAACAGCACCAGCACGAAATTGCCGGCGCTGGGCAGGACGTTCAGCCCAAAGCCGCGCAGGGCCTGGGTCAGGCGCGGCTTCCAGTTCGAGATCAGATCGCGCGACGCCGTCTGGTGCGCCTCGTCCGACAGCGCGGCCGTTGCGGCCTCAAGCCCCGGCACCGAGACGTTGAACGGCAGTCGAATCCGGTCGATGGCTTCGGCGACCTTCAGCGGCGCATAGCCGAAACCGATACGCAAACCGCCCAGGCCGTGGATCTTGGAGAAGGTGCGGGTGACGACGATGTTCTCGGCGTCCTTGGCCAGCGGGAAGGCGGTCTCCCAGTCGGCCTCGGTCACATATTCCGCATAGGCCTCGTCCACGACCAGGATGATGTGGGCCGGCAGGGCGGCGTGCAGGCGGCGGATTTCCTCGCCCGTATTGTAGCTGCCGGTCGGGTTCGACGGGTTGGAGACATAGACGATCTTGGTGCGTTCATCGATCTGGGCCAGGAGCGCGTCGACCTCGGCCTTGAAGTTCGGCTCGGGCGCCAGCTTGACCTGGGCTTCGCAGCCCAGGGCGCTGATGCGGTAGGCGAGAAAGCCGTACTGGCCGCAGACGATGTTGTCGCCCGCCGTCAGATAGGTCTGGTTCAACAGGGCGAAGACCTCGTCCGAGCCGTTGCCGAAGATCAGCCGTTCAGGCTCCAACCCGTGCAGTTCCGACACCGCGTTCCGCAGCTTGGTCGCCCGGCCGTCGGGATAGATGTGGATATTCTTGATCGCCGCCTCATAGGCCGCACGCGCCTTTTCGCCCGCGCCCAGCATGTTCTCGTTGGACGACAGCTTCATCGGTTCGGCGACGCCGGCGATGGACGACTTGCCGCCGACATAGGGGGCGATGTCGAGGATGCCGGGCTTGGGGGCAGGGCCGTGTGGCGCGGTCGCGTCGGTCATGGAAAGCCTTGATCTCAGAAGATGGGGGCGGCGCCGATCACGCCGCTCATTCGTCCGGGCGCGCTCTTCAGCCGCCCGTCGTCGACCTGCACATAGCCCGTCAGCATGAACAGCTTCAACCCGCCCGCCGCCGCCAGCGGATCGGCGACCAGTCCCGCGTCGCCCAGGGCGTCCACGATCTTGGTCTCGGACCAGCCGCTGTCGGTGACCCAGAAGCTGCGGTCTTCGCCCGTGGGGCCGGACATCTCTTTGGACACGACGAACGCCTGAGGTCGGCCGCGCCGATCGTCCGGCAGGGCGGCGACGATCTTCAGTTCGGGCCGCGCCAGCAGGCGGCCCCACCACGGCCGGTCGGGCGACAGGTCGATCACGGCGCGCGAGCCCGCCTCGGCCGCCTTCAACGCCTCGTCGGCGGACAGGGGCCGCGACCGCAGGCCATAGCGGTCCGTCGCCAGGGCCTGGGCTACGCCGCCACAGACGACCAGCGCAGGTCCGGTCGCCACCTCGATCCGTCCCCACACCGCCTTGGCCGCCGCAGCCTCATCGGCCGAGGCGCCGTCCAGCAGCTGACGCAGGGCGATGGCCGATGCGTCGGCCCGGTCGCGCGGACCGGCGGCGACCCGCGCCCGCACCGCCTCGACCAAAGCGCGATCCAGCGCCAGCAGGGCGTCGTCGGCTTCGGGTTCGTCCAGCAGCGCCATCAGAACAGCTTGGGCGCCGGGGCCAGCGGGAAGGGGCCGAGCCAGGTGCGGCCGTCGCGGAAAACCAGCGTCAGAGGCAACTGCTCCTGGCCCGTGGCCTCGGCCGCGCCCGCTGCTGCAGCGGCCCCGGCCGCGCCGATCCGGTTCACCGGCCCCTGACGCGTCGCCATCAGTCCGGCCAGGGCGGGCAGAGGCTTCTGCGCCTGAAGCTGGACCTGGCCGGTCAGCCGGCCGTTCGCATCGGCTCGCAACACGTCGCTGGAGAGGGTTGCGCGGCTGTCGCCGGCCTGCAGATCGCCGCGCACATTGCGGAACGTCCCGCCCGCCTTGGTCCAGGCCGAGAAGACGCCCGCCGCATCGCCGCCGGTCTTCAGCAGGCTGGCCTGGCCGATCTCGGCCTCCAGCTGGGTCGTCAGGCGGCTGTCCTGGGCGAAGCCTTCGACGGGGCCGTCCGCCCGCCCCTGCCCGTCCACCAGGCCAAACATGACATCGACGTCGTCGGTCGGCGCGGTCGAGCCCTCCAGATGCGGCCGAGCATAGAATTCGATCCGCGCGGCGCGGGCGATGGGGAAGGGTTCGGCGCCGGTCTGGGCCGTGAAGACCGGATTGACCATCTCCAGCGCCAGATTGGGCCAGCGCTGATCGATGCCGCTCGCGCTCATGCGGATGGCGTCGCCCTTGACCGCGACCTCGCCCTTGCCGGCGCGGGTCAGCATCAGGCCTTGCGGAGCAACAACCACCCATTTGGTCGGCTGATAGGCGTTGGCCTCTGCGGTCAGTTCGGTCGCCTTGACCGCATGGCCCGACGGCGCCTGAACGATCAGGTTCGTCAAGGCCACATGGGTGCGAAACGGCCAGCCGTTGATGGATTTGTCGGCGAAGCGGATGTCCCAGCCGTCCTGACGCAGGGTCTGGACCTGGGCCTCCAGCCGCGTATCGATCTGGCGCGTCAGGAAGATCCACCATCCGGTCCAGGCCGCCAGCGCGATCAGCACCAGGATGAAGGGCGCATACAGGCCCTTGCGGCTGTGTCGCTTGGTCGTCGAGGCGTCGGTCATGCCGGACCTATAGCGCGCTGCACCTCGCCCTTCTAGGCGGTCAGGTCGGCCAGCACCGCCTTCGCCGCCCGCCGCGCATCCTCCGGCGCCAGGCCCAGCAGCAGCCCCCGCTGACCGCCGTTGATCAGGACCTGATCGAACAGAATGGCGGTTTCGTCCATCGCAGTGGGCACGGCCTTTCGCTGGCCGAACGGGCTGACCCCGCCGACCTTGTAGCCGGTCAGCCGTTCGGCGTCGGCCGGCTTCATCATCTGGCCCGACTTGGCTCCCAGCACCGCCGCCAGCTTCTTCATGCTGACCTCGCAGTCGGACGGCACGATGACGCAGGCCGGAGCCCCGTCGACCAGGACCATCAGCGTCTTGAACACCTGCTCAGGCGCCACGCCCAACGCCTCGGCGGCCTGCAATCCCACGCGCGGCGCGTCGGGATCATAGTCGTAGGGAAACAGAGAGAAGGCGACGCCGGCCTTGGTCAGGACGACGGTGGCGGGCGTGGTCTTGGACATCCTACGTCGTCTCGGGATTCAGGAAACTGCGGGTCAGTTCGACCGCATCGGCCAAGCCCATGCGCTGGACCTCGGTCCCGGGCGGCAGGCTGGCGAACAGGCGGGTGGGGGTGGCGGCGTCCAGCATCAGGAACACCCCCTTGTCGTCGCCGCGCCGGATCAGCCGACCGAACGCCTGGGCGATGCGGGCGCGGGCCAGGGCATCGTCATAACCCTTGCCGCCCAGCCGTTCGCGCCGCGCCTTGTGCAGCAGGTCTGGGCGCGGCCACGGCACGCGGTCGAAGGCCAGCACCCGCAAGGAGCGACCCGGCACATCCACCCCGTCGCGCACGGCGTCGGTGCCCAAGAGGCACGAGTTCTCCTCGACCCGGAACATATCCACCAGCGCCCCGACCTCCAGCGGATCGACGTGCTGGGCATACAGGGGCACGCCCGACTTTGCCAGATCGGGCCCCAGCCGCTCATAAACCGCCTTCAATCGGCGAATGGCGGTGAACAGGCCCAGCCCCCCGCCGCCCGCCGCCAGGAACAGCTCGCGCATCGCCGCCGCCGTCTGGCGCGGATCGTCCTTGACCAGATCGTTGACGACGATGACCCGGCTGTTGGCCGCATAGTCGAACGGGCTCTCGACCTTCAGGGTGCGAGGCGGCTCGATCAGGCGGGCCGATCCGGTCCGCATCCGCGCCAGGTCGAACGGGTCTTCCTGCAACGGATCGGACAGGGTGGCGGAGGTTACCAACACGCCGTGCGACGGCACGATCACGGCGGCCTCCAGCGGAACGGTCGGGTCGATCCAGTGGCGGCGCAGCGCCACGTCGTGGATGCGGCCGAACGCGGTCTCGGCCGACAGCCAATCGACGAAGTCGGGATCGGGCTGATCGCTCCCATCTTCCAGCGCCGCCAGCATCGACCGCCATCCCGGCAGGGTCATGCGCGCGCGCCGATCCAGACCGCGCAAAGCGCCCTCGATGCGGGACCGCTGCGACCCATCCAACTCGGCCGCCTCGTCGTCGAGGATGTCTTCCAGATGCCGCGACAAGGCCAGCAGCGGCGCCTCGATAGCGGCCAAAGCCTGCGCCGCCGCTCGCGCCGTCTCGGCCACCGGATCCGTCACGGGCTTTAGCGCGCACTCCATGCCGAACTCGGGCCCGCCATAGGTGTTTGTCTCGGCCGTGCGCGCCCGAAGTTGATCAAGTGCGGCGGCCAGGAAGGCCTCGATCGGGCCGATCGGATTGACCTCGCCGGAGGCTGGCGCAACGCGGCCCGATACGCCTTCCCCCGGCAGGGCGGCCGAGGCGCGGATGGCGTCCTGCAGCGCCTTCATCGCCGCCTCATTGTCGTTGACCATGTCGCCCAGCCGCTGTTCCAGCCCGCGCCCGCGACGCCCCCGCCCCTCCGGCCCGCGGATCCAGCGGCGCAGCTCAGCCGCCTCCTGGCCCGACAGGCAGGCGGAAAAGGCGCTGTCGGCGGCGTCGAACAGGTGGTGGCCCTCGTCGAAGACGATCCGCTTCAGCGCCGCCGTCTCACCGTCTTGCTTCTGGCCCCGCGCCGAGCGCGCCCCGTCGAACGCCGCCTGGGTCAAAACGAGGGCGTGGTTGGCGATGACCAGATCCGCACGGCGGCTGGCGCGGATCGTCTTTTCGACGAAACAGGCGCGGTAGTGCGGGCAGGCGGCGTGGACGCACTCGCCGCGCCGATCCACCAAATTGGGGGCTCCCGCCGCATGGGCCGCCGGCATGGCGAACAGGCCGGGCAGCCAGCCAGGAAAGTCCCCGCCCGTCATGTCGCCGTCGCGCGTATGCAGGGCCCAACGCCCGGCCAGCGCCAGGCCGATCAGGTCGCCATTCCCCAACTGGGCCGCCTGCACCATGTCCTGCAGATTAAGGACGCACAGATAGTTCTCGCGCCCCTTGCGGATCACCGCCTTCTTCTTGCGCTCGACCGAATCGGGCCACAGCGAATGGCTTTCACGGTCGATCTGGCGTTGCAGCGCGCGGGTATAGGTCGAGATCCAGGCCGCTCCCTGGTTCCGTTCGGCCCACAGGGAGGCGGGCGCCAGATAGCCCAGAGTCTTGCCCGTGCCGGTCCCCGCCTCGGCCAGCAGCATGCGGGGCCGCCCCTCTTCGTTCCTCGGCGAAAAGGCGAAGGCGGCTTCGGCGGCGTAGTCCGATTGGGTCGGCCGCGTCTCGTCCAGTCCCGAAGCCTGAAGCAGTTTTTCCAGCCGGATGCGCGCGCTCTCGCTGTCGACCGGGGCCGATCCCGCCTCGCCGCGCGGCGCATCGTCCTCCCATTCGGTCAGGCGCGACCAGACATCCATCCCGGACCCGCGATGCTGGCGCGCCCGTACGCCGCCGGCCTCCAGCGCCTGAACCACCCGCTCGCCCCAGGCCCAGCCCGCCCGCTGCATCGTCAGCGCCAGAACATAGGCCGCCTCGCGCTCAGCATAGGCCGGATCGGCCAGTTCGCGCAGCAGCAGCCCCGCCGCCTCTCTCAGGGCCGCCGCCTGTTCCTCCGCCGACTTCGGCTCGGCCAGACCCAGCGACAGCGCCAAGCCCGTCGGCGACGGCGCACAGAAGCGCGCCGGCCGCACGAAGGCGTAAAGCTCCAGCACATCCATCAACTCAGTCGATCGCGGCGGCGGCGTCAGCCCCAGCCGGCGCGCCGTCAGCGACGCATGCGCCACCATCACCGGCCCGGTGCTGAAGAACCCCTCGGCCGCCCCGCGCCCGATCTTCCGGGCCCCCGCCTCATCGCATACCGCCCCTGCGCCCGGCGGCGTGGCGAGCGCCGGCGGCAAGTCCGCCCACGGCTGGGCGCCGGTCAGGCGGGCTTGGGAAATGACGGATTCGTCGGACACGTCCGATAGATAGCGAGCCTGGGGCTGAAACGGAACGGGAACATGCTATATCCCGTCCGTGACGACCGCCGCCGCTCCCGCAACGCTTCCGCCCTTGTTCGCCGACTGGTTCGAGTCGCGCGGCTGGTCGCCCCGGCGGCATCAGCTGGAGATGGTGGCGGCGGGGCAGGCCGGCCGCCACGCCCTGCTGGTCGCGCCCACCGGCGGGGGCAAGACGCTGGCGGGGTTTCTGCCCAGTCTGATCGAGTTGGCCGAGCGCGGACCGAAGCCGACGACTGGGCCGGGGTCGGGGGTGCATACGCTTTATCTGTCGCCGCTGAAGGCCCTGACCACGGACGTCGAGCGCAATCTGATGACCCCGATCCGCGATATCGGGCTGAACATCCACGTCGAGACGCGCACCGGCGACACCAAACAGTCCAAACGCCAGCGACAGCGCGACTTTCCGCCCGACATCCTGCTGACCACGCCCGAGCAGCTGGCCCTGTTCTGCGCCTGGGAGGGCGCCCGGTCCTATTTCGCCGATCTGAAATGCGTCGTTCTGGACGAGGTCCATGCGATCTGGAGCGGCAAGCGCGGGGACCTGCTGTCTCTGGGTTTGGGGAGACTGCAGAGCTTCGCCCCAGACATGCGCCGGGTGGGTCTGAGCGCGACCATCGAGGATCCCGATCTGATCCGGGGATGGCTCAGTCCCTCGCCCGGCGCCGCTGACGTGGCCTTGGTCCGCGGCGACCCCGGGGCGCCGGCGGTCATCGACGTGCTGATTTCAGAGGGCAAGGTCCCTTGGGCCGGCCACACCGGCCAGCACGCAATTCCAGAGGTCTATGCCGCCATCCAGCGTTCGACCCTGGCCCTGATCTTCGTCAACACCCGCTGGCAGTCGGAGTTCGTGTTCCAGCAGCTCTGGGCCATCAATGACGATAATCTGCCCATCGGCCTGCACCACGGCTCGCTGGCGGCCGAGCAGCGGCGCAAGATCGAGGCGGCCATGGCGCGCGGCGACCTCAGGGCCGTGGTCTGCACATCGACGCTGGATCTGGGCATCGACTGGGGCGACGTGGATCTGGTCATCCAGATGGCGGCGCCCAAGGGCTCCAGCCGCCTGGTCCAGCGCATCGGCCGCGCCAATCACCGGCTGGACGAACCGTCGCGCGCGCTTTTGGTGCCCGCCAGCCGGTTCGAGATGCTGGAGTGCCAGGCGGCGCGCGAGGCCGTCGCCGACAACGCCTTCGACTGGGAGCCGGTCCATATCGGCACGCTCGACACCCTGGCCCAGCACGTCATGGGCGTCGCCTGTTCCGAGCCGTTCGACATGCAGGTCCTGTATGACGAGGTCACCGGTTGCGGACCCTATCGCGCACTGACCTGGGAGCAGTTCGAGGAGGTGGTCGATTTCGTCGCCACCGGCAGCTATGCGCTGCGCACCTATGACCGGTTCGCCCGCATAGTGCGCACGCAAGACGGCCGCTGGAAGGTCCGAAACCAGCATATCGCCCAGCGCCACCGCATGAACGTCGGGGCCATCGTCTCGGCCGGAACGCTGAATGTCCGCGTCGCCAGCCGTCGCGGCGGCGCCTCGCGCCAGCTGATCGGCGGCCGCAAGGTGGGCGAGGCCGAGGAGTGGTATTTCGAACAGCTGACACCCGGCGACACCTTCCAGTTCGCCGGCCAGACCTGGGCGTTTCAGGGCATCACCGGGACCGACGCTCTGGTCACCCACGCCAATGACAGCGACCCCAAGATTCCGTCGTGGGGCGGATCGAAGTTCCCGCTGTCGACCTCGCTGGCCGACCGGGTGCGCACCATGATCCATGATCGCGATCACTGGCGCGTCCTGCCGCCCGACGTGCAGGAATGGCTGGAGTTGCAGGAAACCCGCTCGGTCATTCCCGACGCCGAATCCATGCTGGTCGAAACCTTTCCGCGCGGCAGCCGGCATTTCCTTGTGGCCTATCCGTTCGAGGGCAATCTGGCCCACACCACCCTGTGCATGCTGCTGACCCGGCGGCTGGACCGGATGGGCGTCGGGCCGCTGGGGTTTGTCGTGACCGACTATTCGCTGGCGATCTGGTCGATCAAGCCGATGGACACGATCGATCTGGACGCCCTGTTCCAGCCGGACATGCTGGGCGACGATCTGGAAGCCTGGCTGGAGGAAAGCTTCATGATGAAGCGATCCTTCCGCAATTGCGCCCTGATCTCGGGCTTGATCGAACGTCGCCAGCCCGGCGCCGAAAAGACCGGCCGGCAGGTGACCTTCTCCACCGACCTGATCTACGACGTGCTGCGCCGCCACCAACCCGACCATCTGCTGCTGAAGACCGCCCGCGCCGACGCCGCGTCCCGACTGCTGGACGTGGCGCGCCTGGGCCAGATGTTGGCGCGCATCGAGGGGCGTATCCGCCATCAGCCTCTGAACCGCGCCTCGCCCTTCTGCGTGCCCGTGCTGGTCCAGATCGGACGCGAAAGGGTCAGCGGAGACGCCGCCGAAATGATTCTGGACGAAAGCGCCGACCTACTGATCGCCGAGGTCATGGACGACGCCGAGCCGCCCAGCCAGTCTGGGGCCGCCGCATGAACGCCGCCCTGCGCCAGACCCTGTCCCCAGCCCGCAAGATCTGCGGTTCGCTGAGCGTGCGGATCGCGGGCGAGGCCTGCGTGCTGCGCTGTTCCGGCGCGATGTGGGTTCCGGCACACCGCACCCTGATCGTCGCAGACCTGCATCTGGAAAAGGGCTCTGCCTTCGCGGTGCGCGGCCAACTTCTGCCGCCCTATGACAGCCGCGCCACGCTGGACAGGCTGGAAGCCGAGATCGTCGAACTGAACCCGGCCGTGGTCGTGCTGCTGGGCGACAGCTTCCATGACACCAAGGCCATTCCCCGCATGGCGGCCGACGACCGGGCGCGGCTGGACCGGCTGGCGGCCGGGCGCGACTGGCTGTGGCTGGAAGGCAATCACGACCGCGAGGCCCTGAATCGCAGCATGGCTCGCGATGCGGACACGGCGTCCCGCCTGCCCGGCCGGATCGTCGGCGATATGATCCTCGGCGCGTTGCGCCTGACCCACGAGCCGGAGGCGCTGACGGCCGACGAGGACCGGCGCGGCGAGGTCGCGGGCCACCTGCATCCCGCCGCCAAGATCGCCGCCTATGGGCGCGGCGTGCGCCGTCCTTGCTTCGTCACGGACGGATCGCGGATCGTCCTGCCGGCCTTCGGGGCCTTCACCGGCGGACTGAACGTGCTCGATCCCGCCATCGCCGACCTGTTCGCCGCCCCTCCTATGGCCGCCGCCCTGGGACGAGACCGTGTCCACGCTCTGGATTGGGCGATCCTGCGATAAGTTGTTCGTAAAGCGTTCAGCACGTCGCTTCACCGCATCTTGGCGGACGGCGATGCAGGATGACGGCGGATCAAGGTTACGGACACCCGCCTCATGCTCACGCCCCGCCGCATCGTTATGGCCGCCCGCCTCGGCTTCGCCCTGGCGGCGCTGGGCATGGCCGTCCTGATGCTGGGACCGTTCCAGGGTCTGGAACAGGTCTTCGGGCTGAACGACAAGGCCGCCCACGTCATCGCCTTCTATGGCGTGGCCAGCGGCCTGTTCCTGATCGCGCCGAACCAGCGCCGCGACGACCTGGCCCTCTATGTCATCGCCGCCGCCTTCGGCGCCGAATTGCTTCAGGGCCTGACCGGCCGCAGCGTCTCCGTCATCGATTTCCTGGCGGGCGCGGCCGGCGTCGTCGCCGCCTGGGCGCCCGGCCGGATCGAACAGTTGCGCCAAGCCTTCCGCCGCCATCCGGACATGACCCTGGCCGAAATCGATCGGCTGGATCGCCGCCTGCGCCGTCGCCGCGCCGAAACCAGCCGCCCGGGCGTCGCCGTCCTGCGCCCCTAGGGCTCCAGCTCGATGTCCCAATAGAGGTAGTCCAGCCAGCTCTGGTGCAGATAGTGCGGCGGGAAGCGTCGGCCGGCGTCCTGAAGCTGCCAGGCGTTGGGGCGATAGGGTTCGCGGCGGATCGGCATCATGGCCTGGCGCGGCGTTCGCCCGCCCTTGGCCAAGTTGCAGGGGCTGCAGGCCGCGACGATATTGTCCCAGGTCGTGCGTCCGCCCTGTGAGCGCGGGATGACGTGGTCGAAGGTCAACTCAGCCGACTGACCGCAGTACTGACAGGCGAAACCGTCGCGCAGAAAGACGTTGAAGCGGGTGAAGGCGGGGCTGCGGTCCTGATCTACATAGCTGCGCAGCGCAATCACGCTGGGAAGCTGCATCTCCATCGACGGCGAGCGGACGACCTTGTCATACAGGGACACCACGTCCACGCGGTCCTGATAGACCGCCTTGACCGCCTCCTCCCACGGCCACAGCGACAGCGGATAATAGGACAGCGGCCGGAAGTCGGCGTTCAACACCAGGGCGGGGAAGCCGGAGGGTGGTCGATGGAGAACCTGCATCAGGCCCTCCCGCGCGGACGGGGGGATTTTGAGGCGACAGAGGTGAGGACACGTCTCCTTCCCTAGTCTTGTGAGATCAGCCTACCCCTGATTCCCGATCATCGCCATGACCAGTGTGCAGCGTTTTCGTGACGTCCTGCCTCAGACCCGTCGCGCGTGGGTCGGGAACCCCGGCAGGGTCCAGCCCCAGCGCAAGGCGGCTGCGCGCAGCAGGAAGCCCGACAACGCCGCAACGATGGCGGCAGGCCAGACGCCGACGCCCGGCGCCCTTAGCACCATATAGACCGTCGCCGCCAGGATCGCGGCCGTGACGTTGATCTCTCGCCGCAGCAGGATCGACGGCTGACCCGCCAGGGTGTCGCGCACCACCCCGCCGAAACAGGCCGTCAGCGTGCCCATGACGATGCAGATCAATGCCGGCGCCCCGGCCGCCTCGGCCTTTGCCGCCCCCATCACGCCATAGGCCGCAAGACCCACGGCATCCAGCCACAGCAGGGCGCGAAACCGCCAGTCGCGCTGCCCCACCAGCCACAGGGCCGTCGAGGCGAAAAGGCAGACCGCCAGATAGCGCCAGTCCTGCACCCAGAAGACCGGCAGGCCGAGCAACAGGTCACGCAGCGTCCCGCCGCCCACGCCGGTGATGGCGCCGAAGAAGGCGAAGGTGACCACGTCGTGCTTCTCGCGCGCGGCGGCCAGGGCGCCGGTGGCGGCGAACACCGCCACGCCGGCGAAATCCAGCGCGGTCAACACGGTCTGCGGATTGCGCAGCGGTTCGGTCAGAGCAGGATCGAGCGGGGTCACGCCGGCGCATCCAGCGCGATCTCGCCGCGCTTCACGCCCGTATACCAGGCCCACAGAAGATGAGTGGCGACCGCACGATAGGGCCGCCAGATCTCGGCGCGGGCATAGGCGCCCTTCTGATCGGGCCGCACTTCTGCGCCGTCCGCCCAACGGATCGCCTCCTGCAAGGCCACGTCGCCGCCCGGGAAGACATCCAGCCGCCCCTCGCACATCATCAGATAGGCCTCGGCCGTCCACAGGCCGACGCCCTTCAGCGCCGTCAGGGAGGCGATCGCGGCCTCGTCATCCAGGTTGGCCAGATGCTCCAGATCGATCTCGCCCGCGATCTGCGCCCGCGCGATCCCCTGACAGTAGGTCGCCTTCTGCCGCGACAGACCCATGCCGCGCAGCTGATCCAGATCGTGCGCCAGCAACAGCTCGGGCGTGATGCCGCCCATGCCTTCGCGCAGCCGCGCCCAGACCGAAGCGGCCGAGGCCACCGACACCTGCTGCTCTACGATCATGCGGAACAAGCCTTCGAACCCGCCCACCCGCAGCCGCCATTTCAGCGGCGGCGTCTGCGCATCCACGCGCACGAGCGCCGGATCGGCGGCGACCAGCACCCGGCGCGCGGTAGCGATATCATCAGGCGTGGGTGCGAGCGGCATACGCCATGCTTACGGCCCGCCGCGCTTGTCGGAAAGAGCGGGGGCGCCGTTGAGGGCCGCAAACCGCTAAGGAGCGTCGTGATGTTCGCCACCCGCTTCGCCCCCTCGCCTACCGGCCGTCTGCACAAGGGCCACGCTTTTTCGGCCCTGACCGCCTGGACGGCGGCGAAGGCGGCGGGCGGGCGGTTCGTGTTGCGCATTGAGGATATCGATCCGACGCGATGCCGGCCGGAATATGAGGTGGGCATTCTGGAGGACTCAGCTTGGCTGGGTCTGGATTGGGAGACGCCGGTCCGGCGCCAGTCCGATCATCTGGCCGAGTATGCCGCCGCGATCGAGATTCTGCGGGCGCGAGGCCTGCTCTATCGGTGTTTTCGCACGCGCAAGGAGATCCTGAACGCCATCGGCGACGCGCCGCACGGGGCGATGGAAGCGGCGAGGCCTGGTCCGCATTCAGCCGACGAGGAGGCGCATCTGCTGGCCTCGGGCGCTCCGTTCGCATGGCGGCTGTCGCTGGATCGGGCGCGAGAGGCCTTGGGCGAGGCGACCTGGAACGGCCTGAGTTTCGTCGAGGATGGCCAGGGTCCGAACGGCGAAACCGGCGTCATCGCCGTCGATCCCGAGACGGCAGGCGATGTGGTCCTGGCGCGCAAGGATAAGGGCGTCGCCTATCATCTGGCCGTGACCCATGACGACGCCTTGCAGGGGATCACCCATGTGATCCGGGGCCAGGACCTGTTCGAAGCCACGCACGTGCAGCGGCTGATCCAGACCCTGATGGGCTGGCCGGCGCCGACCTATCGTCATCACACCTTGCTATTAGGGCCGGAAGGGCGGCGCTACGCCAAGCGCGATCGATCGATCACCCTGGCCGAGCTGAGGGCCGGCGGATGGACGGCCGAGGGCCTGCGCGCCGAGCTGGGCTTCAGCTCCGCCGGCTGAAGATGCGCGAGGCGCCATAGCCGGTCAGGGCGGCCAGCACGACGCACAGCACGCCGTACAGCCACGGCCGACGGTGCGCGAACTCATAGATGTCGCGCTCCAGCCCGACCTTCTCGACCGTCAGCGTCAGGTTCGACACCGACTGCGGCTCGCCGTCCTGAAACAGCCAGACTTCGGCGTAGTATTTGCCGGTGGGCGCGACGGTCGGCAGCTTGACCTCAGCGCGGAACAGACCCCGGTCAACGAACTCGACCCCTTCGGAATCGGTGTCGTAGAGGGCGGCGGCCTCCTTCAGCCGGATCACCGCGCGGCGCCAATCCAGATAGTCGTCGCCCAGACGGCTGACGACCACATCGCGCACGCCGTAGCGGGTGACGGTGCGGCTTTCCTCCGGTGCATCGATGCGCAGGTGATCGACGCCGACGCCCAGCCGGCGCAGCTGGCCGAAGTCCGCGATGTCGCTGAGCGGGCGCGTTGAGGCGGTCATGTAGAAGCCGGGCGCACCCTCGAACAGCACGGGCCGGCTGTTCAGCCAGACACCGGACGTGCGCGTCTTCTTGACCAGGCGGATCGGCGCGTCCGGCCCCCGCACCACGACCACGACGTCCGCAGGTTCGGGCGTCGGATTGAACACCGCGCCGTACAGGACGATGGACGCGCCCCGGAAACTGCTATCGACCCGGACCTGGGCGTCGGTCAGGGCGGCGGCGACGCGCAGGTCGCCGGTCGTCGCTTCGGACCGATCGAGCGGCGGGGCCGCGACGGGGGGCGGAGGAGGAGGAAGCGCCTGCATCAGTCGGCGATCCCCGGCGCGATCATGAAGATGTCGTTGGGCCGCACGAACAAATCCAGCCCCATCTGTATCCCGACCAGCAGAACGATCAGGCCCAGCGCCGCGCGCAACTCCTCGGCGCGGAACCGCCCGGCGAAGCGCGCGCCGATCTGGGCGCCCACCACGCCGCCCAGCAGCAGGATGGTGGACAGGACGATGTCGACCGTCTGGTTACGCCCGGCCTGAAGAATGGTGGTGATGGCGGTGGTGATGATGATCTGGAACAGGCTGGTGCCCACCACCGCGCCCGCCCGCATGCGCAGGATATAGAGCATGGCCGGCACCAGGATGAAGCCGCCGCCCACCCCCATGATGGCCGAGAGGACGCCTGCGAAGACGCCTAGGCCGAACGGCGGCAAGGCGCTGATATAGAGGCCCGACTTGGGGAATTTCATCTTCAGCGGCAGACCATACAGCCACATCGGCCGCCGACGCTGCTTGTGCGGCGCGGGCAGGCCCCGGCGGCGGCGCAGGATTTCGGTCAGGCTTTCGTTCAGCATCAGAATGCCGATCGCGCCCAGGAAGACGAGATAGGACAGGGCCACGACCAGATCGGCCTGGCCCAGCAGGCGCAGGTAGCGAAACAGCTCGACCCCCGCCAGGGCGCCGGCCGCGCCGCCGGCCGCCATCACCGATCCCATCTTGAAATCGACCGAACCCGCCCCGGCATAGCGGATGACGCCCGACGTCGAGGAGGCCACGACGTGGCTGGCCTGGCTGGCGACGGCGACGGTCGGGGGGATGCCCAGGAAGACCAGGATCGGCGCCATCAGGAAGCCGCCGCCGATGCCGAACAGGCCGGACACGAATCCAACCACCGCCCCCAGGATCACCAGGGTCGGCCAGTTCACCGAAACCTCGGCGATCGGCAGATAGATGTCCAAAGGACGCGCCTTCGGCTGGAGCGGACACAAGAATCGCCGTCAGGCGGGCGAGGTCGGGGACGACCGGGCGACCGATAGCCGCCCGGCGCCTAGGAATCTAGCCTGTCGCCTGGGTTTGGGCCTGCGACTGACTCTGCGACTGGGCCACAAAGGCGTCGGCGGCGGTGCGGGCCGCGCGCTGGGCCGTGGCGCTGGCCGTCGGGCGCAGGCGCGTCACGGCGGCCTGGGCCTCCGCATCCCCGCCGCGCGCGGCGATCATGTACCATTTCAGCGCTTCGGTCGGATTCTTGGCCACGCCGTCGGCGCCGGTCTCATAGATGCGCGCGACATTGTACTGGCTGTCCGGCAGACCGCGCTCGGCCGCGTTCAGCAGCCAGGTCAGGGCCTCGGCCTGATTGGTCGCGCCGCCGTCGCCTTCATAGAGCTGCATCCCGTACAGATGCATCCCGCGCGGATCGCCGCCCTCGGCCGCGCGACGCCCCCACTGACGGCTTTGGGCCGGATCGGCGGGCACGCCATTGGCGCCGTCCAGATACAGCTGACCCAGATAGGTCTGGGCGGGGGCGTAGCCCAGGTTGGCGGCGCGCTTCATGCCGTCCAGGCCAGAGTTGTCGCCGGCCTCCAGCTTGCCGATCGCCGCCTCATAGTCCGCCGCGCCGGGGCCGCCGATGTCGAAGGTCGCTTTCGGGCCGGTCGGCGTCACCGCCGACGCGGCCAGCGGCACGGCGCCGTTTGTCGTCGAGCCGCCGCCGAAGCTGGGCATCTCGAAGTCCGGCGCACCGCCGTCGGTCAGGGACAGATAGCCATAGACGCCCCCGGTCAGGGCGACCGCCGTAACCGAAGCCAGAAAGGCCTTCTTGACCGTCGATCCTTCCTTTGACGCCTGCCGGTCCAGCCGTTCCTGCAGCTTGGACTTGCCGCCGCGCTTCAGGCCGAAGCCCGACCGGGGCGCAGGTTCCGGCTCGGCCGGCGCGGTGATTGCGGCGCGGGCGGCGTCAATGGTGCTGCGGGTCGAGGCGGCGCGGCCGGCCGCAGCGGCGGCTTCCATGCTGGAGCGCAGCCGGCGCGGATCCACGAACTCGGTCTCGCCGCCGAAATCGTCGTCGTCCGCGTCCAGGACAGCGGCGTCACGCTTTTCGGCCGGTGCGGTCGAGAAGCCCGGCGACGTCGCTTCCAGCGCGTCCTCGACGTCGGCGCCGCCGAAACCGCTAAAGGGCTGAATGATGGGTTCGACGCCGTCGGGATCGACCTGGCGCATCGGCATTTCGTCGGCCAGCGCCTCGGCGGGCTCGGCCTCGGTCTGGACGACGGGCGCCGACGGGAAGGGCGCAGCGGTCGCGACTTCGGGCGTCACCGGATCGCTGGACCAGGCGTCCTGGTCGGTGAAGGTCTCATCGGGGAAGGCGGCGGCGCGCCAGTCGCCTTCGATGGATGCGGACTGGATCGGCGCCTGTATGGTCGCCGAGGCGGCGCGTTCCAGCACCTGTCGCGCCGGGGTCCACGCCGGCTCATTGTCCAGCGGCTTGTCGCGGATCGGCGTCGGCGCGCGGGCGTCGATGCTTTCGCGGGCCTCGGCCAGCAGACGGGCGGTGCGCTCCTCGCTGAGACGCATCCGCTCGGCCAGTTCGCCGGAGGCGCGGTCGTAGCGCTGCTCGATCTTGTCCGAGCTTTCCGACAGGCGTCGGCCGATGTCTTCCAGCGCCTGCTGCGAGCGGCGTTCGGACTGGGCGATGCGATCGCTCAGCTGGTCCGAGATGCGGGTGATCTCGCCGCCCAGCTTCTCCAGGGCGATGGCGTGGCGATCGTCGCTGGCGGTCAGACGTTGGTCGACGCGGTCGACGTGGCGGGCGAACTCCTGGTCCAGACGCGCGGCGCGGCGGGCGACCTCGGTTTCGATGGTCTGGCTGACGACGTCGGCGGCGGCGCGGGCGACGGCGTCGGTGCGACCGTCGTTGTCCGTCTCGACCTTCTTGACGCGCGCATTCAGGTTGCGGGCGATGCGCAGGACCTCGCGGCCCATGGCCTCAAGGCCGATGGCGCCCTTCTCTTCGGACGCCTTCAACTGATCGCCGACCGCCTGGACGGCGCGTTCGATACGGTCGATGCGCGCGCCGGTTTCGGCGGCGTCCAGACGCTGCATCATCTCGGCGCGATTGTTGTCGATCTGACGCGACAGGCTTTCGGCCAGTTTCTCGAAACGGGCCAGGTCTCGCGCGCCTTCCGGCTCGACGCGGCTTTCGGCCGTCCGCATCCGCTGGTCCAGCGCGGCGAACGAGCGTTCCAGCGTCTTCAGAGCTTCGGTCGTACGGTTCTGGGCCTCGTCCAGACGCGCGCTGACCTGGGCCAGCATTTCCGTGCCGACGCCGGGGCCGGCGGCCTTCTCGACCGCCTCCATCCGCTCGCGCAGATCGCTGACGCCCAGACGCTGGCGTTCCTCGATGTCGTACAGGCGCCCGGTCAGCGCGCCCAGGGAGGTCTCGATCTTGCCGAAGGCTTCCTGGGTCGACGGGCCGGTGTCGCGTTCGAAGGCGCGCAGGCGGCGATGCCCTTCGCGCAACTCCTCGGCGATGTCGTCGATGCGGCGTGCGGCGCCCTGGGCCTCGGCCTCCTGACCGTCCAGCCGGCGCATCAGGCCCGCAACGGCCTGATCCACGCCCTGAATGGCGACGGTCGAGCGGCGTTCGGCGGCTTCCAGCCGCGCGGCGATCACATCGATGGAGGCGCTGATCCGCTGCTGGCTGTCTTCGACCTCATAGGCGTCGTCCAGACGGCGGCTGCGGTTGCGGCGTTCGTAATCGGCGGCTTGGGAGCGACGCGGCAGGGTGGCGTAGCCCTCCTCCTCGTCTTCCATGATCATGGAGTTGAGCCATTCGCCCAGCGTCATGCCGGACCGGCGCGCCAAATCCTTGGCGACCTCGCGTGCTTTGGGATCGATTCCCTTAACGCTCCACGGCGCTGCAGCGCTCACTGATTCGTCTCCCAGCCCATGCGACGAAGGCTATACCGTCAATATCGAGGGTGTAAACTGATGGTTAACCGCAATATCTAGCAGCGATATCCCAATCCTGTGGACATCACGCCAGACAGCCGGATTTGTGAATCATCTCGGTTAACGCGGCATGAAGATTAACCTCCCGGCAAGGGTTCGCTTGTCAAGCGGCGCGGCTTTCGCCACCTGCGGCGCATGAGCTTGACCACCACCCTCGTCCTGCTGGGCGTCGCCCTCGCCGCCATGGTCTTTTGCGGATGGCGCGGCGCCCGGCCGCCGGATCCGTTCAAGGGGCCGCGCCTGATGCCGTGGCGGTTTCTGATGGTCGGCGCGGCGGCGATCGCCATGCTGCTGCTGATCCACCTGGCGACGCTGTTCGGCGCCGAGCGGGCGCCCTGGATACCCGGCGCCTAGAGACGGGAACCCGATCAAGGCCGGTCGGTTGAACCTTGCGAACCACTCAAGGAGAGACCGCGTGTCCGACAAACTGACCCCCGCCGAGGCCGAGAAGGAATTCTGGAAAAGCCTGAAGGAGTCCAACACCGGCATGCTGGGCATCGATCGCCCCGGCTATCACCACCAGCCCATGACCGGTTTCGGCGAGGACGAGACGGGGACCATCTGGTTCTTCACCCGCGACGACACCGACTTCGCCCGTGACGTCGCCGGCGGCGGTCAGAACGGCATGTTCTGCTACCAGGCCAAGGACGGCAAGGTTCAGGCCTGCATCCACGGCCGCCTGGCCATCGATCAGGACCGCAGCCGCATCGAGAAATACTGGAACCCCGTCGTCGCCGCCTGGTATCCGGACGGCAAGGACGATCCCCACCTGACCCTGATCCGCTTCGACGCCGACGACGGTCGCGTCTGGGTCTCCGACAAGGGCGCGCTGGGCTTCGGCTACGAAGTCCTCAAGGCCAACCTGACCAAGAGCGTCCCGGATGTCGGCGGCGTGTCGGACGTCAAACTCTAGGCTTCGACTCTTCAAAAACTAGAAGGGGCGGACCCGAGCGGGTCCGCCCTTTTTTTCGTTCAGCCGCCAAAGCACCAAGCCAGAACGGCCTTCTGGGCATGGATGCGGTTTTCGGCCTCGTCCCAGACCAGAGAGCGCGGCCCGTCGATGACGGCGTCGGTGACTTCCTCGCCACGGTGGGCGGGAAGGCAATGCAGGAAGACCGCTTCGGGATCGGCGAGATCCATCAGGGCTTCGTCGACGCCGTAATGTTCGAACGCCGCCAGGCGCGCCTCATAGTCCTGATCCCCCATGGAGACCCAAGTGTCGGTGACGACGACGTCGGCGCCCTTGACCGCCTCGCGCGGATCGCTGGTCAGGGTGACGGCGTCGCCGCCCTTGGCTAGGTCGCGAAGGTCCGGGTGGTATTCCGCCGGGCAGGCGACATTCAGATGAAAGCCGAACTTGGGCGCCGCGTGCATGAAGCTGTGGCAGACGTTGTTGCCGTCGCCGATCCAGGCGATCGTCTTGCCGGCGATCGGCCCACGATGCTCCTCGATCGTCTGCAGGTCGGCCAGGATCTGGCACGGATGAGAACGGTCGGTCAGGCCGTTGACCACCGGCACGGTCGAGACGCGGGCGAACCGCTCGACATCCTCGTGATCGTTGGCGCGGATCATCACCGCATCGACCATGCGCGACAGAACGCGGGCGGTGTCCTCCACCGGCTCGCCGCGCCCCAGCTGCATGTCCGAGGCCGTAGCGATGATGGACGAGCCGCCCAGCTGGCGGATCGCCGCGTCGAAGCTGAACCGCGTGCGGGTAGAGTTCTTCTCGAAGATCATCGCCAGAACGCGGTCCTTGCCCGGCGCATCGGCGTCGGCGCGCCCCTGGGGCCAGCCCTTGCGGGCGGCCTTGCGGGCATGGGCGTCGTCCAGGATGGCGCGCAGATCCGCCGCGTCCAGCCGGTGGATGTCGAGGAAGTGCCGGACCATCAGGCCGCCAGCTTTTCGCGGGCGACCTCGCAGGCCGCTTCGAAACGAGCCACGGCTTCGCGGGCCTCGTCCAGCGTCAGGTTCAACGGCGGCAGCAGGCGCACGCAGTTGTCGCCTCCGCCGGCGATCAGCAGTTGCTGCGTATCGCGCGCTAGGGCCATGAACTCGCGATTGTTCGGCACCATCTTGATGCCGATCAGAAGGCCCTTGCCGCGGACGTCGGCGATCACATCGGGGAAGCGTTCCTGAAGGCCGGCGAACTGCTGCTTCAGATAGCCGGCGACCTCGTTGACGTTGTTCAGCGTCTCGGGGCTGTTGATCAGGCTCAGCGCCTTCTGACCCACGGCCATGGCCAGAGGATTGCCGCCGAAGGTCGAGCCGTGAACGCCGACTGTCATCCCCTTGGCCGCCTTGGCCGAGGCCAGGCAGGCGCCGATGGGGAAGCCCCCGCCCAGGGCCTTGGCCACCGCCATGATGTCCGGCGCCATGCCCGCCCATTCGTGGGCCCACAGCTTGCCGGTCCGGCCCATACCGCACTGGACCTCGTCGAAGATGATCAGGACGCCGTGGTCGTCGCACAGTTCGCGCAGGCCCCGCAGGCACTGTTCGGGCATGGCGCGGCAGCCGCCCTCGCCCTGCACGGGCTCGACGATGATGGCGGCGGTCGTGGGGTTGGCGATGGCGGCCTTGATCGCCTCGTGGTCGCCCCACTTCAGCTGGTGGAAGCCCTGCATCGGCGGGCCGAAGCCCTCGGTATAGCTGGGGTTGGCGGCGGCGTTGATCGCGCCATAGGTCCGACCGTGGAACGAGCCGTCGAAGCCGTAGATGTCGATCCGCTCAGGCGCGCCATTGGCCGAGTGGTATTTGCGCGCCGTCTTCAGCGCGCATTCGACGGCTTCGGTGCCCGAGTTGGTGAAGAACACCACGTCGGCGAAGCTGGATTCGCACAGGGCGTCAGCCAGCGCTTCCTGACCCGGAATGCGGAAGATGTTGGAGACGTGCCACAGCTTCTCGGCCTGGTCCTTGACCGCTTGGACCAGTTCGGGGTGGGCGTGGCCCAGGCCGTTGGTCGAAATGCCGGCGACGCAGTCGAGATATTCGGTCCCGTCGGTCGCCCACAGACGCGCGCCTCGGCCGCGTTCCACTTCCAGCGGCGCGCGATTGTAGACACCCATCAGATGTTCAGTGGACACGGGACCAAGACCTCCAAAAGCGAGACGGCCCCGGCGCGAGCGCGACGGAGCCGGATCAATACGGTCAGGCGTTGTCGGACGCGCGAGGGTCTTAGTCAACACCGGCGCCAAGGACGCCCCGCGCTCGCACATCGGCGATCAAGACGCGCAACGCCTGCCGTTGATCCGTGTCCAGCACGCGCAAGGGCAGGATGAAGTTGGTGTTGGGCGAGGCTGCGAAGATCAGGCGATCCTTCTCCTCCACCACCGCGACCAGATTGCGCCAGCCGATGCGGGTGTCGAAAGCCGTCCCCGACAGCGCCAGACCGCTGTCATCGATGCGCCAGTCGGTTGGCCTCTGCGCGATCGGCGACCGGCGCGCCGCCGCCATGACCCTGTAATGCGCCAGGACCGACAGCCCGATAAAGCCGTACAGCCCGACCAACTGCAGGCCGACGATCCAGCCGGTCCGCTCCAGGGGCAGGCCGAGGCAGACAGCGATGGTCGCCAGCATGGCGCCGCCGAGAAACAGCACGGGCAGGTTCGCCCAGCGCCGGACAACGGGCCACGCCTTGACGGCCGCCCGGCCCTCCTTCAGCGTCGGCTGGACGCCGCGAACCTCGATGACCGTCGTCACTCGCCGCCGGGCGTCGTGGCCGGCGCAGCAGGCGCAGTCTCAGCGGCGACCGCTGCGTCCTTGGCCTGGATTTCGACCAGCTTCTTGTCCAGGGCCAGGCCCAGGTCGGCGATGAACAGGCCGAAACGGGCGACATCGACGCCCTTCAGATACGACAGCTTGTCGTCAGTCGTATGGATGCGCTGGAAGACGGGCGGGACGAAGCCCTCCTTCAGGCCGTTGTCCTTGCCGCCGTTGAAGGCCAGCCACATCTGGTGGGCGCCGACCGCATCCTGGGTGCCCATCGACACCACCGGCACGCCCGCAGCCGAGAAGGCGCGGTCGTCGCTGGGCGGATAGGTCGGATAGGGCATGCAGTCGAAGCCGCGTTCGGCGCACAGGCCGCGCAGCGTCTCCAATACGAAGGCCGACTGCGGCCCATTGTTCTCGCCATACATGACCGTCTGGCCATAGGCGGCGACATCGGCGTTGATAACAGCGGCGATCCGGTCCTTGCCGTGTTTTTCAAGGAAGGCCTTGGCGCCCAGAAGGCCCAGCTCTTCCTGGTCGGTGAAGACGAAGACGAAACGGTGGGCGACCGGCTGGCCTTCCAGCGCCATGTCCAGCGTCTTGGCAGCCTCCATCATCGCCATGACCGAGCCGACGTTGTCGACGATGCCCTGCGACAGGGTTCCGTCGCGCAGCTTCACCGCGTCATAGTGGGCGGTCAGGACGATGTCCTTGTCGCCCTCGCCCACCGTGACGACGACATTGGCGCCTTCCATCGGGCCGGTGGCCTGGTTGCCGCCTCGGAAGGTCTGGATTTCGGGCGTGAAGCCCAGCGTCGTGAGGAAACCGACCAGGACCTGGGTCCGCTCGGCGTTGGTGGGCTTGATGAACTGGGCGGCGCCGGCGGCGATGTCGGGGCGGTCGCCGACCTGGGGCGTCGCTTCCTGAGCGAAGGCGGGAACAGCGGCGAACAGGGCCGTGGCGACGACGAGCGAACGAAACAGCATGAAGCGGACCTCTCGGGGGAGCGATCCGCAACAGGTAGCGATCTAGCTCTTAAGACGCCAGCCCGAGCGGAACACCAGCCAGCAGACAACGCCCATGACGGCCATCAACACGGCCGACCCTATGACGCCGACTGTCAGATTGCTCTCGGCATGGCCGATGAAGCCGTAACGGAAGCCGTCGATCAGATAGAAGAAGGGGTTGTAGCGGCTCAGCGCCCGGAACGGCTCGGGCAGGTTCTCGACCAGATAGAAGGTCCCCGACAGGAAGGTCATCGGCATGACAATGAAGTTCTGGACCGCCGACAGGTGGTCGAACTTCTCGCTCCACAGCCCCGCCAGCACCCCGGTCATGCCCATGATGAAGCAGGCGGCCAGGGCGAACCAGACGATGGCGAAGATGTTGGCGATGCCCAGCGGCGCGAACGGCAGCACGCAGATCGCCGTCACCAGACCGACCGCCAGACCGCGCGTCGCGGCGCCCAGCGTAAAGCCCAGCGTCAGCTCAAGCGGGCTGAGCGGCGGGGTCAGGAAGTCGGTCGCGGTACCCATGATCTTGGCCTGGATCAGGCTGGACGAGGCGTTGGCGAAGGCATTGTTCAACATGGCCATCATGATCAGGCCGGGCGCGACGAACAGGGCGAACGGCGTGCCGTGCAGCGGCGGCCGCGCGTTCTGAAGCGCCACCACGAACACCAGCATATAAAGCAGCGTCGTGACCACCGGCGCCGCCACTGTCTGGGCGCCCACCTTCCAGAACCGCCGCACCTCGCGCAGATACAAGGTCTGCACCCCGATCCAGTTGATCCCCGGATAGCGACGCGGCTGCGGCAGGCCGGCAGGCCGGGTGGAGATCAGATCGGGCGTATCGGTCATGGCCCGCCAGATGCGCTCGACCGCCGCGCTTCGCAAGAGATCAGGCGAGATCGTCCCGAAAACGACGGCGCCGCCTTAACCTTAACGATGATTCAATATCTGGTTTCTGTGGACAGGATGATTCGCACATCTTGCGTCTCTTAACGGCTGGTTTACGATTAGTTGTAGGTCAAGACCCCGGAGGGGGAGCCTGGACCTAGATATTGAATCCAAACTCGCTGGAGGGTGGCATGACCGCAGGCTGGACCGACGACCGCGTAGGCGCGCTAAAGAAGCTCTGGCTTGAGGGCCAGTCCGCGAGCCAGATCGCCAAACAACTGGGCGGCGGGGTCACCCGCAACGCCGTGATCGGCAAGGTGCACCGTCTGGGCCTGTCGGGCCGGGCCGCCCCGTCGCAACCGGCGCGCACCGTCGCCGCGACCTTCCGCACCGCGCGTCCGCGTCCGGCGCCGGCCGCTCCGGCGCAGCAACCTTCGGCCCCGCGCCGTCTGGAAGCCGTCCAGCCCAAGCCGGTCGAACCCGCAGCCCCCGTCCCCGCCCCGATCCCGGACCTGCCGGGCACGGCGACCGTGATGACGCTGGGCGCCCACATGTGCAAATGGCCGATCGGCGACCCGTCGTCGCGCGAGTTCAGCTTTTGCGGCCGCCGCTCGTCGGAAGGCGTCTACTGCGTCGAACACGCCCGTGTCGCCTACCAGCCGCAAGTCCGTCGCGGCTCCAAGGAAAGCGGTTCCGACCTGGCCCGCAGCCTGCGGCGTTACATCTAAGGGCGCTACCGCGCTTCGCGCGACATGAGCGCGGCGTTTCGCGAAGGGCGCACGACTGCGCTCAAGTCGCGACGTAGCGCCAAAAGATGCTCCTTAGGGAGCCGACCTCCCCCTCGCCGGTTCGCGCAAGCGGCCGGCGAGACTTCAGGGGCGGGGCTGCGGTTCATCCGGGTTGACGCAGCCCCATCCGCCCTTCGATCAGTTCAGCACCCGCCGCGCATCGGGCGTATCCAGCGAAAACGCCGGAATCTGCGCCTCGAAACTGCGCCCATCCGCATCCGTCATATAATAGGCGCCCACCATCGAGCCGCTGTCGGTGCCCAGCGGACAGCCCGAGGCGTAGGCGTAGCTGCCGCCCGGCTCGATCACGGGCTGTTCGCCGACGACGCCGGGACCGCGCACCTCTTCGACATGGCCTTGGCCGTCGGTGATGGTCCAGCGACGCGCCATCAACTGGACCGTTGAACCCGTCAGGTTCACGATCTCGATCTGGTAGGCCCAGACCCAGCGGCCTTCGTCTGGATCGGACTGGCCCGCCAGATAGCTGGGGCGCACCCGGATCAGGATGCCGTTCGTCTCGGCGGTATAGGCAGGACCATCGTGCATGGGCTATATGCTCGCCCCGCCGCGCGCGGGCTGCAAGCGCGACTTGGAGACAAGTCGTGAAAACCGTGTGAGACAGACGCCATGAGCTCCTTCCAAGCGCCCCGTCCCGGCATCCTGCCCGCCCAGTCCATCGAGACATTGATCGCCACAGGCGCCGTCACGTCCGACACCCCCTTCGACCACGACCAGGTCCAGCCGGCCAGCCTGGACCTGCGGCTGTCGGATCAGGCCTGGCGCGTCCGCGCCTCCTTCCTGCCCGGCCGGCGCAAGGTCGAGGACCGCATCGCCGACGTGGCCATGCACGCCATCGAGATCACCGAGGCGGGCGTCGTGCTGGAAAAGGGCTGCGTCTATATCGTGCGCCTTCAGGAGCGGCTGAAACTGCCCCAGGGCCTTATCGCCCGCGCCAATCCGAAAAGCTCGACCGGCCGCGTCGATGTCTTCGTGCGTCTGCTGACCGATCAGGGCGCCAGCTTCGATGACGTCGCCGAAGGTTATGACGGCCCGCTCTATATGGAGGTCGCGCCCCAGACCTTCTCCATCCTGGTCCGTCCCGGCACGCGCCTGAACCAGTTGCGGCTCAAGGCCGGCGATCCGCCCAAACTGGAGACCCGCTCGGTCGGCGTCGATCTGCAGGGCGGCGACATCGTCGGCTTCCGCGGGCGTCGCCATGCGGGCGTGGTCGATCTGGACCACATCGACGGCCACGACCCGCGCGACTTCTGGGAGCCGTTGAGCCTGCGCCGTGGCGAACTGCTGCTGGATCCGGGCGAGTTCTACATCCTGGCCTCGTCCGACGACGTCGAAATCCCGGTTGACCAGGCCGCCGAAATGACCCCCATCGATCCGTCGGTCGGCGAGTTCCGCGTCCACTACGCCGGCTTCTTCGACCCCGGCTTCGGCACCGACGAGGCGCATGGCGCGGGCTCGAAAGGCGTCTTGGAAGTCCGCACCCACGACACGCCGTTCCTGCTGGAACACGGCCAGATCGTCGCCCGCCTGGTCTATGAACCCCTGACCGAACGCCCCAGCCGTCTGTATGGCGAAAGCGGCAGCCACTATCAGAACCAGGGCCTGAAGCTGTCGAAGCATTTCAAGGCGTGGTGACTGGCGTGAGCCGTGAAAAGTGAATCGTGATTGGCGAACTCACGATCCACCAATCACGAGTCACGTCAGTTTGTCCGCCTTCCTCAGCCCCGGGAACATCGTCGCCCAGGCCCCGGTCGCGGCCAGGGCGCCGAACCCGCCGAACACCGCCGCGCCGACCGCGCCCAGCAGCCGGACCATGACGCCGGAATAGGCCTCGCCCAGTTCGTTCGAGGCGCCGATGAACAGCATGGACACCGACGACACCCGCCCGCGCATGTGATCGGGCGTGGCCAGCTGGATCAGGGTCTGGCGCACATTGACGCTGATCATGTCCGCCGCCCCGCCGATAAACAAGGCGAGTCCCGACAGCCAGACGATGCGCGACAGGCCGAAGGTGATGGTGCACAGGCCGAACACCGCCACCGCCGCGAACATCCAGCGCCCGCCGTTCTGGCGGATCGGATAGCGGCTCAGATAGATGGCCATGACCATGGCCCCCACGCCGAACGACGCCCGCAACAGGCCGAACCCTTGCGGTCCGACATGCAGGATGTCGCGCGCGAAGATCGGCGTCAGCAGGGCCACGCCCGCCAGCAGCACCACCACCAGATCCAGTGAAATGGCGCCCAGCACGATCTTGGTCTTCCACACATAGGCCAGCCCCTCTTTCACCGAGTCGACCGGCGACAGCGGATTGGTCTGGGGCGCAGGTCTCCCGCTGGTGCGGATCAGGATGAAGGCCGCGACGGCCAGAAGGAACATCCCCAGCGCTGCCGCATAGGCCAAGGGCACGTTCACCCCCACGATCACCCCGCCCAGGGCCGGGCCGGCGATGGCGCCGGTCTGAAACGCGATGGACTGGGCCGCGATGGCCGGCGGCAGGGCCTTTCGACCCACCACCATCGGCAGAAACGCCTGGCTGGCCGGCGCCAGAAACGCCCGCGCCGCGCCGAACAGGGCCGCGACCGCCAACAGACCCCACAGCGGCGGATTCCCATGCAGGGCCATGGCCAGGAACGATCCCGCGCAGGCCGCCTCGACCAGGATCGAGATCCACACCGTGCGCTTTCTGTCGCGCCGATCCGCCATCGCCCCGGCGGGAAGGGTGAAGGCCAGCAGCGGCAGGAACTGACACAGCCCCACCAGCCCCAGATACAGGCTGGCCTCCTCGATCGGATGATCGCGCCGCGCGATCTCATAGACCTGCCACAACAGGGCCGACGACTGGATCTGGATCGCCAGCACCGCCACCACGCGGCCGAACCACAACAGGCGGAAGTCGCGAATGCCCCACGGGCTGGACGGGCCTTCTGGCGGAGACGGCGGAACGGGCGGGGCGGCGGGGCCGGTGTCAATGGATTCTGTGGTCAAGGTCTCGGCTTCAGCAGGGGCGCACCGTCTTCTCGCAGACGCGGATTATCCCTAAAGCATAGCCACATGAGCCGCGCATCAACTCCCGTTATCGATCCTGTCGAACTGACCCGCGACCTGATCCGCATTCCCTCCGTCACCCCCGCCGACGAAGGGGCGATGGATGTGCTGGAGCGCCATCTGACGGCGCTGGGCTTCACCTGCCGCCGCCTGGCCTTCGAGGGACCGGGGGGCGAGGGCGTCCATGCGCGGATCGAGAACCTGTACGCCCGGCGCGGGACCGCTTCGCCCAACCTGTGTTTTGCCGGACATACGGATGTGGTTCCGACCGGCCCGTCGGATCAGTGGTCGTCGCAACCCTTCAACGCCGAGGTCAAGGACGGCGTCCTGTACGGTCGCGGCGCGGTGGACATGAAGGGCGGGATCGCCGCCTGGGTCGCCGCCGTGTCCCAGGTGATCGCAGACGGCGAACCCGCCGGCTCCCTCTCCTTTCTGATCACCGGCGACGAGGAAGGCCCGGCGCTTCACGGCACCAAGCGCGTGGTCGAGGCCCTGGCCGCCGAGGGCGAGGTCATCGACGCCTGCGTCGTCGGCGAACCTTCGTCGTCGCAACAGCTGGGCGACATGATCAAGGTCGGCCGGCGCGGCTCGTTGAACACCTGGATCACCGTCCAAGGCAAACAGGGCCACGTCGCCTATCCCGAGCGCGCCGCCAACCCGGCCCCGGTGATCGCACGCCTGATGGCCCGCCTGAACGACCACGTTCTGGATGAAGGCTACGAGAACTTTCCCCCGTCGAACCTCGAAATCACCACCATCGACATCGGCAATCCGGCCACCAACATCATCCCGGCCCAGGCGACGGCGCGGCTGAACATCCGCTTCAACCCCAGCCACACCGGCGACGCCCTGATCGACTGGCTGAACCGCGAGGCCGGGGCCATGCAGGCCGAGACAGGACTTCAGATCACCCTGGAGCACCTGTGCTCGGGCGAGGCCTTCCTGACCGAGCCGGGCGCCTTCGTAGAGGCGGTTCAGGACGCGGTCGAGGCCGTGGCGGGACGTCGCCCCGAGGCCTCGACCACCGGCGGCACCTCCGACGCCCGCTTCATCCGCGCCCTGTGCCCGGTCCTGGAACTGGGCTTGGTCGGCCAGACCATGCACCAGATCGACGAACGTGTGCCGACGGCGGAGTTGGAGACGCTGACGGCGGTCTATCAGCGGGTGATCCAGACGGTGTTCGAACGCTTGTAAGCGCGGCCGTGGCTATTCAAACTAAAACACTCGGCCGACCTCAGACCGGACCTGCCAATAAGTCTGACAAGGGTGGATAGCGGACATAGCCGACACCCGCGCACGTCTGTTACGCATGCGCTCATGGATGGGCATCGCTTGGAAAAACGAACACGGCTTGCGGTCCTGACCGTTACAGCGGTCGCTTTACTGGGCATTGGCAACAGCGCCTATCGGGCGTCAAATCTCTGCCTAGCGGACCGCTCCTGGAAATCGCGCGACTACTACAAGTTGGTCGCCTTGAAACAGATCGCCGCTACCGACTTCCCGCGCCCAACTAGTGCCGTCATCCGAGCAGCGCGCGGGAAAAGCGACGCTGAGATTCTTGCTCTAATAGCGGCTGATCCGGCAGCCGTAGTGTTGGGTAAAGTAGGATTCTCGGAGTATATGGGTCGAACCTTCGAAGACTGGCTGTCCGGGGCCAAGTCGAAAGTTGTCTCCGTCAGGCGGGACGAGGCACTGCAAGGGAACAGTGGTTACATTTACGTCCAGTCAGATAATTGCGGCCGCCCCTCGCCGATCATTGTGGATTAGACAGAGAGCGAGGGTGCGCGATGGGTCGGCCTGCGACATTGCCCACGCTGCACTCGCCCCGCCCTAACTCCGCTCCAGAAACCGCAGCGCCGTCAGGACGTGCGTCTTGACGCCCAGCGGCAAGACCTTCTCGTTCGGTGAAAATTCCGGCGAATGGTTGGGGGCGGAGGTCGCGGGGTCCACGCCGTCGGGACTGGCGCCCAGGTGGTAGAAGACGCCGGGGACGGCCTGCTGGAAATAGCTGAAGTCCTCGGCCACCGTGGTCGGGGGCGTGGCGGGGTTGACGTTCCCCTCGCCCGCCGCCTCGGTCAGGACCGGGGCCAGCCAAGCGGACAGGCCGGGGTCGTTGAACACCAGGGCCGCGTTCTGTTTGACGCCGAACTCGGCGGTGGCGCCGTAGGCCTCGGCGACGTGGTCGATGGCGGTTTCGGCGCGGGCGACCAGAGCGTCGCGCTGGGCCGTATCGAAGGTGCGCAGCGTACCCGACAGCGTCGCGCTGTCGGGGATGATGTTGTAGCGGACGCCGGCGTTGATCGTGGCGATGGTGAAGACGGTCGGGGTCGTGGTCGGATCGACCGTGCGCGCCGTCAGGGTGTTGACCGTCTCGACCACCTGGCCCGCCACCGCGATCACATCGACCCCGCGCCAGGGCCAGGCGCCGTGCGTCTGCTTGCCCTTCAGGCGGATATCCACGCGGTCCGAGGCCGCCATGAACCCCTCGGGCCGATAGAAGACGCTGCCCGGACGGCCCGGCACGACGTGCAGGCCGAAGATGGCCTGGGGCTTGGGATCGTTCAGCGCCCCTTCGGCGATCATCAGGGCCGCCCCGCCCTTGGGCTCTCCCGGAGGCGCGCCCTCCTCGGCCGGCTGGAAGACGAAGACCACCGTGCCGGCGATCCGGTCCTTCATCCCCGCCAGCACCTCGGCTGCGCCCATCAGCATGGCCATATGCATGTCGTGGCCGCAGGCGTGGGCCACCGGCACCGTATTGCCCATGTACGTCCCGGTCGCGCTCGAGGCGAAGTCGAGGCCCGTCGCCTCCTGCACCGGCAGGGCGTCCATGTCGGCGCGCAGAGCCACCGTCCGGCCCGGCCGTGCGCCGCGCAGCACGCCGATCACCCCCGTCTTGCCGACCCCGGTGCGCACCTCCAGCCCCAGCGATCGCAGATGGTCGGCGATCACGCCGGCCGAGCGAGTCTCGGCGAAGCCCAGTTCGGGATGCTGGTGGAAGTCGCGCCGCCACGCGACGACCTCTGGCATGACGCGCTGCACGGCGGCGTCCACGCTGGCCGTATCGACCTGAGCCTGAGCGGTCCCGGTCGCCAGCAGCAGCGACAAGGGAAAGGCGGCGAGCAATCGGCGCATGTGAAGGTCCCGTGAAATTTTCAGCCCGACGACAGGTGACGGCGCCGCACCCGCTTGCGCAAGCCGTCGCGAACGCCGATTTCTGTCCGCATGGGTGAGAAGGCCTTCAAGAGCGCAAAGACCGAATGGCGCGACGTCGTTCTGGTCTGTCGCAAATGTTCGAAGAAGCTGGACGGCGGCTTCGGCCCCGGCGGCGATCTGACGCTGAAGAAGGCGCTGCGCAAATATCTGCACCTGAAGAAGGGCAAACAGGGTCGCAAGGGCGAGCTGACGGTCGTCGGCGCCGACTGTTTCGACATCTGTCCCAAGGGCGCCGTCGTCGCCGTCAACACGGCCCAGCCCAAGAAGCTGCTGATCATTCCCGCCGGCGCCGATCTGTTCGAGGTCAAGACGCGGCTGGGGCTGGATGACGGACGACGGTTGAAGCGGATCGACGCCGCCGACTGAGGCTCGGCGCCTTTCTTCCGGCGGCCAGCCGTGTCAGAGCGAAACCATGGATGACACTCGCATCGAAAAACGCGTCGGCGTTCAGGCGACCTCGGACCGTATCTGGGATCTGGTCGCGGACCTGTCCGGCTGGGGCGCCTGGAACCCGATCGACAGGGACGTCTCGGGCGCCATCGCCTACGGCGGTCGGCTGACCATGACCGAGGCGTGGCCCGACATGGCCGAACGCCAGTCGTCCGCCCAAGTAGTGGAATGGCAGCCGCGCGCGCGGCTGGTCTGGGCCGAACGGCGCGGCTTCCTGTTCCAGAGCCTGCGCTACATCCAGATCGCGGAGTTGGCCCCCGGCAACTGCATCGTCGCCATCGGCATCCGCTTTTCAGGCATCCGCGGCGAGCTGTTCCACGACAAGCACCGCCCGGCGATGAAGAAGGCGCTGGAAAGCGCCGCCGAGGGTCTGAAGGCGGCGGCGGAGCGCGCCTAACGCCCGTCCTTCATCATGTCGATGACGTTCAGGATCGCCGGCCCTAGGATGACGATGAACAGGACCGGCAGGAAGAACAGGATCATCGGCACGGTCAGTTTGGCCGGCAGGGCCGAGGCCTTCTTCTCTGCGGCGGACAAGCGCAGGTCACGATTTTCCTTCGCCATTACGCGGAGAGCCGTCGCCAGCGGCGTGCCATAGGTTTCGGCTTGGGTCATGGCCGTCGCCACGGACTTCACGCCCGGATGGTTGGTGCGCTTGCCCAAGTTTTCATAGGCCATGCGACGGTCGGGCAGATAGGAAAGCTCGGCCGACAGCAGCGACAGCTCCTCGGCCAGATCGATCGACGACGGCCCCATCTCCTGGCTGACCTTGGTGATCGCCGCCTCAATGGACATGCCCGCCTCGACGCAGATCAGCAGCAGGTCCAGCGCATCGGGAAACGCCTGCATGATCGACGTGCGGCGCTTGGTGATGCGGTTTTTCAGATAGAGGTTCGGCGCATAGAAGCCCGCCACAGCAGCCGCCATGGTCGCCGTCACCTTGTTCATCGTGGGCCAGTCCACGATCTTCATCACAAACAGATAGAAGGCCGCCACGATCATGAAGACGAAGGGGGAGGCGAAACGGAAGAAGTAGAAGGTCGTCAGCGGACGCGGTCCGCGATAGCCGGCCTGGGCCATTTGTCCTGCGACCTTCGGATCCTCCAGCAGCTTCGTCAGGTTCAACCGGTCGACGATCCGCTTCTTGAAGCCATCATCGGTGTGGCGCAGCGCGCCTTGGCCGGCGGCGATGTTCGCGCGTGAGCGGCGTTTCAGGTCATCGCGCCGTTCGGCGACCGCCTTCATGCGTTTGTCCAGTTCGACCCCGCCTGACATCGAGTTCAGCAAGGTGATGACAGTGGCGAACACCAGCACACCCACGCCTATGCTGAGCAGATTCTGTGGATCGGTGACGAAGCGGACGAAGGTTTCCATGCTCTCGCCTCAGAACTTGAACGAGATCATGCGCTTCATCACGAAGACGCCGGTGGCCATCAGCAGGGCCGCCATCAACAGCATGAAGTTGCCGCGGAAATCGGTGAACAGCGGCATCATGTACGAGGGGGTCGTGAACATAACCATCGTCATGACTGCAGGCGGCAGGGAGGCGATGATGCCGGCCGAAGCCAGGGCTTCGGACGACAGCGCCTTGATCTTTTCGCCCATCATCCGACGAGCGCGCAGCACGGCCGAAAGATTACCCAGCGCCTCTGCCAGATTGCCGCCGGTCTTCTGCTGGATGGCGATGACGATGGTGAAAAAGCGCAGTTCCGACGTCGGCATCCGGCCGTACATCTTCTCCAGCGCCTGCTCCAGGGTCAGGCCGACGCCTAGGCCCTCGACCAGCTTCTGGAACTCGGGCCCCAGCGGCGCGGGGCTCTCGCGGGCGATGATCTTGAAACATTCGTGGACCGGCAGGCCCGACTTGATGCCGCGAACAATCACATCGACGGCGTTGGGGAACTCCAGCGAGAACTTCTTCATCCGCGCCTTGCCCAGGAAACCCACGACCCAGCGTGGCAGTCCGAGACCGAAGATCAGCGCGATGCCCAACACCACTAGGATCGGCAGACCAAACACCAGAGCGCCCAGCCCGGTCACCAGCCCGACCACGGCCGAGATGATGTAGAAGGTCCGCACGCTCAGGCTTAAACCTGCCTGTTTCAAGCGCGACGCCAAAGTGGTGCGCGCCTTGCGCTCGCGGCGGTCGGCGTCCTGCAACTGAAGCAGGATCTGCTTGCGACGCGCCTCTGGCGTATTGGCGGCGGCGGCCTTGCGGGCGATCGCGGCGCTCTTCTTGGGTTCGCCCAGACTTTGGGCGCGTTTGACGGCCTGGGCCGAGGAATCGTCTCCACCGACGAAGACCCAGCCCAGTCCGCCGATGGTGATGAAAGCCAGAACGGCGGCGAGAATCGGAAGCATCGTCCTACTCCGCCGCGTCCAGAGCGTCGGCCAGTTCGCGCTCCAGCCCGTAATAGCGCGCCCGGTCCCAGAAGCGGGGACGGGCGATGCCGGTCGAGCGATGGCGGCCGATGATCTTGCCGTTCTCGTCCTCGCCGGTGATGTCGTAGACGAACAGGTCCTGCGTCACGATCACATCGCCTTCCAGGCCCACGACCTCGGTGATGTGGGTGATGCGGCGCGAACCGTCGCGCAGGCGGGCGGCCTGGATGATGACGTCGACCGAGCCGACGATCATCTCGCGGATCGTCTTGGACGGCAGGCCGTAGCCGCCCATGGTGATCATGGACTCCATCCGGCTGATGGCCTCGCGCGGACTGTTGGCGTGCAACGTGCCCATCGAGCCGTCGTGGCCCGTGTTCATGGCCTGCAACAGGTCGAACGCCTCGGGTCCGCGCACCTCGCCGACGATGATCCGCTCGGGACGCATCCGCAGGCAGTTCTTGACCAGATCCCGCATCGTGATCGTGCCCTGGCCTTCCAGGTTGGGCGGGCGGGTTTCCAGACGGACCACGTGAGGTTGCTGCAGCTGCAGTTCGGCGGCGTCCTCGCAGGTGATGACTCGCTCGGTCGGGTCGATGAAGGCCGTCAGGGTGTTCAGCAGGGTCGTCTTGCCCGAGCCAGTGCCGCCCGAGATCACCAGATTGCATCGCGAGGCGCCGATGACGCCCAGGACGCGCGCGCCCTCGGGACTGATGGAGGCGTACTCCACCAGATTCTTCATCGTCAGCTTGTCTTTCTTGAACTTCCGGATCGTCAGCGTCGGGCCGTCGATCGCAAGCGGCGGAGCGATGACGTTGACGCGCGAACCGTCAGGCAGACGGGCGTCGCAAATGGGGCTGCTTTCGTCCACGCGACGGCCGACCTGGCTCACGATCCGCTGGCAGATGTTCATCAGCTGCGTGTTGTCGCGGAAACGGACATTGGTCAGCTGCACCTTGCCTGCGACCTCGATGAAGACGCGGCCGGCGCCATTGACCATGATGTCGGCGATGTCGTCGCGGCTCAGCAGCGGCTCCAGCGGACCATAGCCCAGGACGTCATTGACGATGTCCTGAACCAGATGCTCCTGCTCGGCGACCGACATGGAGACGTTTTTGATCGCCACCAGTTCGGCTACGATGTCGCGGATCTCTTCCGACGCCGCCTTCTGGTCCAGATGCGCCAGCTGGGCTAGGTCGATGGTGTTCATCAACGCGTTGAAGATCGTCGTCTTCGTGGCGTGATAGTAGTCGCTCTGTTCCCGGACGATCTCGGCGACCGCCTGGGCCTTCTTCAGCTGTTCAAGGCCAGCCGTGGCCTTTGGGCCTGTGCCGGCGACATTGCCGGTGGGACGCGGAGCCTCAGGCGTCGGCTTGGGCTTGGGACGCGACGCCAAGGCGTCCAGACGATCGGCCGGCGCAGGGTGGGTCGGCGCGGACGCGCGATCGAAGGCGTCGGCTGCCCGCTCCAGATCCTCGTCGGCATAGGCAAAGGCCGATGCGTTGGCCGGCGCCGCCATCGGCGCGGCGGCTGGCTGCATGCTGAACACGGACACAGGTTCGCCGCCGGGTGCAGACGCCGGCGCGGGGGCCGGCCGCAGCGGCGCGGGAGCGGCGCCGGGCTGACCTGTGCGTTTGCCGAACATGCGTCAGCGCTTCTTGAACATATTGGCGAACAGGGATTTGGACGCCCCATCCGCCTTGGTCTTCTCCGCCTTGCCCGCCTTGACGGGTTTGGCCTTGGGTCCCGCCACCATCGGCAGTTCGCGGCGCGACACGATCTGGGCCAGGGTCTGGAAGGCTTCGGCCGACTTGGTCTTAGCGCCGGCGTCCAGGATCATCTGGCCGTTATTGGCTGCCGCACCGAAGGTCTTGGCGTCGAACGGAATAATCAGGCTGGGGTGAACGCCGAGCGCCGCGCCGAAGTCCTTGGCCGGAATCTCGGGACGACCCGGCACGCCGACCTGGTTCAGCACCAGGCGCGGCGGCGCATCATTGGGGCGGCCCTGACGGATCAGGTCGATCATGTTCTTGGCGTTGCGCAGCGAGGCGAGGTCGGGCGTGGCCACCACCACCACCTCGTCGGCGCTTATCAGGGTGCGGCGCATCCACGGCGACCACAGGTGCGGAAGGTCCAGCACGACGAAGGGCGCCGTAGCGCGGATCTGGTTGGTGACCTCCTCGAACGCCTCGGTCGTGATGTCCCAGTCCGTGTCCAGACTGGCGGGCGCCGCGAACAGGCTCAGCTTGTCGGTGCAGCGAACCATCATGCGGTCCAGCAGGGTCGAATCCAGCCGGTCGGGCTGGCCCAGGGCATCGGCGACGCCGCTCAGCGGGTCCTGGTTGAAGTCCAGGCCGGCCGTGCCGAACGGCAGGTCATAGTCGACGATGACGGTATTGGCGCCGATCCGTTCCGAGATCGCATAGGCGGTGTTGTGCGCCACCGCCGAAGCCCCTGCCCCGCCCCGCGCGCCGACGAAGGCGATGGTGCGGCCGACGAAGGGCTGAGCCGGGTCGTTGAAAAGCCCGCCGATGGCCGCGATCAGTTGCAGCGGCTGCAAGGGCGCGACCAGATATTCGCTGACTCCGCGCCGCATAAGCTCGCGGAACAGGATGATGTCGTTCGTCGCGCCGATGACCACGACCTTGGTGCCGGCGTCGCAGACCTCGGCCAGCTGATCGACTTCCCACAACAGGGTCTGGGGATCTTTCAGGCACTCGACGATGATCAGCGGGGGGGTCGGCTCATGCTGATAGGTCTCGACGGCTGCGGCGACGCCGCCGACGCGAATCTGCGTCGTGGCGCGCGACAGACGGCGATCCTGAGCGGCGCGCTCGGCCGAGGCCAGGGTGTCCTGGCGTTCGGCGAAGACATGGATGGCGATCCGCGGCACCGACACTTCGCCGATGTTGCTGGCCGGAGCGAGGCCGGTGAAGGCCAGGCCCGTGTCAATCAGACTGGCCTGCGCCTGGGCGACCACGTCACCGACCGGATTGAAGCCAGCGGCGTCGGGCGCATAGGCCGGGGCGGCCGGGACCGGCGCCAGAGGCGCGGCCTGAGGCGGCGATTGGGGCTGAGGCACCGCACCGGCCGGCATCGCCGACGCCGCAGGCGTGAACTGAAGCGGGCTGCGCGGCGCGGCGACGTCGTCAACCGGAGGCGCGAACTCCATATCGACATCGAACGCATCGTCGAAGCTGTCGAACTCGCGAGGGGCTGGGGCTGTGCTCATGATCAGTTCACCGCACGGGACACGGCGGTATCCCGGATCAGTTCTTCGCGCTCGGCCGATGTCGGCTTGCCGCCGCGATAGGCATCGAACACTACAGTTCGGCGCCCGGCGTCCGCCGGCGTCATGGTGCGTGGCCGCTGGATGTCGCGTGGATCCTCGATCTGGGCCGCCAGATTGGCCGTCACGGCGCATCCGAAGTTGGATGACGACCGATTGTCGCCGGTCCGGCTCAGATTGCCCCAGGCGGTTCCGCACTGCGGCACGGCGGCGCGGATCGTCTGATAGCCGACGACCACGGGCGCGCGCGGATCCGGCGCGGCGTAGCTGACCACGGTGATGCGCTCTGGCGAGACACCGTAGGCCGCCAAGGCCGATTGGATGTCATAGGCGATCTTCAGGGCCACCGGATCGTTTCCGGCGGGTGCTTCGATGACCATCGGCACGGCGTCGACGTAGCGATAGCGCCCGACCAGCTCTTGCAGCGCGCCGTTCTGCGCCGGCGACAGGCCGCTGTCGTGAACCGCCAGAGCGATCCGGTCGAGATTGGGCTCAACCTGGAGCTGATAACGCGATGTCGGCGTCAGCGGCGGCTCGCCGCCCAAGCTGGCGGGGCCGCCGACACAGGCGCCGAGCCCCAGGGTCGTGGTCGTCAGAAGCGTGGCAATCAGGGTGCGAGTCATGGATTTGCTCACTCGATCACGTAGCCGACCGAACCGGCCGGGGGCGCATTCGGCAGCCCGTAGACCTGGTTCAACTGGCCGAAGAAAATGGTCTGACTATCGCTAGCCACGCGCAGGCCGTCGGCCGGCGTCTGCATCCGATCGGGCGAGGTCGGACTGACGATATAGGGCTCGACGATGACCACCAGTTCGGTTTCGCCCATCAGATAATCGCGCGATCGGAACAGCGATCCCAGGACCGGCAGGTTGGTCACCCCCGGCAGAGAGTCCACTGTCTGGCGCGTGGTTTCCTGAAGCAGGCCCGCGATCATCATTGATCCGCCCGATGGCAGTTCCACGGTGTTTTCACTGCGCCGAACCGTCAGACCCGGTAGAGTGATGGACGAGGGCGTGCCGGCGCCGATGGTGAAACCGCCTTGAGCCGTTAGTTCTGAAACCTCGACCTTCACCTGCAAGGAAATGCGACCGCCGGACATCACCACCGGCCGGAAGGCCAGACCCACGCCATAGGGCTTGTAGATCACGGTGATGTTGCCATCCCGGTCACGTCCTGTCGGCAGCGGAAACTCGCCGCCGGCCAGGAAGTTCGCCGCTTCGCCATTCACAGACGTCAGGTTGGGTTCGGCCAGCGTCCGGGCCAATCCCACGCGTTCGAAGGCCTCAAGACAGCCGCTCGCATTCGTGCCCGTCAGTGTCTGGAAGGCGGTCGACGCAATATTGGAGATGGCGCTGGTGATCGTGTTGCTAGAGCCAGATGACACAGTGGACTGACCGATAGCCGTCGCAGGAATCTGGACCACGTTGCCATTAACATCTGTCACGGTGACGGTCGAGGGGAAGGAACCGCTCGTCGCCTGTTGACCGCTTGCCGACGCCCCGCCGGAACTGGTCTGGCTGGTGGTGGTGTTCGAGTTCGACACGTTAGTCGTCCGGCCGCCATTTTGACCGTAGCACAGACCCGTTCCGCCGGCCGCCGATCCGTTGACGCCGTAGGTATTGGGTCGGCTGAAGCCATACGAATGGATGCCCGCGCCCTTCAAGATGTCGGAGCTGAAGCCAAGCTGTTTCAGCGCGTTGCGTTGCACCTCCACCACGCGCACCCGCAGCGTCACCTGGTCGGAACCGGCGACGCTGATCATGTTGATCACCTTCTCCGGCGCTGAGACGAAGGCGGCGGCCACGCGCGCGGCCTGAGCCGCTTGAGCGGGATTATCTGCAACCCCCGTCAGGATGACGCTGTCATTGACGGCTTCCGCGTGAATCTGCCCACCAGGAGCGATGCGGCTCAACGTGTCCTGAAGCGCGCTGGTGCCGGCGTCCACCCGAACCCGCAGACTCAGGATGGTGCGGCCGGCTGCGTCCAAGAAGACGGCGTCGGTTTCTCCCGGCGCGATGCCGATAACTGTGATGCGCCGCGGCGAGTGCAGCATGGCCTCGGCCACCTGCGGATTGGAGACGATGACGTCGCGGGCGTCGGCGGGCAGATCTACCGCGAACGAGGTGCCGCGCGGCAGGTTGATAAGGCGCTGCGCCGCCCCCGTCGAGACGGCGGCGCGGGTCTGGGCGACGCCGGCAGGCGCTGCGGCCAGAGTGGCCAGAAGGGCGCAGGCTGCGGCAGCGGCGGCCTTGCGCATCGTGGGTCGGCACATCGGTTGAGTTCTCATGGCACGGCCACCACTTCGGGCGCGCCGCCGCGATAGATGCGCACGGCCTGAGGTTGGGAAACGGCTGCAACGGGGCGGCGCGTGGCGCCGGACGGCCCGGCGGTGTCGGCATAGGATCGCAGCGACAGCGATAGTTCGCCCTCGGACTTGGCCTGGGCCAGCAGAACCGAGTCCTGCGGTCGGACTTCCAGGGTCGCGGTGGCGCCCACGACGGCCTGGGCGTCGTCGCCCACGCGGGTCGCCTGGTCGATGGCCAGGACCTTGATGTTCTGCAGCACGACGCCCGAGGCGAACTTGGACTTGGTCGCGCCCTCGACGGCGCCGTCGCGATTGGTTTCGGCGGTCAGCACCACATCGACGCGGTCACCCGGCAGGATGAACCCGCCGGCGGCGGATTCCACCGTCACAGCGATGGCCATCGCCCGCATGCCCGGCTCCAGATAGGCGGCCAGATAGCCGCTGTCGCCGGCGCGCACGATCTTGCGCGACACGATGGGCTCTCCGGCCAGAATGGGTTCGCGGACCACCGAGCCGATATAGTCGGATTTGGCGCCGGTCGTGGCCAGCTCCGTCGCCGCCTTGGCGACGCGGTTCACGGCGTCCGTCGCCTTCGCCGTTGCGCTTTCCGCAGCGGGCTTGGCGGGCACCGGCGTGGAGCCGTCGGTGATGAAGACGGGATTGACCTCATCGACGGGCCAATCTTTCCATTCGAGGTCGGCCTCCACCAGACGCTTGCCGGGTTCCAGATCCTTCGCGGCGACCAACACCTTGGCCATCGGGCGGACTTCGACGGGAGCGGCGGCCGCCGGTGTCGTGGGTTCGTTCGAAGACGACCCCATGGCCCGGACCACGAGGGCCAAGCCAATGGCTGAGACGGCGGCGATGCAGATGACGACGATGCGGGCGGGCTTCATCCAGGATGTCTCCAGCAGGCGCTGTGTTTCGGATTCATCCCCCGACGCCTACCGTTAACGATCATGGGCCTTGCGGGTTAACGCTTCCTAAGCGCCGCGAACGCCGGTCAACGGGGTGTCAGCGACCCGAGGCGAAGGTCAGCAGCAGCCCGCTCTCGGGCAGGGCCAGCAGGGCGCCGATGGCGATGGCGACGCCGTAAGGAATATCGCCCTTGGGCTGCATCAGATTGATGACCCAGCCTTGCGACACCGACGGGGCGACCATCGGAAAATACTGACGCGCGGTCATCAGCAGCAGGCAGAAGGCGCCGCCCGCGATGCCGGTGTAGATCAAGAACGGCGCGACGCCGCTCATCCCCATCCACAGACAACTGGCGGCCAGCAGCTTGGCGTCGCCGCCACCGATCCAGCCGGCGGCGAACATGCCCATGCCGACCAGCAAGGCCGCGAACCCGATGCCGACATGGATGGCGACATCCATCGGCGCGGCGCCGATAAGAAAGGCGATGGGGAAAAAGGCGCCGATTAGGGCCAACGAGATCCAGTTCGGGATCTTCATGGTGATCAGGTCGTGCAGACCGCCGACGATGACCAGGGCCGGAAAGACGCCGAGCAGGGTGAGCAGCAGAATATCCATGACCGGCATGTTGTGTGACAGGACTTAATGTTGGGTTTCGACCACAGAAAAGGGCCGGAGCTTTTCAGCCCCGGCCCCAATCTCAGGACTTTGAACGTCTGGCGATTAGCCGGCGTTCGCCGTATCCAGCTCAGTCTTAACCTTCGTGAAGGTGGCCTTCAGGCTGGTGCTCATTGTGCCAAGCACGGTGATCAGAGCGACGGCGATCAGAGCAGCAATCAGGCCATATTCGATGGCGGTGGCGCCCGATTCGTCTTTGGCGAAGCGCGAGATGAACTTGGTCATGGGTAGTTCCTTTTTCAAATGGTCTAGCGAGCAACTTGGCGGGGGGAGCCGGTAGCCCGCTTGACCCCCAAACGCAGGATCAAAATGCACGAGGCCCGTTAAATCTGAGTCACAAGGTTTGGTTACGCGCGGATTCACCAAAGAAAATTCTCATAACGGCGCTTCAGCCTTTGTTGAGGATCACGGCTGCATCATGCGCGCGTCCGCGTTCACACGCGCCACTATCAAGAGCCGCCGATGTCTCGCATCTCGTCCCTCCTGCTCGCCGCCGCCCTCTTTGCCGTCCCCGTCGTCGCCAGCGCCCAAGACGGCGCGCTGAACGTCGAGATCGATCGTTCGGCGCGCGTTCAGCTTCGCGGCGCCGCCGCTTCCATCATCGTCGGAAACCCCCAAATCGCCGATGTGTCGCTGGTCGACGCCAACACCATGTTTATTGTCGGCAAGGGCTATGGCGTCACTGAAGTCGTCGCCGTTGACGGTGTAGGCCGCACCCTCTTCCAGCGTGAGATCGTCGTCACAGGCGGCTCTACCGGTTCGGTTCGGGTTTGGCGGGGCGCCCAGGCGACGGAGATGGCCTGCGGCGCCTCGTGCACACCCAGCGTCCGGTCCCCCTCGGCATCTGCTGCGCCCACAGCGCCCTGACTTCAACCATGCGCGCTCGGAGATCATTGAAGTCGCGTTCGAGCCCCGACAGGCGGAGGCGAGACGGGTCGGCTGCGGTCGAGTTCGCCATGGTCGCCATCCCCTTCTTCCTGATGATCTTCTCGATCCTGGAATTGGGCATCGTATTCGTCCTGGACTCGGTGCTTGAGACGGCGGCCATGGATAGCGGCCGTCTTATTCGTACAGGGCAGGCCCATGCGCAGGGTTTCGACAAGACCAAATTCAAGACTCAGGTCTGCTCAAGGATGGTTGTTTTCAAATCCGACTGCGACAGTCGAATGACCGTGGACGTAAGGGTCATTCCCAAGTTCAGTACGCCGGGCGTCGAAGATCCGATCACAGACAGCGCTATAGACGACAAAAAGACAATCTATAATGGCGGCAAGGCCGGCGACCTTATTTTAGTTCGCATTTGGTATGTACACCCTCTCGCCACACCTCTTCTAAGTCAGGCAGTATCTCGAGTCGGAACAGGCAAGGTCTTACTTAGCGCGACGACCGCCTTTCGCAATGAACCGTGGCAATGACGCGCTTTCGCATGCCCCCATTCGTTCGATCATACGGGCGCGACACCCGCGGCATCGCCGCAGTCGAATTCGCATTTCTCGCACCAATCCTGATCTTGTTCTACTTCAGCATGGTGGAGTTCTGTCAGGGCTATATGGCGCTGAAACGAACTGGTCACGTCGCCGCGATGGTGGCGGACCTGGTGTCCCAGAGCGACAGCACAAGCAAAACCGACCTGACAGATGTGTTTGCGATCGGCGACTTGATCATGGCGCCGTTTGCTTCGTCCTCACTGACCCAACGCGTCAGCAGCGTCACGCGTGTAAACGCGACGACCTACAAGGTGGACTGGAGCGTTGGAAAAGGCATCTCGTCGAAACTGACGGTCGCGCAGGCCAAGGTCCCTTCAGACATGCTCGCCAATGGCGAGTCAGTGATCGTTGCTGAAGCCTTTTATGATTACAAATCACCATTCGACCGGGTCGCGCCCTATGTGACCAAGTTCAGCCGCATGGCCTATCTGCGACCGCGCACCGTTGAAATGATCCCCTGCAGCGGTTGCTGACCCTTACATCCCGACCAACGCCTGTCGCATCGCTGACATCTTGACGTCCGTCTCAGCCTCCTCGGCGGCCGGATCGCTGTCCGCGACGATGCCGGCGCCGGCGAGGGTGCGATAGTTCCAGACGCCGTCGTTCAGTTCGAAACCGGCGGTCCGGATCAAGACCGATGCGGTCACGGCGCCGCCGTCCGCGATCAGGAACAACGACCCGCACCAGGGTCCGCGCGGCGGCTCGTGCGCGGCGATCACCTTCATCGCCTGATGTTTAGGCGCGCCGGTGATCGAGCCGGGCGGAAAGGTCGCTTCCAGCAGGTCGGCTGGACCCACTGCGGGCTGGGCCTCACCCGTCACGGTCGAGACCAGATGATGCACCGTCGGATGGCGCTCGACCTCGAACAGCGTCTCCACCTGGACCGATCCGGGCCGTGACACGCGCGCGAGATCGTTGCGCATCAGGTCCACGATCATCAGATTTTCCGCCCGATCCTTCAGGCTGGCCCGAAGCTCGCTCGCCAGGGCCTGGTCCTGATCGAAATCTTCCGCCCGCGCGCGCGTGCCCTTGATCGGACGCGCCTCGATGCGGCGACTGGCGGGATCGAAGGCGAGGAACAGTTCGGGGGAGTTCGACACCAGCGCCCGATCCCCGAGCCGCCAATAGGCCCCAAATGGCGATGCCCGCTCCTTTTGCAGCCGCAGGAAGACCTCGAACGGATCGCGGCCGGGGCTCAGCTCCCCGGACCAGGCCCGGGCGATATTGGCCTGGAACAGCTCCCCCGCCCCGATGCGTTCCACCACATCCGCGACCGCGTCGCGGTAGGCGCTTGCCGTCGCCTCGGCCTCGAACCGGTCAGCCGGCGCGGAGGGGGTCACGACCCGCGCGGCCGTCGCCAGCCAGGTCAGGGCCCGCTCGGCCGCCGCCGTCGCCTTCTCCGCCGTCGCGCCTCTTCCCGTGGCGCACACTGAGCGCTCAAGATGATCGAAACTCAGCATGGCGGGATAGCGGGCCAGCATCAGGTCGGGCCAGACCGTCCCGCGCCGTCCGGTGGCCGGCCGGGCGCCCGCGTCATAGGCGGCCAGACCGACGGCGCCGGCGGCGAACAGCGGATCCCGCAGCGCCTCGAACGGCGCGGCGTCATCCACCGGGCCGACCCGCACGACGTCCGGCGCCTGAGCGACGTGGGACCAGCGGCCGCCCGGCCCGCCGTCCGACAGCAGGGCCAGCGCGCCGTCGCCGCCGCCGAGACCGGCCCCCACCGCGACCGGATCGACCCAAGGCGCGTCGCGCATGACGGTGTGGCTGAAAACCTCGCTCACGCGGTCAGCCGCTCGAGGATCCGATCACGGCGCGCCGCATCGACGCCCAGCGCCTCCTTCAGATAGGCATCCACCGATCCATGCCACGCCTCGACCTCGGCGAGGGCGGCTTCCAGATAGGCGGCCTCGACCCCCAGAAAGGCCACGATCGCGTCGTCCGAGGCCACCCGACCCGTCATCTTGTGCAGTTGTTTGGCGATGCCGGGCGCCCGGCCCGCCAGATCGACGGCGGTGTTGGTCAGCAGATAGTCCTCGACCATATCGTCGCGCGACACGCCCAGCAGATGGTGGGTCAGGGCGGCGAGAAAACCCGTCCGGTCCTTGCCCGCCGCGCAATGGATCACCACCGTCCGGTCCTGATCCGCCAGGGCCTGGAAATAGCGGCCGAACACGTCCTGATGCGATGCGTCGAACGGCAGGGCGCGATAGGTCTGCGTCATGAAGCGCCGCCCGGAGTCCGGCGTTAGGTCGGCGGTCTTTAGAAAGGTGATGTGCGGCGCCTCCGCGCCGTCGTCCACGCCGCCTTCGATGACCTCCCCGCTGAAGCCTTCAGGCCGACGCGACGGCTGATCGCGGCGCTCGCCGGGTCGGCGCAGATCGACCACGGCCCCGATGTCCAGCGCCATCAGCCGCTCAAGATCCGCCTCGCTGGCGCGAGCGTGGTGGGCCGAACGCAGCAGACGGCCGGGCTTCACGCGCCGCCCGGCCGCCGTGGCGTAGTCGCCATAGTCCCGAAAGTTGTCGATGGCCTCGAAGGCGTGAAGGCGGTCTGTCATGACCGCGCTTCTAGCCTATGTTCACCGCTCTGGCAGCAGGCCCGCCATCGCATCCAGATAGGCGACGAAGGCGTCGCGTCCCTGATCGGTCAGGCTGGCCTCCGTCAGCGGCTTGCGACCGTTGAAACTCTTGGAGACGGAGACAAACCCCGCCTCTTCAAGCTTTCGCAAGTGGACCGACAGATTGCCGTCCGTGGTCTGCAACCGGGTCTTCAGAGTGGTGAAGTCGGCCGACCCGGCCCCGGACAGATAGGCCATAATTCCCAGCCGGATGCGCCCGTGAATGACGTCGTCGATCCGGCTGATGTCGAAGTCGTCGGCCATGCTCAGACCACCTCCGACGGTTCCTGACGCATCAGGATGATCCCTGGGATCAGCGCGATGGCGACGAGGACAATCGTGAAGACCAGATAGATCATGGGGCTGTCGATGAACCAAGCCACGGCAACCGCGCCGGCATAGGCCGCAAGGGCCGTGAACGACATCCAGCGCGTTTTGGTCATCGCTGCGCCAATCATCCAGGCCGAGCCATAGGCAACCAGCACCGTCGTCAACATCACGGCCATCCACGACCAGTTTCCGGTCTTTACGGACAGGGCAACCAGCGCCAGCCAGGTTACGAAGATTCCGTAGCCTACGCCGGACCAAGCTGCTCCCACTGCCTTGTTTCCCGCTGAGTTGATGCCGGGCTTTCCCTTCATACGCCCGATCAAGAGACTCAGGGCGACTGCGAAGACGACGCCTGCGCCGATCCACAACCACAACTGAGCCCACGGATTCACTTGAACGGCGCCCGATTGAATCGCCCACTGCCCGAGACTAGCGCCACCGAAAACCACGGCCGCGGCTACAAGTATCGGCCCGGCCAGAAGGGGGGCATGCCGCCCCTCGTGCGCCAAGCTACGCATATAGGCGATGTCGTCCTGAATGGCTTGGGTCTCGCGGGTCATGATGCTCTCCTCCTCGAACCGTTGAGACAGCATCGCTCATTTGCTTTGTGTTGTAAAGTTCTTTCTTATCGGCCCGCGCTGCGCATAAAAAAGGGGCGAAGCCTTCGGCTCCGCCCCTCGTTCGACTTTATGTATTTAGCCTAAAGTCGTGGCGCGCCGCGTCCACGCAGTCCGCCGGCCACCAGGGCGATGACGAACAGGATAATGGCCACGACGGCGACGAACTTCGCGATCTCGAACGAGAAGTTCGCAATGCCGCCGAAGCCGAGAACGGCCGCGACGAGGGCCACGACGAGGAAGATAATTGCCCAGCGCATCATGGGTTTAGCTCTCCTGAGTTGATGTTGCCGTCGGCGACCCGGGAGCCGTTCGTCGGTCTGCATCATCAACGCCAGGGTCGCCTGGCCGTTCCATCGCCTATCGACGGCGACGACGCGAATAGCCGCCCTGATCCATCTTGCGATCCGCGACCATGCTGGCGACGATCGCCGCCAGAGCCGGGTTGCGTAGCAGCAGGAAGGCGGCGCCCAGACCGCCCACGGCGCCGACGATCGGCCGCTCGCGAACGATGTGGATCACCTTGCCCAGCAGGCCCTCAGGCTCATCTTCCTCTTCGGCGTCGTCGTGCTTGTCGCCCTTCAGGAAGACCAGCGCCACGATCAGGGCGACCAGGGCGAACAGACCAAAGGTCACGGCCGCCGCGCCGAGCGGCGTCAGCGTCAGGCTGAGCGCATAGAAGATGGCCACGCCCAGGAAGACGACGGCCAGGAACGCACTGGCGGCGACGACAGCCGTCGCCACCAGTTTTTTGACGATGCCCTTGAACATCAGCGACGGCGGCCGGCCAGCAGCATGCCGAGGATGACGCCGACGCCGAGCGCCACGGCGGTCGATTGCAGCGGACGCTCCTGCACGCGCTCGACGACATAGCGTTGCGCCTCATCGAAGCGTTCGGCCGCGTCGTCATAATATTCGCGACCCTTCACGCGGGCCTCGTCGTAATAGCTGCGGGCCTGCTCGCGGACTTCGTCGCTCTTGGCGCGCAGCTTGGCTTCGGCCTCGGCGGCCTTGTCGCGCAGGCGTTGGGTCTCTTCGCGGGCGCCGGTCTTCAGATCCTCCTTGAGGGTCTTCAGGTCGGCCTTGATATCTTCTCGAGCCTTGGTGGTGGCCATGGTGCGCGCTCCGTTGAAAGCTTGGCGGTAGAATAGAGAACCCCGTGTTGCAACGCCACATGTGCAACGAGGTTCCTTTAGGTGGGTCGAGCGTGCGCCTCTCGCCACGGGCTTTTCGCCGCACTAGAACGGACGCCATGACCCAATGGCTGTTCGCGCCCCGCCCCGCCCCGTCCTTGCCGATCGTCGGATCGGACCAGCGGTTCCCCGTTCGCCGCATTCTGTGCGTGGGCCAGAACTACGCCGCCCATGCGCGCGAAATGGGGTCGGACCCTGACAAGCAGACGCCTTTCTTCTTCACCAAGCCGGGCGACGCCATCGTCTCGGACGGCGCAAACCCATCCTATCCGTCTGCGACCGCAAACCTGCACTACGAGGCCGAGCTGGTCGCCGCGATCGGGCCGGGCAAGGATGGCGGCGTCGCTATCGTCGGCTGGGCCGTCGGCTGCGACCTGACCCGCCGCGATCTTCAGGCCGAGGCCAAGAAGGCCGGTCGCCCCTGGGACGCCGCCAAGGGGTTCGATCAGTCCGCGCCCTGCGGGCCCATCACCTTGGGCGACCTGCCTTCGCCTGACGGCGCCATCCGCCTGAGCGTCAATGGCGAAACCAAACAGGACAGCGTCCTGAACGACATGATCCTGAACCCCGACCGGATCGTCGAGGCCGCCGCCGCTCTGTGGTCGCTGCAGCCCGGGGACCTGATCTTCACCGGCACCCCGTCCGGCGTCGGCCCGGTCAAGCCGGGCGACCGTGTCGTTGTCACCATCGACGGTCTGGAGACGCTCAGCTTCGAGGTGCAGTCATGATCCTGCACGGCTACTGGCGCTCGGGCGCCAGCTACCGGGTTCGCATCGCCTTGAATCTGAAGGGGATCACCTACGACAACGCCGCGCACGACCTGCGCAAGGGCGAACAGAAGAGGCCCGACTATGTGGCGCTGAACCCGCAGGGCATGGTCCCCGCCCTCCAGGACGGCGATATGGTCCTGACCCAGAGCCCGGCCATTCTAGAATGGCTGGAGGAAACCCACCCCGACCCGGCTCTGCTGCCAAAGGAGGCAAACGAGCGGGCGACCGTGCGCGCCATGGCCGCGCTGATCGGCTGCGACATTCATCCGCTCAACAATCTGCGCGTGTTGAAAGCCATCCGGTCTGAATTCAACGCCGATCAGGCCGCCGTGGACACTTGGGCGGCCCGGTGGATCGCACCGGGCTTCGACGCGCTGGAGGCTTTGGTCGCCCGCCACGGCGCCGGCTGGAGCTTCGGCGACGCCCCGACCCTGGTCGATTGTTATTTGATTCCGCAGATGTATTCGGCGCGGCGCTTCAACATGGACCTGTCGCCCTGGCCGCGTCTGCTGGCGGTCGAACACACCGCCTTGGCCCACCCCGCCTTCGCCTCGGCCCACCCGGACTTGCAACCTGACGCCGACGCCTGATTTTCGCCTCAGTGCGCATATCAGCGGTGGATAAGTAGGGTTCGCTTAAGGTCTCGCTCAGCGTCCCTTAAGCATTGGCGATCATAGTGTCGGGCGTGTCGTATTCCCCCGCCACACCTTCGGCGTCGTCGCCCATCCATCGCCTGGCCCTCGCCGTGGTGACCGAGCCCGAGCGCGCGCCCGGCGCCTTCATGAGCGCGCCCTCCGGCGCCCGCGAAGAAGCCATGCGTTTTCTGCTGCAAACCGGAGCCGACGCCGGGGTCAAGCTGATCGCCACCCGGCCCGAGGGCGACGGCGAACGCCTGTTGGGCCAGGCCTGGCCCTTCCCCTCGCCTTTCCAGGTCACGGTCCGCACCGTTGCGCTCAACGAAGGTCTGGACCGGGTCGAGGCCCGCGCTCGCCGTTCGCTGGAACGGATGGGCCTGCCGCGCGGCGATGTTCTGCTGATTTCCAACGCCGCCGATCTGGCCGGCGCCGAAGGCCGCGCCCTGTGGGATCGCGCCCGCAGCCTGAAGGATCGCGGCCTGTTCCGCCGCATCGGTTTCTGCGCCACGATCGAGGACGGCCCCGCGCTTCTGGCCCGCCGTCTGGAAGCCGATGTGGTCCAGGTGCCCTGCAGCCTATTGGACCAGCGCGCGGCCCAAGACGGCATGCTCGAGGCCATCGCCGACACGGGCGCCTCGGTCCATCTGTCTTCGGTCTTCGCCGGCGGCCTGCTGTTCGCGGGCGGCGACGATCTGCCCGCCGAACTGGCCAGTCACGCCCAGGCCCTGTCGCGCACGCGCCGGCGTCTGGCGGAACAGCGCTGCGATCCGATGCAGGCGGCTCTGGGCTACGCCCTGGCCCTGCCTGGCGTCGACAAGGTCGTGGCCAGCGTCGCCTCCGCCGCCGAACTGCGCGCCATCCTGGCCGCCGCCCACGCGCCCTGCCCCAATCTGGACTGGGCGGCCTTGGCGCTCGAGGCGCCGGCGGCCTTCACCGCCGACGCCTGCGCCCGGATCAGTAGCGCAGCCTGATCCCGACATAGCCGGACCGTCCCGGCTCGCCATATCCGAACACCTGCTGATAGTGTTCATCGCCCAGGTTCTCGATACGCGCCGTCAGGGTGACCTGATCAGTCAGTTCATAGGCCGCGTTCAGATTGGCGGTGACGAAGCCGTCGCGCGCCACGGTCGAGAAGCCGCCCGAATCGTCCTGATCGCCTTCCGCCCGCACCGTCAGGGCGCCGGACAGACGGTCGCCCGTCCAGCCCAGGGTCGCCGAACCGGCGTGTTCCGGCACGCGCAGCAGGCGCGCGCCCGTCGTGCGATCCGTCGCGTCGGTCCAGGCATAGGCCAGCGTCAGGTCGAACCCGCCGCCCAGCAGGGCGCGGCCTTCCAGCTCGAACCCGTCCGAACGCGTCTTGGCGACGTTGATGTAGCGACCGGCCGAATAGGTGATCTGATCCTCGACGTTCAGGCGATAAAGGGTCGCCCGCCCATCGAACCGACCGTCGGCCGACGCCCAGCCCAGTGCGATCTCGACGCTGTCGGCCGTTTCCGGCTTCAGCTCGGGATAGGGCCGCGGCGCAAAGCAGAAGTCGCAGACCGCCTGGCTGACCGTCGGCGACTTGAAGCCCGTGCCGTAGGCGCCCGACAGGATGAAGCCGCCGGCTAGGTCGTACGCGGCCGACACCCGCCCCGTTGTCTTGGAGCCGAAATCGTCGGTGTCGTCATACCGCAGCCCGCCAGTTAGGTTCAGCGCGCCGACATCGTACTGGGCCACGCCGAACACCGAAGTGATCGACAGGTCGCGCGACAGGCCCGACGACAGGGCCGCCGAGGCCTCGTTCCGCTCCACGCCGAACGCATAGTCGATGTCCTGCGCCTGGCCGTTCGCCTGCCAGCGATAGGCCTGACGGTCGCCGGTGAAGGTCGAGCCGAAGCCGCCGCTGACCGAGCTGCGGTCCAGATCAGAGGCTGAAACGCTGAACTGATGCGTCAGGCCGAACGCCTTGGCCGTCACCCGGCCAAAGCCCGACCATTGCTCGCTTTCCTGGGTGTCGTCGGTGTCGGCCAGAGTAAAGTTCGGCGCCGGGAAGCCGTCGATATCGGCCTTGGATTTATTCCAGCGCAGCGATCCATCCACCTTGACCGCATCGGACAGGACATAGCGGCCCTTGGCGCCGAGCGTCGTGCTGCGGAAGCCGTCGGCCTCGGTGTTGCCGTCCGCCTCGTCCGCCGCCGAAATCCCGTCAGTGTCGAACCGCGAGGCATAGGCGCTGAAGGCGTAGGTCTCGTTCGCGACCCCGGCCGACACCCGACCCCGCACGGTGTCGAAGCTGCCGGCCTCAGCCTCGGCGCGCAGGCCGTCGATCTCTTGCGTCGTGAAAGAAATCACGCCGCCGATGGCGTCGGATCCCCACAGCGACGACTGCGGCCCGCTGAGCACTTCGATCCGCGCGATATCGGCCAGTTCGAAGCTGGAGAAGTCATAGGCTCCGTTCGGCTCGGCCGCATCGTTGACCGGCGCGCCGTCGACCAGGACCAGGGTCTTACCCGGCGTCGCGCCGCGCATCCGCACCTGTGCGACACCGCCAAAGGCGCCCGAACGCGTCACCGACAGACCCGGCACATCGGCCAGGATGTCGGCGGCGAAGATCGCGCCGCGCTGCTCGATGGTCTTGCCGTCGATGACGCGGGCGCCGGGCGTGTCGGCGACGATGGCCGGGATGCGGGTGGCGGTGACGATGACCTCGTCCAGCTGGGTCGCGTCTTCGGCAAAGGCAGGCGCGGCGAAGGCGGCCGTGATCGCCGCCGTCGAAAGAAGAATGGAACGCTTCATTGAGCGATACCCCCGTGTTCGGTCCCGCGAATGCGCGCGAGAGACCGTCATGAGCGAACCGACCCGCCAGACCGCTTATGGGTCTGGACGGCGCAAGGTCGGGTCGCTTCCACGGAGAAACCGCGCTGCTGTCTGGTCCCGGACAGGAGCGAGCGACGTCGGCGGCCAGGTCTCCTGGCTTGCGGGTCGTAAACCGCCGTCCTCGCCTTCCCAGTTTCCCAGTGGCGCCGGGATCGAAACCCCGGACGGACGACGCTCTCGCCGCCTACAGTTGCGGGCACAGCCACGGCGTCACACCGTGTTCCCTTAACCGCCTGACGTGGCCTATCGCAGGGCCGACAAGCCTGTGCAAGAGCCGGTCAACGGCCTTGAGCCGCCGGGCGCGATCCGTCACCCTGTGGCCACATGAACGCCCCCGTCTCCCATCCCCCGGAAATCGCCGCCTCGCTGGAAGGCGCGACGCCGTTCATGGCGCAATATCTGACGGCCAAGGCGGGCCAGCCGGACGCCATCCTGTTCTTCCGCATGGGCGATTTCTACGAGCTGTTCTTCAAGGACGCCGAGGTCGCGGCGGCGGCGCTCGGCATCACCCTGACCAAGCGCGGCAAGCATCAGGGCGAGGACATCCCTATGGCCGGCGTGCCGGTCCATGCGATGGAGGGCTATCTCGCCCGCCTGATCCGCATCGGCCACAAGGTCGCCATCTGCGAACAGCTGGAAGACCCCGCCGAGGCCAAGAAGCGCGGCGGCAAGGCCGTGGTGCATCGCGGCGTGGTCCGGGTCGTCACCCCCGGCACCCTGACCGAAGACAGCCTGCTGGACGCGCGCGGCGCCAACCGTCTGGCGGCGGTCGCGGTGCGTAAAGGTCGGGCGGCCGTCGCCGTGGTCGAACTGTCGTCCGGCGCGGTCGACAGCGTCGCCTGTTCTATCGAAGACCTGGGCGCTGCCCTGGCCGCCTTCCGCCCGTCCGAAGTCCTGGTCACCGACCGGATGTATTCGGACGAGACGACGCGCGACGCCCTGGACGGCTCGGGCGGCGTGGTCCAGGCGCTGGCGTCGGCCATCGCCGAACCCCAGGCTGCGCGCGCCCGCGTCGAACGCCTGTACGGCGTCTCGGCGCTCGACGGCTTCGGCGCCTTCGAAGAGGCCGAGGTCTCGGCGCTGGGTCTGATCGCCGCCTATCTGGAGACGACCCAGGCCGGCAAGGTTCCCGCCCTGGCCCCGCCCCGCCGTCTGGGCGAAAGCGGCTTTCTGGCCATCGACCCGGCGACCCGTGCCAGCCTTGAGATCGATCGCACCCAGCGCGGCGAGCGTGAGGGCAGCCTGCTGGCCTGCATCGACCGCACCGTCACCTCGGGCGGCGCCCGGGCCCTGGCCGAACGCATCGCGCGGCCCCTGCGCGATCCCTTGGCCATCAACGAACAGCTCGACGCCGTCGAATGGCTCTTGGAGCGCCGCGACCTGCGCCGCGACCTGCGTGACGCGCTGAAGGCCTCCTCCGACATCGCCCGCGCCGTCGGACGATTGGCGCTGGGTCGGGGCGGTCCGCGCGACTTGGCCGCCGTGCGCACCGGCCTGTCGATCGCGGAGGGCGTCGCCGGTCTGTTCGTCGGACAGGTCGATCCCCTGACCGGCCAGCCGCGCCGCATCGCCTCGGCGCTGGACCGCCTGACCCTGTCGCCCGACGTCTCGCGGCTGAAGGCCGGCCTGATCGACGGCCTGGTCGACGAGCCGTCCCACCTGGCGCGCGACGGCGGCTATGTGCGCCCCGACTATCGCCCCGAACTGGACGCCGCCCGCACCCTGCGCGACGACAGCCGCCGCGTCGTCGCCGATCTGGAGGCCCGCGCGGTCGCCGAGTCCGGCGTGCCGTTCAAGATCAAGCACAACGCCGTGCTGGGCTATTTCCTCGAAACCAGCGCCAAGGCCGCCGAAGCCTTGCTCCGCGCCGGGCCCGACAGTCCCTTCATCCACCGCCAGACCCTGGCGAACCAAGTCCGCTTCACCACTATCGAACTGTCGGAGCTGGACGCCAAGATCAGCCAGGCCGGCCACCGGGCTCTCGCCATTGAAGGCGAAACCTTCGAGGGCTGGCGACGTGAGGCCGCCCGCCTGGCCCAGCCGCTGCAGGCCGTCGCCGAGGCGCTCGCCGAACTGGACGCACACGCCGCCCTGTCCGAATGGGCGCAGGAGGTCGGCGCGACCCGCCCGATCGTGGACGACACCCTGACCTTCTGCGTCGAGGCCGGCCGCCACCCCGTCGTGGAGGCTGCGGTCAAGGCGGGCGGGGATCCCTACACCCCCAACAACGCCCGGCTGGACGGGTCGGGCCAGGACGGATCGCGCCTGGCCATCGTCACCGGCCCGAACATGGCGGGTAAATCGACCTTCCTGCGCCAGAATGCGCTTCTGGTGATCCTGGCCCAGGCCGGCGCCTTCGTGCCTGCCCGCTCGATGCGGCTGGGCGTGGTGGACCGGCTGTTCAGCCGCGTCGGCGCCGGCGATGACCTGGCGCGCGGCCGCTCCACCTTCATGATGGAGATGGTCGAGACCGCCGCCATCCTGACCCAGGCCACGCCGCACAGCTTCGTCGTTCTGGATGAGATCGGGCGCGGCACCGCCACCTATGATGGTCTGGCCATCGCCTGGGCCACGGCCGAGGCCCTGCACGAGACCAATCGCGCCCGCACCCTGTTCGCCACCCACTATCACGAGCTGGCCCAGCTGGAGACGCGGCTGGACCACGTCTGCAACCTGTCCATGGTCGCGCGCGAGTGGAACGGCGAACTGGTCTTCCTGCACGAGGCGGCGCCCGGCGCGGCCGACCGCTCCTACGGCGTCCAGGTGGCGAAACTGGCCGGCGTCCCCGCCTCCGTCGTCGCCCGCGCCCGCTCGGTGCTCAACCGGCTGGAGGGCGAAAAGGCCGCCGCCGCCCGACTGGACGACCTGCCCCTGTTCGCCGTCGCCGAGCCGGAACCGATGCGCGGCCCCTCCCCCGTGGAACTGGCGCTTCGCGACGTCGACCCCGACGACCTGACCCCGCGCGAGGCGCTGGAGGCGCTTTATCGGCTGAAGGGTCTGGCCTGATGTGACAAAGGCCCGGACGTCGCCGTCCGGGCCTTGCTTGGAGTCTCGATCCGTTTCGGATCAGGCCTGCATCATCCAGCCTTCGACATCCATGGCCGCCTGACGGACGGCTTCCGAACGGGTCGGGTGGGCGTGGCAGGTGCGGGCGATGTCTTCCGACGCGCCGCCGAAGCTCATGGTGATGGCCGCCTCGTGGATCATCTCGCCGGCCTGCGGACCCATGATGTGGACGCCCAGCACCTTGTCGGTCGCGGCGTCGGCCAGAACCTTCACGAAGCCGTCGGTCTCGTGATTGATCTTGGCGCGGCTGTTGGCGGTGAAGGGGAATTTGCCCTTCTTGTACTGAACGCCGGCCGCCGTGAGCTGGTCCTCGGTCTGACCGACCCAGGCCACTTCGGGGAAGGTGTAGACGACGCTGGGCACCAGGGCATAGTCGACGTGGCCATACTTGCCGGCGATGGTGTCGATCACGGCGACCGCGTCTTCTTCCGCCTTGTGCGCCAACATCGGACCGTGGGTCACGTCGCCGATCACCCAGACGCCATCCGCCACCTTGAAATGGTCATGGTCGATGAAGCCGCGCTTGTCAGGCGTCACGCCGACGCTCTCCAGACCCAGACCATCCGTGTACGGACGACGGCCGATGGCGACCAGCACTACATCGCCCTTGATCGTCTCGGCGGCGCCGCCGGCCGACGGCTCGACGGTCAATTCCACCCCGTCCTTGCCCGACTTGGCGCCGGTGACCTTGGCGCCCAGTTTGAAGCTCATGCCCTGTTTGGTCAGGGTGCGCTGGAAGGCGGTGGCGACCTCGGTGTCCATGCCGGGCGTGATCCGGTCCAGGAACTCGACCACCGTGACCTCGGCGCCCAGACGACGCCAGACCGAACCCAGCTCCAGGCCGATGATGCCGGCGCCGACCACGATCAGCTTCTTGGGCACGGCCGGCAGCGACAGGGCGCCGGTGGAATCGATGACCTTGCCATCCTCGAAAGCGACGCCGGGCAGAGGGGTCGGCTCCGAGCCGGTGGCGATGACGATGTTCTTGGCGTCCAGCGTCTGGACCGAACCGTCGGCGGCGGTGACTTCCACCTTGCCCTTGCCGACGATCTTGCCCTTGCCCTTGACCCAGTCGGCCTTGTTCTTCTTGAACAGGAACTCGATGCCCTTGGTCAGAGCCGTGACGCTGTCGTCCTTGGCCTTGTGCATCTGGTCCAGGTGCAGCTTGGGCTGGACCTCGATGCCGATCTTCGCGAACTCGGTATTAGCGGCGTTCCACAGTTCCGAGGCGTGCAGCAGGGCCTTGGACGGCATGCAGCCGACGTTCAGGCAGGTTCCGCCCAGCGTCGAACGCATCTCCACGCAGGCGACCTTCAGGCCCAGCTGGCCCGCCCGGATCGCGGCGTTATAGCCGCCAGGGCCTCCGCCGATGATGACGACGTCGTAGGAAGCTTCGGCCATGGTGTCCTCTGATCGTTCCACGCGGGAGGAGAGGCCCCGCGAATACAGGCTCTCGGGGCTGTAGGCAGACGCCCCGCCGGGGTCAACCGCCCCGCCGGCATATGGGGGCGCGATCGCGACCTTTGGAGGGCGCCGCCACGCAAATGGGCCGGACGTCGCCATCCGGCCCCTTCGTCGTCCGAAAAGGCGAAGCCTCAGAAGGCCATCCGCGCCACCAGCTGGAACACCGGGCCGGCGTTCTCGGACTCGATCTCGAACTCGTCGTAGTCGCGATCGATCTGGTCGCCGATGGTTTTGAACTTGTCGAACACCTCGTCCTTGGACGAATCGAGCAGGTTCGAACCGGTGAAGCGGATCACCACGTTCGAGGCGACCTGTTTCTCGACGAAAATCTCCAGATCGCCGCCGTAGGAGGTGACGACCTCTTCGCCGACGATCCGGCCCTTCGCGTCGCCCTGTTTGCGATAGGTGGCGCCGAAGGCCGCGCTCCAGGTCGGGATGTCCTGGGTGAAACCGACGTTGAAGACATAGTCCGACTGCGAGTTGAAGCGGCGCTCGCCCAGGAAGTCGTCGATAGAACTGTCCAGCCACGAGTAGTTCAGAAATACGCCCGTGTGCTCCATGCCGATGAAGTCCAGCGGCGTGGACAGGTCGAACTCGATACCCCAGACCTGGCCGTCGCCGACGTTCTCGGCCGTCAGGACGTATGACACCAGTTCCTCGGCCGCCTCTTCCGGCGTCGCGCCGTCGTCGATCGCGTCGTCATAGTCGTCCAGCGCCTGCTCGGAATAGTCGCCGGTGTTGGTCAGTTCGATCAGGTCGGTGATGTCGCGGTAGAAGGCGTTGACGCCGATCACGCCGCGACGGCCCAGGCGACGCTCGAAGCCCAAGTCCGCGCCCCAGGCCGTTTCCGGCTCCAGTTCGGGATTGCCGATGAAATCGTTGTCGCCGTATTCGCCGTCCAGCAGGGCCGGCGACAGGAAGTCGAAGCTCGGCCGGCGCACGGTGCGGGCCACCGAGGCGGTGATCCGGTCGGCGTCCGACAGTTTGAAGCGCACGCTCGCGGACGGCAGCAAGATGCCATAATCCTTGTCGTTGGTGCGGTCGGCGGCGCCCATCGTCTCGTCTGTGATCGAGAAATCGGTGGTCTCGTAACGCAGGCCGGCTTCCCACATGGCCGGGCCGTTCTCGCCCGCCAGCATGATGTAGGGGTCGATCCGGGTCTCTTCGATCGAGTTGATGCCGCCATCGACGGGTTCGAAATCGCCGTACTCGCTGTCCAGCAGGGGGCGGAAGGCCGGCTCATCCTCGATCTCGGCCTCGGCCGAGAAGACCGAGGTGTCGCGGTCCTTCTTCGAATACTGAACGCCGAACTCCATCTCCAGCTCGCCGCCCAGCTTGATTTTGTGCTCGACGGCGGCCTGAATTTCCTCGTCCGTGACGTTGGTGCGGGTGCGTTCGCCCTCAATCACCTCGTCGCCGACATCCAGCTCCTCTTCCTGCTCGAACTGTTCGTCATCGATGGTGGCGTAGCCCAGCTTGAAGGTGGTCTCTCCGCCCAGCATCTCGCGCTCGTAGCGGCTGCTGACCGACCAGTTGTCGGTCAGGATGTCCAGCGGGTTGGCGTTGATCTTGGCGACGTCGGCGATGTCGCCTTCGTCGTATTCGATCGAGCTTTCGTCCTGGACGCGGTCGGTGCGAACGAAGACGCCGCTCAGTTCCAGGTTCCCGCCGGCGACCGGCATCTCATAGGACAGGTTGGCCGAATAGTCGGTGCCGTCGCGGGTGTCGGTCTGGGCCTCAGTGTCCGTCAGTTCGCCGCCCGGCTCTGAATAACGTTCCGAGAACTTTTCTTTCGGATTTCGGCGGTCCTGGACATTGCCCCCGATCAGCAGACGGCCTGGTCCGACCTGACCGCCCCAGACCGCGCCGTAGGCGCCGCCCCATTGGCCATATTCGCTATCTTCCCAGTGCAGCGCTCCCAGACGGACATAGCCGCCGTCCAGCGACAGGGCGTCGCGCAGCACGATATTGATAGCGCCGGCGACCGCGTCGCCCGAACGGTTGGCCGAGGAAGAGCGAACGACTTCGACCCGCTCGATCAGTTCGGCGGGAATGCGGTCGACGAAGAAGGAGCGGTCCAGGCCGGCGCCGGGTACGCGCTCGCCGTTGATCAGGATCTGCGTATAGGCCGAATCCAGACCGCGCATACGCACGCCGTCCGATTCCAGCACGTCCGACAGGAAGGTGACCGAGGGCACCCGCTTCAGGGCGTCGCCGGCGGTCAGCGGCTCGAAGCGCTGGAAATAGTCTAGGTCATAGGAAAGGGTCGGCACCACGTCGTCGGTGCGGTTGCGCATGGCCGGCTCGCCGGTCACGACAACTTCTTCCAGCGCCGTGATCGGCGCCGTATCGGTTTGTTGCGGCGCGGGCGTATCCGCCGCGAAGGCGGGCGCGGCGAACGCCAGCGGCGCCAGGGCAGCGCCCATGAGCAGTTTGATTTTCATCTCTATGATCCCCCTGCGGCAAGCGACGTTTCACCTCTGCCGATGGGCGGCCCGCTTAGCGGCGGCTGGCGACGTGGAAGCGACGTTTTGAAGACGCTCGCTTCGCGTTTTCGGGACATTTGCGCGACGACCCATCCCCATACAGAACATGCGTCATCGAACCGCATTCAAACCGTCACCATAAGTCCGTTGACCTGTCGGTGGTCAGCCTTGATCTGGGGCCCCAACGAAATCACGTGACGAAATTGTATCCGGGAACCTGCCATGACTTCACCGATCCGACGCGCCTCCCGCTTCACCGCCGCCGCTTCCGTCTTCGCTCTGCTCGCGGCCTGCGCCACGACGGAGGTCGATTATCAGGGCGAGGGCGCGGGCCTGGTCGGTCCGGGCGCCCCGGTTATGGCCGTGCTGGAAACCCCGTCGGTCGGCACGGCGGGCCAGGACGCCGCCGACGACCCCGCCGTATGGGCCAGCGCGTCGCCGGTCACGATCATGGGTCAACAGACCTCCGGCTTCGTCGCCGGCACGGACAAGAAGTCCGGCCTCTACATCTACGGCTTCGACGGCCAGATTCTGCAGTTCCTGCCTGAGGGCCTGCTGAACAATGTCGATGTGGTCGAGGGCCTATCGGTCGGCGGCCGTCCGCAGGTGGTGCTGGGCGCCAGCGACCGCACGCCGGGCAAGACCGGTATCTCCCTCTACACCTTCGACCCGGCCGGGACCGGCCAGAATGGCGTGCGCTATTGGGGCGCGGTCGCCACCGACGTGGTCGAACCCTACGGCTTCTGCTTTGCGCGGCGCGGCGCCGAGGTCCACGCCATCCTGGTCGGGCACGAGGGCGAGCTTCGCCAGTTCGTCCTGGGCGTGGACGCCGCCGGCCAGCCCACGGCGCGCCTGGTCCGCACCGCCGAGATCGGAACCATCTCCGAAGGCTGCGCCGCCGACGAAGCCACCGACGCCCTCTATATCAACGAGGAGAACGTCGGCCTGTGGCGCTATAGCCTGAACCCGGCCTCGGGCGCGGCTCGCACCCTGATCCAACCCATCGCCAAGGACATCCTGGTCGCCGACGCCGAAGGCCTGACCACCATCACCGACGCGTCGGGCCGCTACCTGATCGCCTCCAGCCAGGGCGATTCCACCTTCCCCGTCTGGCGCATCGACGGCCCGGCGCCCGAATACAAGGGCCGGTTCAAGATCGTGGACGGCTCGGTTGACGGCGTCACCGGCACCGACGGCCTGGCGGCCGCCCGCGGTCAGGTCGGCCCCTTCCCCGACGGCCTCGTCGTCATCCAGGACGACGTCAACGACGTCGGCACCCAGAACTTCAAATACGTCGACTGGCGCGACATTCGACGGGCGCTGGGGCTTTAGCGGCCCCTCGGCGGCGGTCGCCCTCGATCACGTCTCTTTCATCAGGACCCTGCGGCATTCAACGCCGTGCGGGTGCAGTCGGCCATGTCCCTGACGACGTGTCGGCCGATGCAGAACATGTCTTCATAGCTGGGCTTGGCGGCGGCCAGACACTGGAACAGGTTCAGCTTGGACATCTGCAGACAGAAGGTGGCGTTCGGATCCTGCAGGACACCGTCATTTCCATCGTCCTTGACGCTTTCGCCCAGAAGCGCCCGCGCGGCGACGGACAAGGATCGGGCCACCGCCGGCTTATAGCGAGCCGCCAGAGGCGACGTCGGGATCCGAGAGGGTTCGGCGTGGGCAACCTTCAGCAGCGTCTCGCTCTCGACGTCCGACGCCAGCTGCATTGCGGCGGACGCGGCCTTCGCACGCTCCAGCCGCCCCTGTCGGTCCGCGACGGGCTGGCCCGCCCATCGACGGCGCGGATCGCTACGCGCCTGGATCGTATAGGCATCCGCCTCCACCCGATCCGCTGCGGCCTCGACGGCTGCGGCGCCCTCCTCCATGACCTCGGCGATCAGCCCGGCCGCCACGTCTGCGCCAGGCAAGGTCACGGCATAGGCGGGGTCGGCCGTCAGACGATCCAGGATTTCGCGTCGCTGCGCTGGATCGGCCGCATAGGCTCGCACCCCCGCAACAAAATCCGGCGACTGCATCGCCAGCACCGCTCCATAGGCCACCAGACCCCGCGCCAACTGCTCGGCGTTGGAAGTCGCTCCGCGCTGCAATGCCGCCTGCACCGCCTCCGCATCGACGAAGCCGCCCTCGAATGTGGCGACATCCCGCATGAAGACCAGATAGACCGACGCCGTCTGCGCCACACTGTCGTCCAGCTGAATCGAAGGTGGCGGAGGCGGGGGCGGCGCAGGCGGTTCGACCGGCTTGGCGCACCCCGCAATAAGCGCGATCAGGCTTGCGGCCGCCGTAACCCGCGCCCAATGCCGATCCCTGCGCTTCACAGCATCGCCACGATGAACACGCCACAGGCGGCCAGCACGGCGACGTTCACGGCGGTCATGGCGGCGACGAAGATCTGGTGGGCGCTGAACTTCATTGGATCTCGGAGGCGGTTTCGGTTTGGGGCCGCTTCGCACGGGGCCGTGGGGCCTGGGTGTGGACTTGGTGGAGAAATCGTGGAGGCACCCCATCTGGTCTGGATCGCCGTCCATCGCTGGGCGATGTCGTGGAGATCCAATGAGCGCCTTGGTCATCATCGCCGAAGACGAACCCGAGATCGCCGCCGTGCTTGACGCCTATCTCGTGCGCGAGGGGTTTCGCACCGTCCGCGCCATGGATGGTCAGATCGCGCTGGACCTGCACGCCGCCCTTCGGCCCGATCTGGTCCTGCTGGACGTGCGCATGCCGCGTGTCGATGGCTGGAGCGTGCTGGGCGAACTCAGGCGTAGGGGCGAGACGCCCGTCATCATGCTCACTGCGCTGGATCAGGACATCGACAAGCTTCAGGCGTTGCGCATCGGCGCGGACGACTATGTCGTCAAACCGTTCAATCCGGTCGAGGTCGTGGCGCGCGCCCACGCCATACTGCGACGCAGCGGCGGCTCGGGCCAAGGCGGCGTAATCCGCCTGGGTCCGCTCGAGATCGATCTGGAGGCGCACATTGTCCAGTGGTGCGGACTGGACAAACCGCAGCGCCTACCCCTGACCCTGACCGAGTTCCGCATGCTGGCCCACATGGCGCGCTATCCGATGCGGGTCTTTTCTCGCGCCGAATTGGCCGACGCCTGTTTGAAAGGCGATGAGGTGCTCGATCGCACGGTGGACAGCCACCTCAGCAAGCTGCGGCTCAAGCTACGAAACGCAGGCGCCGACGGCGTCCTCGTCGGCGTTCGTGGCGTGGGTTATCGCCTCGAGGTCCTGACGTGACCGCCGCCCGCGCGCTCGGCCGTCGCATCGCCGTGCGTACGGCTCTGGTCATCATGGGGGTGCTTGGACTTAGCGCCGCCGGCGCATTCGCCCTGTACGGCTGGGTCTTCGAAAATTATCCCGATGCGGTGGCCTCGCCCCAGGCCTGGCGACCGCAGTCGGTGGATTATGTCGCTCTGGCGTCAGCCGCCGTCGTGGCCCTGATCGGCGCGACCGTGGCCGGGCTGCAGTTGGCCCGCCGCCTTGTCATGCCTCTCACCTCCTTGTCCGGCGCCGCGCGTGCGATCGCCGATGGCGACCTGTCGGCGCGCGCCATGACTGGCGATCGGTCTTTTTCCGAGACCGCCGACCTGGTGGACGACTTCAACCTGATGGCTGCGCGGCTTGAGACGCTCGCCGCCGACATGACGACTTGGAACGCCTCGATCGCGCACGAACTGCGAACGCCCGTCACGATCGTCAAAGGCCGTCTGCAAGCGGCCGCCGACGGCGTCCTGCCGCTGGACCGCGAGATGATCCTGACTTTGCTCAAGCCGGTCGACGCCCTGGGCCGCCTGATCGAGGATCTGCGCGTCGTCAGTCTGGCCGATAGCGGCCGTTTGCAACTGCGCCTGACGCCCCAGGACCTGGGTAAGCGATTGGAGGATGTCCGCGCCCTGGTCGACGCTGAAGCCGAGGCGGAGGGCTACCCGATCGCCTGGGCGACGCCGGCCACCGTGATCGTTTGCGACGGCGACCGCATTCAGCAGGCTGTCCTGGCTTTGCTCGACAACGTGCGCCGCCACGCCGATCCCGGCCCTGTCTCGGTCAGCTTGAGGGCCGATGAACGCTTCGCGGTCATCGCCGTGGAGGATAGTGGTCCAGGCCTACCCGACGCCATGACCCGATCCGTTTTCACCGCCTTCAAACACGGTTCAGGCGAGAATGGCGGGACCGGCCTGGGCTTGGCCGCGGTCCGCGCAATCGCCGAGGCCCACGGCGGATCGGCGCGTTACTTGACCGGCGCTCGCCTGGGATCCCGTATCGAGATCCGTATCCCCGCCGTCTCGTAGGTGCGTTTTCAAATCACGCGCGCGGCGATGGACCTTTCAAAATCGAAGCGGTTCCAGGTCCGGGGCTGACGACGCCCTACTGATCCTCGTCGAACTTGCGCGCGACCAGGTCGGTCAGGGCCTCCATTGCCTCTTCGGCGTCAGGCCCCTCAGCCGACACGTCGATGCTGCAGCCGATGCCGGCGCCCAGCATCAGCAGGCCCATGATCGAGCGGGCGTCCACCGTCACGCCGTCGCGGGTGACGTGGATCTCGCTTTCGAAGCTGGAGGCCAGTTTGACGAACTTGGCCGAGGCGCGGGCGTGCAGGCCGCGCGTGTTGCAGATGTTCAAGGTCGCGGTGACGGTCATTTTTCGCCTGCGAGCACCCAGGACGCGACGGAGATGTATTTGCGCCCGGCGTCCTGCGCATGGGCCACGCAGGATTCCAGCGTCTCGCGCCCACGCACGCTGGCCAATTTGATCAGCATGGGCAAGTTCAGCCCGGCGATGACCTCGGCGCGCGTCTGTTCCATCACCGAAATCGCCAGATTCGACGGCGTGCCGCCGAACATGTCGGTCAGCAGGATGACCCCTTCGCCGTCGTCCACGGCCGCGGCCGCGTCCACGATGTCGCGACGCCGACGCTCCATGTCGTCGTCGGGCCCGATGCAGATGGCCGCGACGCCGCGCTGCGGGCCGACCACATGCTCCATGGCTGAGAGAAACTCGGACGCCAACCCGCCGTGGGTGACGATCACCAGACCGATCATGAGGACTTCACTCGCATCCCGCCCCGAACCGTCCCAGGCATTCCCCCGCCCGGCAAGGGAGGCCGGACGCCGCCCTCTATGGACCGCAAGGGGCGTGTCATAGACCCGTCTTTCGGGGTTTCAAAGCGTCTCCAACGCCGCTGCGACCACATCGACGGCCGAGGCAGGTCGGGGATCGAGCGCCAGTAGGGGCATATCGACCCCCGCGAAAGCCCGTGTCTGCGGCTCCGGAAGCCGTTCGACACCTTCCGCGATACAGGCCACGGCCAGCGCCACGCGACAGACCGGCCGTGTTCTGGCGGCCACGATTCCGAGGCCGCGCACCTCGATCCGACCCGCGATGGAGGCCGGCGCCGATGCATGAACGGCTCCGTCCGAAGCCCAGACCTGGGTGTAGTCGTCACTGACCAACCGCCAGCCGCGCGCGATCAGCCGCAGCGCCAGATCGCTCTTGCCCGCGCCCGATGGTCCCAGGATCATCACCCCCTGCCAGGCCCCGCGCCGGCGAACGGCGACGGTGGTGGCGTGGACTGGCTGGCCCGGGGTCACGACCAGCGGCCGACCGCCGGGAAGACGATCTCGAACCGCGCCCCGCCTTCGGACTTGTTTTCGGCGTGGACGCGGCCGCCGTGCGCCTCGACGATCTGACGCACGATGGACAGGCCCAGGCCCGAGTTGGAGCCGAACACCGCCCCCTTTGGCCGCGAAGTGTAGAACCGCTCGAACACCGTCTCCAGGTTCTCGGCCGGAATGCCCGGCCCCTGGTCCTCGACCCGGACCCGGATCGGCAGATCGTCCCCGATGTCCTCCAGCGTCACCCGCACCACGCCGCCTGTGGGACTGAACGAGCGGGCGTTGTCGATCAGGTTGCGGAACACTTGTCCCAGCGGCCCATCGCGGCCCATGACCCTCAGGGCCTGTTCGGGCGCCGTGAGCATGACCGGAATGTCGCCCGGCTTGGCCGTCGTCTCATAGACGCCGACGATATCGACCAGCAGACGGTTCAGATCGACTGGCCGCGGTCGATCCCGCGACAACTCCGCATCCAGCCGCGAGGCGTTGGAGATGTCGGTGATCAGCCGGTCCAGCCGACGCACGTCCTGCTGCAACAGCGCCGTCAGCTTCTCGCGGTGCGCATCGGTCTTGACCAGCGGCAGGGTCTCCAGCGCCGAACGGATCGAGGTCAGGGGGTTCTTGATCTCGTGCGACACATCGGCCGCGAACCGTTCGATGGCGTCCATCCGCGTCGACAGGGTGTCGGTCATCGATTCCAGCGACCGCGCCAGATCGCCGATCTCGTCCTTGCGATCCTCCAGATCCGGCAGGGAGATGGCCCGCGCGCGTTGCAGCTTCACCTGATCCGCCGCCGCCGACAGCCGCATGATCGGCCGCGCCACGAACAGATGCAGCAGCAGCGATCCCAGCAGATTGACCCCGAGCGCCACAAGGGCGAACGGGAACAGCGCCTGCCGCTGAGCGCCCAAGATTTCGTCCACGTCCCCGGATTCGACGGTCAGCACGCCCAGCACCTGACGCACATGGCGCACCGGAATGGAGACGGAGACGACGCGGTCGCCGGATTCGTTGCGACGCAGGGTCGATTGGGGCGAGCCGTCCAGCGCCGCCGCCACCTCGGCCGCCAGTTCGCTGTCGGCGCGGGCGACCCGGCGCTCGGACAGCAGATTGGCCTTGGCGGCGTCCTCGGTCGCCGTCCCCGCCGGTTGCGCGTCGGGCAGGGGCCGCCCGCCGATGGCCTCGGTCACCTGATAGCTGTCGACCAGCAACAGGCCGTTCACATCATACAGCCGCACCCGCTGGCCCGCCGGGATGAACCGATCGGTCAGCCAGATCGACGCGCGGATGGGGTCCAGTTCGGGCGTCGGCTCGCCCCGCGTCACGCCTTCTTCGCGCAACACATTGGCCAGCAACTCGGCCTGGACCGTCAGCGATTCCTGACGCGCCTCGATCAGTCCCGGACGCCATTCATTGATCGCCAGCGCTCCGCCGAACAGGATCAGCAGGCTGAGCAGATTGAGCACGAGGATGAAGCCGCCCAGCCGCGATCCGCCGAAGCGGAACAACGGCCGGCGCTGGGGCTCTTCGTCGGGCTCGCGCCCGCCCGGCTCAGCTCTCGCGGTAGCGGTAGCCGACGCCATACAGGGTCTCGATAGCGTCGAACTCATTGTCCACAGCGCGGAACTTCTTGCGCATCCGCTTCACGTGGCTGTCGATGGTGCGGTCGTCGACATAGACCTGATCGTCGTAGGCGGCGTCCATCAGGTTGTCGCGGCTTTTTACGAAGCCGGGACGCTGGGCCAGGGCCTGCAGCAGCAGGAACTCGGTCACCGTCAGCTTGACGGGCTTGCCGTCCCAGGTCGACTCGTGGCGCGCCGGGTCCATCGACAGCTTGCCGCGCTTGATCGCCCGGCCCGACACCTCGGCGGCGGCTTCAGGCTCGCCGCCGTCGGCGCCCGTGCGGCGCAACAGCGCCTTGACCCGCTCGATCAGCAGACGCTGGCTGAACGGTTTGTGGATATAGTCGTCGGCGCCCAGGTTGAAGCCCAGGATCTCGTCGATCTCCTCGTCCTTGGACGTCAACATGATGACCGGAATCTGGGAGGTCTGGCGCAGGCGACGCAGCACCTCCATCCCGTCCATGCGCGGCATCTTGACGTCCAGGATCGCCAGATCGGGCGGCGAGAATTCCAGCGCGGCCAGGCCCGAGGCCCCGTCGTGATAGGCGGTGATCTTGTGGCCATGGCTTTCCAGCGCCAGCGAAACGGACGCCACGATGTTCTCGTCGTCATCGACCAGAGTGATGTTGGCCAAGGGTGTCTTCTCCTGAACTTTACGTTCCCGCGAGCGAGAACGCACAGCAAGCGTAACCGTTCGATCTCGGTCACATTAGGGCTAGAGCGTTTCGGGCCGAATGAAAATCGCCTGCAACCCGAAAGCGGTTCGGTGACAGTCAGATGGTCACGGCGCCGCCTCATTTCAACGCGCGCACCGCCTTCCTCCGGCGCGGCAGAAACATTCCGCCTTCGAAAACCTCGCCTTAAAGGCTTGGGATGCAGGATCGCCCCATGGCGGGTCCGATCCATTACGAAGTCTATGTCCGCAAGAGCGCCCCGTCGTCGTGGACGCTGCTGATCGCGACCGAAGATCGCAAACACGCCATCGAGACCGCCGAGGAGCAGCTTCAGGATCGTCTCGCCATCGCCTCGCGCGTGACCAAGGAGACGCTGGACCCCGAGACGATGGAGTTCAGCTCTCTGACCATCCTGACGCTGGGCGCGCCGGAGGAGCGAAAAAAGAAGGTCGCCGACAAGGCGGTCCCGCCGGCCTGCAGCAGTCCGGCCGAACTCTATTCGCCCCATGCCCGCGCCCTGATCGGCCGGGTGCTGGAGGACTGGCTGAAACGCGAGGGCGTGACCGCCTTCGAACTGCTGCACCGCCCCGATGTGGCCGAACGGTTGGAGGCGGCCGGGGTCGAGCTCCAGCACGCCATTCAGAAGGTCGCGGTCCCCGAAAGCCAGGCCACGGGCCAGGAGGTGCACGGCGTCGTGCGCCACTATCAAAAGCTCACCGAACAGGCGATGGCCCGGCTGCGCAAGGCCGGACGCGACGGCCTGTTCCCCGCGCTGGACGACCGCTCCATCGCCGATCTGGCGCATCGGTTGACCGGCGCGCCGGATCGGGCGCTGCGCATGGGCGGGGTGGTCGCCGGCGCGCTGAAGGATCGGCGCGGCGCCCGCGATCGCCTGACCGTCCTGATGGATTTGATGGACGCCGCGCCCGCCGACGGCCCGCCGCGCGCCCTGGTCGTGGTGGTGGTCGAGCAGATCGTCGCCGAAATGCTGGCCGTGCGCACCAACCTGACCGAGATTTTGGGTCCGTCCTTGGATCAGGGCGCCAATCTGGCGGCCATCGTCCGCATGGTCGCGCCGGAGGAGATGGACGCCCTGTTGCGGATGGACCCGCGCCTCGCCCTGATGATGCCCCAAGTCGAGGGACCGGCCGCGCGCCTGGGCCTGCATCTGGCCTCGGGTGAGTTTCCGCTGCTGGCCGCATCCTTGGCTCGCCTTGTCACCCGCGAACTGACCAGCCAGCGCCGCCTCCGCCCCCATGATCCGGTCGGAGAGATCGACATCCTGCGTCTGCTGGCCATGGCCCTGACGGCCTCGGCCGGACGCCTGCTGACGCTGGAAGAGGTCCAGACCGCCTTCGTCGAACGCTCCAAGAGCCTGGTCACGGCCGATTTCGTCGGCGCCTACGTCAACCCCTGCCCGACGGTCCTGGCCGAGGCCGAGCAGCTGACCCGCCTGTGCGAGAACGTCACCGGCGGGGCCAACAAGCGCGCCGCCGCGCGCTGGCTCAGCGCCTGCATCGGCTCGCTGCGTTTCGAAACCGAGATCCGCCAGTCCGTCCCGGGCGGCCCCAGCGCCTCGCACAAGCTGGCCACACTGGCCCGGCTTCAACGCTCGGTTCAGGCCGCGCATCTGGCCGATCACGACCAGACCCAGATCTTGGACGCCATCGGCGCGGTCGGCGCCAATCTGGAGGCCGACGCCCATCTGATCGCCCAGATCGTCCGCGCCCAGGCGGCTGCGCCTCAAAAGCTGACGGCCCTGCTGAAACTGGCCACCGGTGAAGCCGGCCCGCTCGGCCCCGTCGCCGACCGGGCCCGCGCCGAGGCCATCAAGCTGCTGCGCTCGCCCGACGTCCGCACAGCCCTGACCGCCGCCCCGCAAAACGTCGCGGCGTTGAAAGGTCTGATGCAGCAGGCGGGTCTGGCGGCCTAGCCGACCTCAGTCGAAGATATCGAAGATGCTGTCGCGCTTCTTTTTCTTGTAGCGATAGTCGTCGTCGCGATGCCGGTCGTCGCGGTATTTGTCGCTCCGGTAGCCCCGATCGTCGCGATACGGCTGCGACGCCCCGCCGCCCCACGGTTGGGCCTGAGGGTGAGCATGCGGCTGGGCATAGGGCTGAGGCGGCGGCGCATAGGCCTGCGGCGCGGGCGCGACCGGGGCCGTGGCGCGGCCCTCCTCGACGGCGGCCGCCATCAGCTTTTCCAGCTCGCCGCGATCCAGCCAGACACCCCGGCAGTCGGGGCACATGTCGAACTGAACGCCGTTGCGCTCCAGCGTCTGCATGGCGGCGTTGTCGTTGGGGCACATCAGAAGAGGCATGTCGGGCTCCGATCGAAAAAGAATGGGCGGTCGATGCGACAGGCCAGGAGGGGAAAGCTTCGCCGCATCGACACGCCCTTGCGGTCCGACATCGCGTCGCACGATCCGGCGCAAGGAAGGGGGACGCCAGACCGCGAGAACGCCAGAGGGGCCCGTTCCGCCTCATCAAGCTAGGCGCCGTCGCCGCCCGCCGCCATGCGTCGCGGGGCCGCAGGCGCTTCGGCCGCCCCTGCCATCCTATCGGCGATGACGATTGCGCGCCTTTACCGTGCCTTACGATCGACCAGCGACCCTTTGCCGGTCATGGTCGCAAACCGTGTTAGAATGGCGCCCCGGTCTTTGACATCTTCGCGCGCCGCCAGAACCTGCGCCGAATTAGACAGATTAGACGAATTAGACGGTGTTTTTGTCAGCGGACCCGCCGGCCAAAGTGCACAGATTGCACCTTAAAAATTCTAGCAGACCTGCCCGGCGGCCCAGCCCGACGACCAGGCCCACTGGAAGTTATAGCCGCCCAGCCAGCCGGTCACATCGACCGCCTCGCCGATGAAATACAGCCCCGGAACCGCCTTGGCCTGCATCGTCTGCTGGTCGAGCGCGGCCGTATCGACCCCGCCCAGCGTCACCTCGGCGGTCCTGTAACCTTCGGACCCCACCGGCTTGACCGCCCAGGCGTTGACCGCCTGATCCAGTCGCCGCAGCACCTTGTCCGACAGGTCCGCCAGATTGCCCGCCGCCCCTTCGCGCTGGCACAGGCTCTCGGCCAGACGACGCGGCACGATATGGCCCAGCGCCGTATGCACCGCCTGTTTTCCGTTCGACGCCTTGGCCGCCTTCAACTCCTCGAACACGTCGCGGCCCGGCGCCATCGAGGCCACCACCGCCTCGCCCTCGCGCCAGTAGGAGCTGATCTGAAGAATGGCCGGACCCGACAGGCCGCGGTGGGTGAACAGCATGGCCTCGTTGAAGCTGGCCTTGCGCGCCTTGGCCCCTTCGGGCGCCGAGGCGACCGAGGCGTCCACCGCCACGCCCGCCAACGGCGTCAGCGTCTCCAGCAGTCCCGCCTCGAACGTCAGGGGGACCAGCGCCGGCCGGGTCTCGGTGACGCGAATGTCGAACTGGCGCGCGACCTCATAGGCCCAGCCGGTCGCCCCCATCTTGGGGATCGACTTGCCGCCCGTCGCCACGACCAGCGACGCCGCCGTGACCTGTGATCCGTCCGACAGGATCGCCGTGAAGCCCTCGCCGGATCGTGCGATCCGCTCCACCCCGGTCTTCAGGCTCAGGGTCACGCCCGCCGCCGCCATGTCGTCGGTCAGCATACGGACGATCTGCTTGGCGCTGTCGTCGCAGAACAGCTGGCCCAGCGTCTTCTCGTGCCAAGCGATCCCGGCCCTATCGATGCGCTTGACGAAGTCGTGCTGGGTGTAGCGGCGCAGGGCCGAGGTCGCGAACCGGGGGTTCTCGCCCAGAAAGTTCGCCGGTCCGCAGCCCAGATTGGTGAAGTTGCAGCGTCCGCCGCCCGAGATGCGGATCTTCTCGCCGGGCCGGTCGGCATGGTCCACGACCCTGACCCGGCGCCCGCGTCGCCCGGCCTCGATGGCGGCCATCATCCCGGCCGCGCCGGCCCCAACCACCAGGACGTCGACGAGGGCGTCCGAAGACGCCCTCGTCACTGGGAACCTCGCGGTTCCAGCCTCGGGGAGAGCTTAGTAACGGTAGTGATCCGCCTTGAACGGGCCTTCGACCGGCACGTTGATGTAGTCAGCCTGGTCCTTGGTCAGGACGGTCAGCTTGGCGCCCAGCTTGGCCAGGTGCAGCATGGCGACCTTCTCGTCCAGGTGCTTGGGCAGGGTGTAGACCTTGTTCTCGTACTTGTCGGCGTTGGTCCACAGTTCGATCTGGGCCAGCGTCTGGTTGGTGAAGGACGCCGACATCACGAAGGAGGGGTGACCCGTGGCGTTGCCCAGGTTCACCAGGCGGCCTTCCGACAGCAGGATGATCTTCTTGCCGTCCGGGAACTCGACGTGGTGGACCTGCGGCTTGATCTCGTCCCACTTGAAGTTCTTCAGGCCGGCGACCTGAATCTCGGAGTCGAAGTGGCCGATGTTGCAGACGATGGCGTTGTTCTTCATCTGCCGCATGTGGTCGACGGTGATGACGTCCTTGTTGCCGGTCGTCGTCACATAGATGTCGGCGCGGCCGGCGGTGTCGTCCAGCGTCTGGACCTCATAGCCTTCCATCGCGGCCTGCAGGGCGCAGATCGGGTCGATCTCGGTCACGATCACGCGGGCGCCGCCCTGGCGCAGCGAGGCGGCCGAGCCCTTGCCCACGTCGCCGTAGCCGCAGACGACCGCGACCTTGCCCGACAGCATGACGTCGGTGCCGCGACGGATCGCGTCGACCAGCGATTCCCGGCAGCCGTACAGGTTGTCGAACTTGGACTTGGTGACGCTGTCGTTGACGTTGATGGCGGGGAAGGGCAGCTCGCCCTTTTCGGCCATCTGATACAGGCGGTGCACGCCCGTGGTCGTCTCTTCCGACACGCCGCCGATGGCGTCGCGGATGGCCGAATAGAAGCCGGGCTTCTCAGCCAGATAGCGCTTCATGACCTTGAAGAGAGCCTCTTCCTCTTCGTTCTGGGGATTGGCCAGAACCGAGATGTCCTTCTCGGCCTTCGGACCCAGCACGCACAGCAGGGTCGCGTCGCCGCCGTCGTCCAGGATCAGGTTCGGGTAGCCGCCGTCGGCCCATTCGAAGATCTTGTGGGCGTAGTCCCAGTATTCCTCGAGCGTCTCGCCCTTGGTGGCGAACACCGGCGTGCCGTTGGCGGCGATGGCGGCGGCGGCGTGGTCCTGGGTCGAGAAGATGTTGCACGAGGCCCAGCGCACTTCGGCGCCCAGGGCTTCCAGCGTCTGGATCAGGACCGCCGTCTGGATGGTCATGTGCAGGCTGCCGGCGATGCGGGCGCCCTTCAGCGGCTGGCTGGCGCCGAACTCGTCACGCAGGGACATCAGGCCCGGCATTTCGGTTTCCGCGATCTCGATTTCCTTGTTGCCCCAATCGGCCAGGGTGATGTCGCGAACGATGTAGTCGGTCATGGCTTGGGCTCCCGGCCGCAATGAGTTTGGGCCCTCATAGCCCGGCGCGCGTCGAGTATCAACAAACACATAAAGATATCCTTATGCGATCCAGGCTCAGCAGTTTCTTAAATCCTGGCCGGTAGAGACCTCGTCATGGAACGCCGCGCTCTACTCGGTCTCGCCGTCGTCGCGACGGCCGCCTCAACCTCCGCCCGCGCTTCGAGCGGCGGCGCGGCGCCGTCGGCCGACACCTATATCCGGCTGCCAGTCATCACCGCCTCGATCCTTCAGGCGAACGGTCGTCGGGGCGTGCTGACCATCGAACTCGGCGTCGATGTGCCCGATGCGACCCTTCGCACCCGCGCCCAGCAGTCCGCGCCGCGCCTGCGCGCCGCCTACAACACCGCCGCCCAGCGCTTTGCCAACGGCCTGCGTCCCGGCGTCGTGCCCGACATCGACCAGCTGTCGGCCGCGCTTCAGGCGGCGACTAACGCCACCCTGGGCCGCGCCGGCGCCCGCCTGCTGCTCGGCACCGTCATGGCGGTCTGACTTCCGCCTCTAGAGAAACGAGTAGGGGTCCACGTCCACCGTCAGGCGGACCGACCCCGGCACCTTCACCCGCTGAAGCCAGGCTCTCAAAAAGGCCTGGAGGTTCACATCCCGGTCGGCCCGCACCAGCAGCCGCTTGCGCCGCCTCCCCCGCACCAGGGCCAGCGGTGCATCGGCCGGGCCATAGACCTCCAGCCGCTCGGCGTTGGGAATGGCCTGGGCCAGGTCGTTCGCCGTCTTCTCGACGGCGGCCGCATTCTCACTGGACAGGATGATCGCCGCCAGCCGGCCATAGGGCGGCAGGGACGCAGCCTCGCGTTCGGCCATCTCGGCTTCCACGAAGGAGTCACGATCACCGGCTGCCAGCGCCATCAGCACCGGGTGCTCGGGCGTCCAGGTCTGAAGCAGCGCCCGCCCCGGCCGATCCGCACGCCCTGCTCGCCCGGTCGCTTGGGCCAAAAGCTGATAGGTCCGCTCGGCCGCGCGCAGGTCGCCGCCGCGTAGCCCGAGATCCGCATCCACCACGCCCACCAGGGTCAGGCGCGGGAAGTTGTGGCCCTTGGCCGCGGCCTGCGTCGCGACCAGAATGTCGATCTCCCCGTCCGTCATCTTCTGGATCAAGGCGCGGGCCGACCGCGCGTCCGGCGCGGTGTCGGAGCTGAAGACCGCCGTGCGCGCCTCGGGGAACAGCTGGCGCACCTCTTCCTCGACCCGCTCGACCCCTGGTCCGACCGAGACCAACGAATCCTCAGCACCGCACGAGGGACACAGCTTGGGACGCGCCATCGAGAAGCCGGTCAGGTGACAGACCAGCCGCCCGGTATACCGATGCTCGACCAGCCAGCTGTCGGTGTCCGGCGCCGTCAGCCGATGGCCGCAGGCGCGGCACAGGACCACGGGCGCATAGCCGCGCCGGTTCAGGAAGAGCAGGGTCTGCTCACCTCGCAGCAAGGTTTCGCCGATGGCCAGGCGCAGAGGCTGCGACAGCCAGGTCTGCGGATCGGGCGTGTTCTGACGGAGGTCCAGCAGGGCGATGTCCGGCAGGACCGCCGTTCCGTGCCGCGCGCCCAGCTTCAGCCAGTCGTAGCGCCCGCTCTGCGCGTTCCACAGCGTCTCCAGCGACGGCGTCGCCGAGGCCAGGACCACCGCCGCCCCCTCGATCCGCGCCCGCGCCACGGCCAGGTCGCGGCCGTGATAGACCAGCCCCTCTTCTTGCTTGAACGAGCCGTCGTGCTCCTCGTCCACCACGATCAGGCGCAGGTTGACGAAGGGCAGGAACAGGGCCGAGCGCGCCCCGACCACGATGTTGCAGCGCCCGGCGACGACCGCCTCCCACACCTGGCGGCGGCGCGGCGGGGCGACGCCGGAATGCCATTCGCCCGGGGCGGCGCCGAAGCGCGCCGTGATCCGCTCGATCAGGGCCTGGGTCAGGGCGATCTCGGGCAACAGGATGAGGATCTGCGCAGCCGGATCAGCCCGCAGCACCCGCGCGATCGCCTCCAGATAGGCCTCGGTCTTGCCCGACCCCGTGACCCCGTCCAGCAGGAAGGGCCGGAAACCGCCGCCGGTCACACCCGCCGCCAGGGCTGTCGCCGCCGCCGCCTGATCGCCGTTCAGCGATGCGGGCGCGTGGTCGGGATCGGGTCGGTCGAACGCCGCCTCGGCCGCGATCTCGATGATCTCCAGCACGCCCTCATCGATCAGGCCCTTGACCACGCCCGACGACACGCCCGCCGCCCGCGCCAGATCGGCCGGCGGCATGGCGCGATCGCCCAGGGCCTCCAGCACGCCCGTCCGCGCCGGGGTGGCGCGCGACGGGGACCGCTCGCCCAAGCGTCGCACCCGGCGTTCCGGCCGGGGCCGAGGCGCGCGCAAGCCCTTCAGCGCCGTCGCCGCCATCTCGCCGGGCGCCGACAGGGTCCAGCGTCCGGCCCATTCGACGAAATCCATCACGCCCGCCGGCAGGGGCGGATCATCCAGGCGGCTGTCGATCGCCTTCAGTCGCCGGTTTGAGCCTGTGGTTTCGAACACCTCGGACACCACGCCCCGGATCAGGCGCGGCCCCAGCGGCACGACGACCTGATCGCCCCGCGCCAAATCTCCGTGGGCCAGGCTCAGCGCCTCGGGAACCTCGTAGTCGAAGGCCTCCGGCACCGGCAGTGGAATGAGGACCGAGGCGACTTTCACTTGATCCTCCCCCGTCGGGGGAGGGGGACCGCCCGAAGGGTGGTGGAGGGGGCGGATCGCGAACTGGGTGTCTGGGGCTGGCCCCCTCCACCGCTTCGCGGTTCCCCTCCCCCGATGGGGGAGGATTTGGCTCGCCTCGCCGCCTCGGTGACGCTAAAAGCCCTGCCCATGAAACTCTTTCTCGATACCGCCGACGTCGCCGTCATCAAGGACATGGTCCCCACCGGAATGGTGGATGGCGTCACCACCAATCCGTCGCTGATCGCCAAGTCGGGTCGGAACATCGCCGAGGTCATCGCCGAAATCTGCGCCCTGGTCGAGGGGCCGATTTCCGCCGAAGCCGTCTCGCTCGATTTCGAGACGATGGTCAAGGAAGGCGACAAGCTGGCCGCCATCGCGCCGAACGTGGTGGTGAAACTGCCCCTGACCTGGGATGGCCTGCGCGCCTGCCGCGTCTTCACCGACAAGGGCATCAAGACCAACGTCACCCTGTGCTTCTCGGCCGCCCAGGCCCTGCTGGCCGCCAAGGCCGGCGCCACCTTCGTCTCGCCGTTCGTCGGACGTCTGGAAGACAACGGCGCCGACGGCATCGGCCTGCTGGAAGAAATCCGCGTCCTGTATGACGTGCATGGTTTCGAGACCCAGATCCTGGCCGCGTCCCTGCGCAATGTGGGCCATGTCGCCGCCGCCGCCGTCGCCGGATCGGACGCCGCCACCTTCGGCGCCGACACATTCAAGGCCTTGGTGAACCACCCGTTAACCGACAAGGGTCTTGATGCCTTCGTGGCGGACTGGGCCAAGACGGGTCAGTCTATTCTGTAGCATCGCGGTTCCCGGAGAGGTCTGTTTGAGCGGCTCATTGGACCTTTTCGAAACGTCGGAATCGGACGCAACGCCCCATATCGGCGACGGCTTGCATTGGCCCGACGTGCGCGGCTGGCTGCAGACCCATCCGCAGACCCTGCTGGACGACCGCTCTCTGCTTGAAGAAATCGGTCTGCGGCCGCACGGCCGCAATGTGGTCGAGTTCGGGGCCGCCGCCCTGACGCGGCTAGAGGCCGTGGTCGAGCGCGAGACCGGCGCCCGGCGTGAGATCGAACTGATCGCCCGCGCCAACTTCGCCGCCCAGACCCAGACGCACGTCGCGACCCTGGACCTGATGGAGGCCAAGAACCATTCCGATCTGGCCCGTCGGCTGGATGCGGCGGCGCAGGGGCGGTTCGGCTTGGCCGGCGCCGCCATCGCTCTGGAAAAACCGGGCGGCGTGCCCTTCGGCTGGCGCGCCCTGGAAGAAGGCGATGTCGACAACCTTCTGGGCGAGCACGGCCTGACCTGGCTCGGCCCGATGATCCCGGGGCTGAACTTCTTCGGCGCGACCGAGGATCAGGTGAAATCCATCGCCCTGGTCCGCATGGCCCCGCACCTGACGCCGGGCGGACCGCCGCGCCCCTGCATCTGCGCCTTCGGCTCGCCGGAACCCGAAGGCTTCACCCCGAACATGGGCTGCGAACTGGCCGCCTTCCTGGCGCGGGTAACGGAGCGGATGGCCGAGCGATGGCCCGTCCTGAACTGAAAAGCTCTGAACTGACCGCCTCGGACGCCCTGCGCGCCTGGCTCGATCACTTGGCGCACGAGCGTCGGCTGTCGCCGCGCACGCTGGAGGCCTATGGCCATATCGGCCGGCTCTATGTCGCCTTCCTTGAACGCCATCGCGGCGAGACCCTGTCGCTGAAGGACATGGGCACGATCACCGCCGCCGAGGTCCGCGCCCACATGGCCGAGCGACGCGGCGGCGATCATCCGCTGGCGGCGCGGTCGCTGAGCCAGAGCCTGTCGGCCATTCGCGGGTTTCACGCCTTCCTCGACCGGCGGCTGGACACGCCCGCCCCGCAACTGGCCCTGGTGCGCGGCCCCAAGGTCAAGCCGTCCCTGCCCCGCCCGGTGACCGAGGATCAGGCGCGCGGGCTGCTGGCCGAACCGGACGCCGATCCCGACGCCGAACCGTGGGAAGCCGCACGCGACCGGGCCGTGCTGACCCTGCTCTATGGCTGCGGCCTGCGGATTTCCGAGGCCATGTCCCTGACCCGCGCCGATGCGCCGCTTGACGAGACCCTGCGCATCGTCGGCAAGGGGTCCAAGACCCGGATCGCCCCCATCCTGCCCGCCGTCCGCGCGGCGGTGGACGCCTATCTGGCCCTGCTGCCCTTCCCGCTCCAGCCGACCGATGCCCTGTTCCGGGCCCGACGCGGCGGCCCGCTCAGCCCGCGTCACGTCCAGGCCTCGGTCCAGCGGCTGCGCGGTCGTCTGGGGCTGCCGGAGCGTACGACGCCTCACGCCCTGCGCCACAGTTTCGCGACCCATCTGCTGGGCGCCGGCGCCGACCTGCGGTCGATCCAGGAGCTGCTGGGCCACGCCAGTCTGTCCACGACCCAGAAATACACCGGCGTCGACGCCGATAGACTTTTGAACGCCTATGCGGCCGCCCATCCCCGCGCCTAGAGCGAAATCGGCTGAGTTGGCCTGCGGCCAGCTCAGCTCAGATTTCGCTCCGGCATCAATCTGGAGCCTGATTCACGGCATCAGCGGAGTCGCGAAGCGATTCCCCCTCAGCTGATCAGGCTCTAGAACGGCCGGATGACCATCGACATCCTGGCCATCGGCCTGCCCGCCCTCGCGGACCAAATGCTGACCCAGCGCGCGGCCGACCTCGGCTGGACCCTGCATCGCCCCGGCCCCGACGGCCTGCCTTCGCCCGAGGTCGCCGACCGGATCGTCGGCGTCGCCGCCTCGGGCGCCGCGACCGTGGACGCCCGACTGATCGACACCCTGCCCGCGCTGAAGATCGTTTCGGTCCACGCCGTCGGCTATGATCTGACCGACGTCGCCCACGCCCGGTCACGCGGCGTGATCGTCACCCATACGCCCGATGTGCTGAACGAGGACGTCGCCGATCTGGCCCTGCTGCTGACCCTCGGGACCTTGCGTCGCCTGACCGCCATGGACGCCTGGATCCGCGCCGGTCGCTGGGTGTCGGACGGGCCGCCGCCGCTGTCGCGCAGCGCCACGGACTTGAAATACGGCCTGCTGGGTCTGGGTCGGATCGGCCAGGCTATCGCCCGCCGACTGGAGCCCTTCGCAGGAAGCCTCGCCTATCACACCCGCAATCCGGTCAGGGATGCGCCTTGGCGGCATGTCCCGAAACTGGTCGATCTGGCGACCCAGGTCGATGTGCTGATCGTGATCGTGCCGGGCGGCGCCGCGACGCGCGGCCTGGTCTCGGCCAAGGTGCTGGAGGCCCTGGGGCCGACCGGCGTGCTGATCAATGTCGCGCGCGGCGAAGTGGTGGATCAGGACGCCCTGGTCGCCGCCCTGACCTCGGGCGCGCTGGGCGGCGCGGGGCTGGATGTCTTCGCCGACGAACCGACCGTGCCCCAGACCCTGATCGACAGCGACCGTTGCGTCCTGACGCCCCACGTCGCCTCCGCCACCGTCGAGACCCGCAACGCCATGGCCGAACTGATGATGGCCAACCTTGAGTCCGTTCTGGCGGACAGGCCGCCGATCACGCCCGTTCCCGCCTGACCCTATCGACGGCGCGCCGGCGGCGCCGGTCGCAGGGCGGGGTCCGGCTGGGGCTCGGCCAGGTTTCGCCCCAGCGCCCTTTGATCGGGTAAGGCGTAGCTGATCGGCAGGGGGCAGTTGTTCTGATCGCGCCGATCAAGAAGCAGATATCGCCGCACCTGACCGTCCGCCAGCGAACGGTCCAGCAGCGGTGCTGCGCGGTCGCCGTTCGCCTGCTCGGCCTGGATCAAAGGGTCGCAGCGCACGATCGCCTGGTCTACCAACGGCGCGACCCGAACCATGGCCTGATCGACGACAGGCGCCGGATGGACAATCGCCGCGCTGTTGGACAAGGCCAGCATGAGCAAGGTCAGCATCGCATCCTCCGGGTTTGGCCGCGAACCTAACCCGGCAACCCCGGATTGACCAGATCGATCAACCAGAGCCGCAAGAACAGGACCGACAAAAATATGTCTCATCGCCTTCGCGCAATGCGCCTAACCTGATCGACCCGACAACGTGAGGAGGCAGGCGGTTGCGCCTTCCATTTGCCGACCAGACCGCCTTCGCGTCGCGGCGCGACACGCTGGGCCTGCTGGCGGCCGTCCCCTTTCTGTCGGCGCAATCCACGCCCTCGCCCGCGCCCGGTGACATACGATTGATGCAGAACCTGATGACCCGGATGGGCGTGCAGGTCCGCCTGAACGACGGCCCGCCCGAGGTCTTCGTCATCGACACCGGGGCCGAGCGCAGCGCCGTCTCGGTCGAGTTGGCCCAGGCCCTGGCCCTGCCGCCCGGCCGGCCGGTCGTGGTGCATGGCGTCACCGCCGCCGAGACGACGCCGACCGTGACCGTCGCCCGGATCGAGATCGGACACCGCCGCTTTTCCGACCTGAACCTGCCGGTCTTTCCGCGCGACGCCCTGAGCGCCGACGGCCTCTTGGGTCTGGACCTGCTGTCGCGGTTCCGGCTGACGCTGGACATGCTCTCGCGCCGGGCGGCCCTGGCGCTGTCGGGCTCGCCCGGCCTCGCCCTGACCCGAGACACCGAGATCGGCAGCGTGCGTCAGCAGGAGGTCGTCGTCGCCGGCCGTCGCGGCCGTTCGGCTCAGCTGATCCTGACCCATGTCGAGGTCAACGGCATACCGACCGCCGCCTTCATCGACAGCGGCGCCCAATATTCCATCGGCAACCTGGCCCTGATGCGCGCGGCGGACATCCGTCCCGCCGTCGACCCGGCCCGGCCCGTGCGGATGGTCGGCATCGTCGGCGGGGCGGTGGAGGTTCGGACGGGCGCGGCCCAGACGCTGCGGCTGGCCGAGCGGTCGCTGGGACCGACCCCGCTGCTGTTCGCCGACCTGCATCTGTTCCAGATCATGGAACTGATCGACCAGCCGGCCCTGCTGCTGGGCGCCGACGTCCTGAGCCGGTTCAGCCGCATCACCCTGGATTACGGCCGCAGTCGCGTGGCCTTCGGCGGCCTGCTTCGTCGCGCACCGGGCGTCAGATCGCCTTGATCGCCCCGCCGTCCAGCCGGATCAGCGAGCCGGTGACATAGGCCGCCAATGGGCTGGCCAGGAAGGCGGCGGTCGCGCCGAACTCCTCGGTCGTGCCGATGCGGCCGACGGGGATGGATTTCACCGATTCCGCCCGCGCCTCCTGCGGCGTGACCCCGGTGCGTTCGGCCGCCGCCTGGTCCAGCCGTTCGATGCGGGGCGTGTCGATCCGGCCCGGCAGCAAGGTGTTGACCGTCACACCGTCTGGTCCGACCTCATTGGCCAGTGTCTTGGCCCAGGCCGCGACCGAGGCCCGCAGGGTGTTGGACACGCCCAGCGCCGCCGACGGCTCGACCACCGTGATCGAGGCGACGTTCAGGATGCGCCCCCAGCCGGCCGCCCGCATGGCCGGCAGCACCCGGTCCGTCAGGCGGAAGATCGACAGCACCATCGATTCAAAATGATCGCGCCACACCGCCGGCTCAAGCCCCGACACGCCCGACGGCGGCGGCCCCCCGGTGTTGTTCAACAGGATTTCGATGTGCCCGCCCAGCAGATCCTCGGCCCGGTCCGTCGCCTTCAACAGCGCCTCATGGTCCGCCAGGTCCGCCGTCACTACGACCGCCTTGCCCGGCCCGGATGCGTTCAGTGTGTCCGCCACGGCCTGAAGCTTGCCTTCATCGCGCGACAGCAAGGCGACGTGCGCGCCCTCCGCGACCAGGGCCGTCGCCACGGCGCGGCCAAGGCCGGATGAGCCGCCGCAAATCAGGGCGCGCTTGCCGTTGAGTTTCAGGTCCATGGTCTTCTCCGATCCCGTGTGGCCCCGATATTGGATGCGCGGGTCCCCAACGCAACGCGGCGTTAACCGAGACGGCGCACCTTCTTTGTCGAGCGGCCGCCTAGACCGCCAGGACAGGCCGGGGAGGGCTCGCCCATGTCGACCAAGATGACGTCCAGCACCCGCCGCCACAGCGATCATTTCGAACCGCAGGACACCGATCCGCACGAGCAGCGTCGCCTGCGCGGCCAACTGGAGCAGATCGACTACGCCGCCTACATCGCCAACAAGGAAGTGATCGGTCACGCCCTGACCGGCGTGGACGCCGGCTCGCTGCAAAAGCTGGCGGTCATGACGGCCACGGCGCGCGCCAAATGGGTGGCGGAATCGCTGCGCCTCGCTCACTCCGGCTCGGCCGTCACGCCGGACCAGGTCGCCCGCCTGACCGCCGCCCGCACGGCCTACGACGAACTGGCCGAAGCCTACGAGGCTCTGCGCCGAGTCATCGAACGGGGCTACGTCGCCCTGCGGTGATCTGACGAGACCGAGTGTCCGGAACCGGGCGTCCTCATCATCGTTCTGCGGCCATGAAAGTCGCTCGCACCGCTTCCATCGCCCTGATCGCCGGCGCCGCCCTGGCGCTGGGCGCCTGCGCCACTCTGCAACGCGGTCCCGTCGGCAACGCCGCCGTGCCTCAACCCGCCAAGCCGATCGACCTGAACCGCTACGCCGGCCTGTGGTATGAGATCGGGCGCTACGAGAACGGGTTCGAGCGCGGCTGCGAAGGCGTGACCGCCCAATATACGGTGCGCGACGACGGTCTGGTCGGGGTGCTGAACACCTGCCGCCGGGGCGCGGTCGATGGTCCGGCGAAGACCTCCGAGGGCAAGGCGAAGATCGTCGAGGGCAGCGACAACGCCAAGCTGAAGGTGTCCTTCTTCGGCCCCTTCTACGTCGGCGACTATTGGGTGCTGGACCACGCCGACGACTATTCCTGGTCCATCGTCGGCGAGCCGTCGGGCCGTTACCTCTGGCTGCTCAGCCGCACCGCGCAACCCTCGGCCCAGACCCGGGAAACCATCCTGAACCGCACCCGCGCCCTGGGCTATGACCTGACCCTGGTCCGGCCGACCCAGCACTGACGCTGACTTCCAGATAATTTTAGAGAAGAAGCCTGGTGGAGCCGAGGGGAGTCGAACCCCTGACCTCGTCATTGCGAACGACGCGCTCTACCAACTGAGCTACGGCCCCGTTTCCAGCGTGGGATCGGGTTTCACAGGCGTGGCGGACATAGAAGGCGGGCGGGCGTGGTGTCAACGGGCTTGTGCGCGCAAAGCGCGCAGGTCCGATACGGCCGTTGTCGGAGCCGGGGCGAACAGGCTAGAAGCGCCGATCCAAGCAGGAGTTACCGTTCATGGGCTATGCGCTCGTCTGGTTGATCAACACCATCATCAGTCTGATGATCTGGTTCATCATCGCCCAGGCCATTCTGAGCTGGTTGGTGGCGTTCGACGTCGTCAACTATCGCAACCGCTTCGTCTATTCGGTCGGGACCTTCCTGGACCGGGTCACCGCGCCTCTGCTGGAGCCGTTCCGCCGCATAATTCCGAACCTGGGCGGCATCGACATCTCGCCCATCGTGGTGATCCTGCTGCTGCAGTTCATCAGCGTGCTGTTCAACCGCACGGCGGCGCCGGCCCTGATCCAGCTGCTCGGCTGAGGCGACACGGCGGACGGAAATCTGATGCGAGAGGGTTGATCCGCTCTTGCGCCGCGCGCCTTCCTTTCTAAAGGTGCCCGCCCGACCACTTTCGACCACGGTTCATGACCTCGATCACCACAGTCGCCATTTTGGGCGCCGGACAGATGGGCGCAGGCATCGCGCAGGCGGTCGCGCTCGGGGGCTATTCGGTTCGCCTTTATGACGTCGTCGCCGACCGGCTGCCGCTGGCGCAGGGCGAGATCGCGGCCAGCCTGGCGCGTCACGTCGGGCGCGGCCTGGTCGATCAGGCCGCCGCCGATGCGGCCCTGGCCCGCATCACGACCAGCGACGGAATGGTCGAGGCCGTCGCCGGCGCCGATCTGGTCATCGAGGCGGCGCTGGAAGACGAGGCCGTCAAGAAGGCCATCTATGCGCAGGTCGTGCCGCACCTGGGGCCGCAGACCCTGCTGGCGTCCAACACCTCTTCGATCTCGATCACCCGCCTGGCGTCCTCGACAGACCGGCCGGACCGGTTCGTCGGCCTGCACTTCATGAAGCCGGCGCCGGTGATGAAGCTGGTGGAGATCATTCGCGGCATCGCCACCTCGGCCGAGACCCATTCCGCCGCCGTCGCCTTCGCCGAAAGCCTGGGCAAGACGACCACGGACGCCGAGGACTTCCCCGCCTTCATCGTCAACCGCATCCTGGTGCCGATGATGAACGAGGCCATCTTCGCCCTGTACGAAGGGGTCGGCAACGTCGCCTCGATCGACAAGGCGCTGCGTCTGGGCGCCAATCATCCGATGGGCCCGCTGGAACTGGCCGACTTCATGGGGCTGGACGTCGTCCTGGCCATCATGAACGTGCTGTATGACGGCCTGGCCGACAGCAAATATCGTCCCTGCCCCCTGCTGGTGAAATACGTCGAGGCCGGCTGGCTGGGCAGGAAGAGCGGCCGCGGCTTCTATGACTATTCCGGCGCTGCGCCGGCGCCGACGCGATGAGCCGGTTCGAGAGCTATTCCGACCTGCCGGGTCAGGCGACCATCGCCGCGCGGCCCGGGCGGACGCCTCGGATTCTGGCCTGTTTGGCCGGCGCGGCCTGGCCGCCCCTGTGGTTGACCCTGCCCTTCTGGCGGCCGCACGCCTATCTGCCGGGTCGCGACATGGACTGGCGGTTGGTGGTGATGCTGATCGGCCTGATCACCGTGCCGCTGGCGCTTTATCGTGTTCTGAACGAGCGCAAGCGCGACGGCCGGCCCGGCACGCGGCTGGGCGTCGTCTGGCGCTTCATGATGTACGGCGGCCTGGCGGCAGCCCTGGTTCAGATCGTCGTCGCCCTGGGCATGAGCGTGATGGGCTGGTTCGAGGCCGGCGATGTGATGCAGGCCTTGGGCGCGACCGAGACCACCCTGCTGATCTTCGGGGTCGGCGGCCTGCCCATCGCCATGATCGTGGGCGTCAGCTACGCCCTGTGGGCCGGGTTGTGCGCCGCCTTCATCGCCTTCGAGGCGCGGCCGGCGGTCAAGGACAGACTGGGCCTGATGCCCAAGGGCTGACAGGCGCGCCTGACGCCTGAGTTCGAGGATTGGGGTATCCGAGAATGACCATGGACGACACGGACAAGGATGCGGCGGAGATGCTGTCGCCCGTCGCGGCGACCTCGCGCATCGCCAGCCTGGACGTCATGCGGGGGCTGGCGGTGCTGGGCATCCTGGCGGTCAATGTCGTCTCCTTCGGCCTGCCGGTCATGGTCTATCAGGACGCAAGCCTGAGCCCGTTTCCGGTGATCGGCGCCAACGCCGTGGCGCGCTGGACGATGGACGTCTTCTTCCATCAGAAGTTCATCACCCTGTTTTCGATGCTGTTCGGGGCCTCGATCTATCTGGTCGGGGGCGAGCGGGGCGATGCGGCGCGTGGCAAGTTGCTGCGACGCCGCCTCTTCTGGCTGGCGGTCATCGCCCTGATCCACGGCCTGGCCTTCTGGTATGGCGACGTCCTGCTGCTCTACGCCTGGTCGGGCCTGTTCGTGATGCTGATGCGGTCGATGCGGGCCGGGACGTTGATCGGGATCGGCCTGGGCGTGACCCTGTTGCTGGGCGCGATGCAGGCGGGCGCGACCTGGCTGATGGTCGCCGGGCCGCCGGCGATCACCGAGGCCATGAACCAGGGCGGGCCGCATTCCACCGCCGCCATGGTGACGGAGTTGATCGCCGCCTATCGCAGCGGCTGGGCCGGGGCGATGGGCCAGAACCTGCAGAACTGGCTGCTGCTGCAGGGCGCCAGCCTGACCATGTTCGTGTTCTCGACCGTGGCCCTGATGATGCTGGGACTGGGTCTGTTCAAGGCCGGCGTGTTCAGCGGCCGGGCGCCCAACCGGGTCTATGTCGCCTTGATCGGTGTCGGCGGAGCCGTGCTGGCCCTGCTGGGCGTGCTGGAATGGCGCGAGGCGATGGCGCCGGCCGGGACTCACCCGACGCGCGGCCTGGCGGAGGTCGTCGCCTCCTTCCCCGTCTTCGTCACACTGGCCTACGTCAGCCTGATCGTGCTGGCGACGACGCGAGGGGCGGCCTGGATCACGGCGGCGCTGCGGCCGGTGGGACAGATGGCCTTCACCAACTATCTGACCCAGACCCTGATCATGACGTCGATCTTCTACATGCCGTGGGGGCCGCGCCTGTTCGGACAAGCCGACTATGTGCAGATGTGGGGCTTGGTCCTGGCGGTCTGGGCGCTGCAGCTGATCTGGTCGCCGCTGTGGTTGTCGCGGTTCAGCATGGGGCCGCTGGAATGGGTTTGGCGCTGTCTGACCTATGGCCGGCGGGTGCCGATTTCAAAAGGCGGCTGACGACGCTTTTATCGCAGGCGCGAAGCGATTAACTGAGGGCCATGGCCGCCCCGGATACTCCCGCCGAAACCTTCAAGCGCGCGCTGGGTCATGCCGCGCGGGCGCTGGCCGAACAGCCCGAGCTGGAGGTGGTGTTCGGGTCGGACGGGCCCAAGCTGTCGAACGGCGTCCTGACCCTGCCCCATCCGCCGCGCGATCCGTCCGGGCCCGAGAGCGCGTCCTTGCGCGGCCAGGCCGACCGGCTGGCGCTGCGTCTGGCCAATCACGACGCGGCGGTGAACAGCCGGATGCGGCCGGCGGACGCCAAGGCGGCCGAGGTGTTCGACGCGGTCGAACAGGCGCGCGTCGAAGCCTTTGGTTCGGAACATCTGGCCGGGGTGCGCGACAATCTGGGCGCCGCCCTGATCACGCGACTGGAAAAGACCGGCGCCCTGCGCATCAGCGAGGCCGACCGCGTGCCCGTGTCCGAGGCCGTGGCGCTTCTGGTGCGCGAGCGGCTGACGGGACGCCCCGCCCCCGACGGCGCCCGGGCCATGCTGGATCTGGTGCGCGCCAACATCGAGGCCAAGGCCGGCGCCAAGCTGGACGCCCTGGCCGGCACGGCGGGCGATCAGGAAGGTTTTGCACTGAAGATGCGCGAGGTGTTGCGCGCGCTGGAGCTCGACCCCGGCGACGGGCGCGGCGAAGATTCGTCCGAGGATCCCGGCGACGAGGAACCGGATCCTCAGGACCCTGCGGCCGACGACGATCAGGACCAGGAGGAAGAGCAGGACGGCGGCGAAGGCTCCCAGTCGATGGAGGGCGACGCCGACGATCAGTCTTCCGAGCAAGAGCGCGAAAGTCGCCCCGAAGGCGCGCCCGCCGATCCCGACGGCGAAGGTACCGACGACGGCCCGGAACTTCAGGAAGGCCAGCAGCCGAACCGTCAGCAGACGGCCGACGACGGCCGCGCGGTTGATTTCTACCGCGTCTTCACCACCGCCTTCGACGAGGTGGTGGACGCCGCCGACCTGTGCGACCCGGTCGAGCTGGACCGGCTGCGCGCCCTGCTGGACGGCCAGCTGGCCATCCTGTCCAGCGTCGTGTCGCGCCTGGCCAACAAGCTGCAACGCCGCCTGCTGGCGCAGCAGAACCGCTCCTGGGTGTTCGATCTGGAAGAGGGGATGCTGGACACGGCGCGGCTGACCCGGATCGTCACCGACCCGACCGCCCCCCTGTCGTTCAAGGCCGAGAGCGAAAGCCCGTTCCGCGACACGGTCGTGACCCTGCTGCTGGACAACTCCGGCTCCATGCGCGGGCGACCGATCATGGTGGCGGCGGTCTGCGCCGACATCCTGGCGCGGACGTTGGAGCGGTGCGGCGTCAAGGTCGAAATCCTGGGCTTCACCACCCGCGCGTGGAAGGGCGGACAGAGCCGCGAAGCCTGGATCACCGCGGGCAAGCCGCAAAATCCCGGCCGCCTAAACGACCTGCGCCACATCATCTACAAGGCCGCCGATGCGCCCTGGCGCCGGGCCAAGAAGAACCTGGGCCTGATGATGCGCGAAGGTCTGCTGAAGGAGAATATCGACGGCGAGGCCCTGCAATGGGCGCACGGCCGCCTGCTGGCCCGCACCGAGCAGCGCCGCATCCTGATGGTCATTTCCGACGGGTCTCCGGTCGACGATTCGACCCAGTCGGCGAATGCGGCGCTTTATCTGGACAAGCACCTGCGCCAGGTGATCGCCGAGATCGAGGATCGCTCGCCGGTCGAACTGCTGGCGATCGGCATCGGCCACGACGTGACCCGCTGGTATCGCAAGGCCCTGACCATCGTCGATGTGGAACAGCTGGCAGGCGCCATGACCGAAAAGCTGGCCGAGCTGTTCGAGAACGAGGGCGCGGCCGGTCCCACCCGTCGCGCCAAGCGAAAGCTGGCGGCATGAGCCGTTTCGGCCGGCTGGCCAGTGTCTGGATCGGTCTGTCGCTGTCGGCCTGCGCCGCCTCACTGGGCGCGCCGCGTCCCTATCCGTTGTCGTCGGACGGCTGGACGCCTCAGGTCGCGGAACTGCGAAGCGTCAGCCTGGGCTTGCCCGGCGGCACGCAGTTGGCCGATGGCGTGATGTTTGCCGGCGGCCTGCAGGTCAGCGCCGCGCCGACCTCGCCGCTGCACAGCCTTTCGGACCTGAAGCTGACCGGCGACGGCGGCTTCGTCACGGTATCGGACACCGGTGATCTGGTGCGCGGCGACATTCGCCTGGACGCCCGGGGACGGCTGGTCGGCCTGGACCACTTCCGCTCGCGCCGGCTGACGCTTGAGGACGGCGCCGCGATTTCCGACAAGTCGGACGGCGACGCCGAGGGCCTGGCCATCACCCCGTCCGGCGATCTGCTGGTCAGTTTCGAGCGGCGTCACCGCATCTGGAACTACGGCCCCCTGTCGGCGCTGAAGACCCAGCCGACGCCGGTGCGGTCGCCCGACTTCGCCTTCACCGAGAACGACGGCATGGAGGGGATGGCCACGGCCCCCGGCGGCTGGCGCGTCTCTGGCGAGGCGGGCGGCGTCTGGGATTGCGCGGCGGCGGGATGCACGGTCGCCAGCGCGCCGCCTGCGACCCCCATCCCCGACAGCGAATACCGCATCACCGGTCTGGATCGCGATCCGTCCGGCGCCGGATGGTTGGTGGTCCAGCGCCTGTACCGCGCGCCCATCGACATGCGCGCGCGCGTGCGCCGCATGGCCCCCGACGGAACGCTGGGGCCGGTGCTGATCGAGCTGAAACTGCCCGGCACGACCGACAATTTCGAGGGGGTCGCCGCAGAGACGCGCAACGGCAAGACCCGCCTCTACATCCTCTCCGACGACAACTTCAATCCGGCCCAGCGCACCCTGATGCTGGCCTTCGACCTGCGCTAGGCGTCAGGCCGCGCCGGCCCACTGCGTCGGTTGCGAGGTCGATTCATCGGCTTGCAGGGCGCGCACGAAATCATCGCGCCAGATGCCGACATCAGTGGCGCGAACCACATCCATCAAGGCTTCCCATTTCCGGATCCGCTCGGCCAGCGGCATGGTCAGCGCCTTCTGGATGGCGTCCGACAGCTCTTCGCGACTGTAGGGATTGACCAGCAGCGCCTCGCCCATCTGTTCGGCCGCCCCGGCAAAGCGCGACAGGATCAGCACGCCGGGATCGTCCGGATTCTGGGCGCAGACATATTCCTTGGCCACCAGATTCATACCGTCGCGCAACGGCGTCACCAGCCCCACCCGCGCCGCGCGGTAGATGCCCGCCAGTTGATCCCGGCGATAGGTGCGGTTCAGATACCGGATCGGCTGCCAATCCATGTCGGCGAAGGCGCCGTTGATCCGTCCGGCCAGGGCGTCCAGCCGCGAACGAATATCCTGATAGCTGTCCACGTCGTCGCGCGAGATGGGCGTGACCTGCAACAGGAAGACCTCGCCCCGCATCGAGGCGTTGTCATGCAGGAACTGTTCGTAGCCCAGCAGCCGCTCTTCCAGCCCCTTCGAATAGTCCAGCCGGTCCACCCCCACGATCATCGAGCGGAAGGCAGAAGACGCCGCCATCCGGTCATAGGTTCGCGCTCCCAGGGTTGAGTTCCGCGCCGCCAGGAAGCCGTCCACGTCGATGCCGATTGGGAAAACGCCGGTCTGGACCTTGCGCCCGAAACACTCCAGCCCGCCGACGCCGTCCAGCTCGCCCTGTGCCTCCGACACCACATAGTCGGTGAACAGATCGCTCCATTCTTGGGTGTGGAAACCGATCAGGTCGAAGTCGAACATAGACTCCACCAGCCGCCGGTGATGCGGCAAAGTCACCAGCAACTGTCGCGCCGGCCAGGGCGTGTGCAGGAAGAAGCCGATCCGGTTGCGAATGCCCAGGCGGCGCAGATCCCGCGCCATCGGGATCATGTGGTAGTCGTGGATCCAGATCATGTCGTCCGGCTGGATCAGCGGCGCCAGCGCCTCGGCGAAACGCCGGTTCACCCGCTCATAGCCCTCGCCATAGGACCGCTCGTATTGGGCCAGGTCGATGCGGTGATGGAACAGCGGCCACAGCGTCTTGTTGGCGTAGCCGTTGTAGTATTCGTCTACGTCTTGCCCCTCCAGATCGACGAGCCCTACGGTGACGCCGGCCCGGTCCTCGATCTTCACCTCGCCGGTGTAGTGGTCCACCCGTTCGCCCGACCAACCGAACCACAGGCCGTCGTATTTTCTGAGGGCGGCGGACAGGGCCATGGCCAAGCCGCCGGCAGACCCGGCGGCGGGGTCGGTCGGGGCCGAAACCCGGTTCGAAACAACGATCAGGCGGCTCATGACTTCACTTCACACGGCGACCCCAGCCCCGGGGTCCAGACATTAACGCACATCGGTCCAGGAACGGCTCAACAGCACGGCGCAATTGATGATGCCGACCAGGGAATAGGTCTGCGGATAGTTGCCCCAAAGCTCGCCATCATCGATCGAGATATCCTCGCTCAACAACCCTGCAGCCGTTCGCCGGCTCAGCATCTCCTGGAAGATGGTGCGGGCTTCTTCGATGCGGCCGTTCTGGTGCAGGGCCTCGATGAACCAGAAGGTGCAGAAGTTGAACGCCGTCTCCGGCTCGCCGAAGTCATCCGGCTCCACATAGCGGAACAGGTGGCTGCCCTTCTTCAGGTCGCGCTCGATGGCGTCGAAGGTGGCGACCTGACGCGGATCGTGGGCGTCGAGGAAGCCAAGATCGGTCATCTGCAGCAGGGAGGCGTCCAGCTCGCGGCCGCCAAAGCTGGCGGCGAACCGGCCCTCGTCGGGCAGATAGGCCTCCGCTTCGATCCGCTGACGGATGATTTGCGCCCGCTCACGCCAGAAGGCGGCCCGATCCGGCAGATGCAGATGGTCGGCCGCCTTGGCCAGACGATCGCAGGCGGCCCAGCACATGACGGACGAATAGGTGTGGACCCGCGCAATCGTGCGGAACTCCCACAGGCCCGCGTCGGTCTGATCGTGCATGGCGAAGGCCCGCTCGCCGATCGCTTCCAGAGCGTGAAAATCCTCCAGCGTGCCCGGACGCAGCAGCCGTGCGTCATAGAAGGCCTGGACCAGAGGCAGCACGATCTGTCCGTAGACGTCGTGTTGCAGATGTTCGTGCGCCTGATTGCCGATCCGCACCGGCTTCATGCCGCGATAGCCCTCGACGCTGTCGATGATGCTCTCGCCGATTCCGGGTTCCAGGCCGACACCATAGACCGGCTGGACGTGGCCGCCGGCGGAATCGTCGACCAAGTTTCTCAGATAGACGAGATAGTTCTCCAGGATATCGACCGCGCCCAGCCGGTTCAGCGCCCGCACCGTATAATAGGCGTCACGAATCCAGCAGTAGCGATAGTCCCAGTTACGCCCGCTCTCCTTGAACTCGGGCACCGAAGTCGTCATGGCGGCGACGATGGCGCCGGTCTCTTCGTAGGCGCACAGCTTCAGCGTGATCGCCGCGCGGATCACCGCCTCCTGATAGTCGAGCGGCAGATAGAGTTTGCGCACCCAGTCCTGCCAATAGGCGATCGTGCGATCCAGCGCGCCCTGCACGCCGTGGCCGACATCCTGGTCGTAGCCCTCGTCCGGGCCCAGGAAGAAGGCGTGCGACCGCTCCAGCCGGAAGACTCGCTCCTCCAGCACATGCGACACGGGACAATCGGTCGTCAGGCGGAAGGTGACGTCGGCGCACATATAGCGGATGTGATTAGATCCGGAGGTGTGCGGCGCCGGGCGCGCGCCCCAGTCCGTCGAGGGCCGCAACCGCACACGGATACGCGGCGTGCCCGACAGGGACCGCACGATGCGAGCGAAGGCCAGCGGCCGATAGGTGCGCGAATGTTTCGGATGACGCGGGGCGAAATCGATGATCTCGGCCGACGAACCATCCTCGGCCGTCATGACCGTGCGCATAACCGGCGTGTTGCGGACATAGGCCTGATCGATCGTCTTCACGTCCTCCATCTCGATGGCCCAGAAGCCATGCTCGGGCGCCGTGCCGTCCATCAGGGCGGAAAAGACCGGGTCGCCGTCCACCCGCGGCGCGCAGGCCCAGACGAAGCGGCCCTGACGGTCGATCAGGGCGCTGACGCCGCAGTTGCCGATGGGGAACAAATCCAGATTGGGCTTCATCGGTTCAGGCCTTCGCTACGGCTTCAAGCCAGGTGAGCACGGCGTCCACATCGTCCAGGCGGTATCGGGCCGCCGTTTCGCGCTCGGGACCGACCAGCACGCCGTATCCGCCCAGCGCCGCCGCAGCCTCGAACCCGTATTCGTCGGTCAAATCGTCGCCCAGCATGACCGGGACGGCGCCCTTGAACGGCACCTCCTGCATGAAGGCCGTGACGGCCGTGCCCTTGTCGGCGCCGGGCGTTTTCAGCTCCAACACCATATGTCCGGGTTGAAGCGTCAGTCCCGTCTCGGCCTGAAGCTCGGCCGCCAGCCCCTTTGCGGCGCCGGCCTCATCCGGCGCCTGACGATAGTGCAGACCGACCGAGACGCCTTTGTCCTCGACGATCACGCCGGGGCGATCGGCGGCGAACTCCTCGAACGCATCCAGCGCCTGGGCGACGCCGGCGTCGGGCGTCTTGCGTTCAATGGAGCCGTCCTTCAGCCGCCGCTCCAGGCCATGCACACCCGAGCCCGAGACCAGTGCATGATCGGAAATGCGGTCAATCTCGGCGATGGTGCGGCCGCTGACGATGGCGACGCGGCCCGCCAGTCGCGCCTCAATAGCCTTCAGCGCCGCCGTACGACGCGCGGTCGGCACGACGGCGTCGGGCGTCGGGGCCATCGGCGCCAGCACGCCGTCCATGTCCAAGAATAGGGCGATCCCGTCGGCGACGACGGGCGGCGTCGGGAGCAATAGCGAGGCGGCTCCGGCATGAGACGGCATTTTACGATCAAACTCATTGTTTTAGTTCCCCGGTCGGAGTAACGCGCGAGAGCGGTAAAGGTTGACCTGAAACCGACAAAGTCGTCTGAAAAGGAGGCGGCTTGCGAAACGCCCTCATGGCGGATCGCGCTCGTCAAAGAAGGAGAGCCCGGCTGCGGGCCAGAACACTATGACCGAGATCGCTCACTCGACCCCCGACGACATCGCCGTAATGACCGACCGCGCCCGTGAAGTCGTGCGGCTGAACATTGAAGCGCTGGAGGCGCTGGAACGCTCGATCGACGTGTCGATGGCCCGCGCTGTCGATGTCATCATGAGCCGGCCGGGCTATGTCGTCGTCACTGGCATGGGCAAGTCGGGCCATATCGGCGGCAAGATCGCCGCCACACTGGCCTCGACCGGCACCAACGCCTTCTTTGTTCACCCCGCCGAGATGAGCCACGGAGACCTGGGGATGCTGCGTCCCGACGTGACGGTGCTGGCCATCTCCAACTCGGGCGAGAGCCGCGAGCTGCGCGATCCGCTGATCTATTGCCAGCGCAACGGCATTCCCGTGATCGCCATCACGCAGCGGCCGGCTAGCTTCCTCGGCCGAAACGCGGCTGTCTGCCTGACCATGCCGAAGGTGGCCGAGGCCTGCCCCAACGGCTTGGCGCCCACCACCTCGACCCTGATGACCCTGGCTCTGGGCGATGCCTTGGCCATGGTGCTGATGGATCGCCGCGAGTTTACGGCCATGGACTTCGGCCTGCACCACCCCGGCGGCGCCCTGGGCATGAGCTTGCAAAGCGTGCGCGAATGGATGGGCGATAACGCCGCAGCGCCCGCCAGCGTGCCTCAAGACGCCAGCTTCAGCAATGTCGTCTCGGCGATCACCGAGGGCAGAAAAGGCGCGGTGGCCGTGCTCGATACAGATGGCGCGCTCGTTGGCATCGTGACCGATGGGGATATTCGCCGCGCATTTCAGCATGAGACAACACATTGTAAGGCGGCTGACATCATGAGCTCCAATCCCATCACCGTCGATCCGGACGCGCGTATGAGCGATGTCGTCGATCTGTTGACCGTCAACAAGATCGCCAATTTGTTCGTGGTCGAGGACGGCAAGCCTACGGCCATTGTCCATATCGCCGAACTGATGCAGGCCGGCTACGTCGCCTAGGATGCGCATTCTCTACGACGCCAGCCGGCTGATGAGCCGGGCCGAACGGTCGGCGCCGACGGGCGTGGACCGGGTGTGTCTGGCCTATGCCGAATGGCTGCTCGCCTCGCCCGATGTCACGACCATCCCGGTGCGTGGCCGCAAGAACCGGTTGGTCGCCGTCGAGATCGGCTGGTTCCGGCGGTTCGTGGCCGATCTGCGCGCCAAGTGGAACGGCGCCGCCAGCACGGCGGCTGATCTGGCGCACGAACAGCGGCTGCTCGCAGCCCTGACGGCGGAACGACGGCCAGCCGCCTCGGTGCTGTGCCCGGTGCCCCCTCCCGAGAAGGAGAAGCCCGCCGACAAGACGCGGGTTTTCAAACAGTTCTTTCGCTCTCGTCATGTCGCACCGCTGCCGGCGGCGGATACGTATCTTACCGTTGGCCACACTACCCTGCATGAGCCGACGGCCCTTGAAGATCTGAAGGCTGCCGGGATCGAGCGCGTCGTCCTGCTGCACGATCTGATTCCGCTCACCCACCCTGAATTCTGCCGCCCCGGCGACGGCGACAAACACTATGCACGGGTCTCAAACACCCTGCGTCTGGCCAGCCAGATCATCGTCAACTCCGCCTATACGGGCGATGAACTCCGAGCCTTCGCCGAGCGCGAGGGCCTGCCTCTGCCGCCGGTCCACGTCGCCCACCTCGGGTTGGAGCCGGCCTTCGTAGCCGGCAACGCGATTCAGGCGCCGCGCCCCTATTTCGTCCACGTCGGCACGATCGAGGCGCGCAAGAATCTGGCCTTGCTCTTGACCCTTTGGCGACGCCTGGAAGAACGGATGGGCGATCAGACGCCGTCCCTGGTGCTTGTTGGTCGCTACGGCTGGGAGAACGAGGCGGTGCTGGATCACCTGCAGCGCTCGCCCAATCTGCAAGGGGTCGTTCATCAGGCGGCGAATCTGTCCGATGCTGTCTTGGCCAGGCTGATGCGCGGGGCTCGCGCCGTACTCGCCCCCTCCTCCGTCGAAGGGTTCGACCTTCCCGCCGTAGAGGCCTGCGCCATGGGTTTGTCGCTGATCGCCTCCGACATTCCGCCGCACCGCGAGTTGACGTCGAACGCCGAATTGATCGATCCGCTCGACGGACTTGGCTGGCTGGCCGCCATCAAACGCGCGACGATTGCGCCTTCGCCAACGCCGCCTTCCTACCAGGCGCCGTCCTGGTCGGAGCATTTCCGCATCGTCGCCGACGTCATCGGCCTTGAACACGCCTAGCCTCTGGCGAGCGCGCTCAAAGGCTTGTAATCAATCTGCGAACAAGGGCTAACCAGCTTTATGACGCGCACCATCCTGCCGCTTGCCATCGTCGCCATCTTAGGCGGCTGTTCCACCTTGCCGCGCGACGGACCTTCGGGCGCCTCAGTCAATGCCGGCGCGACGACCGCTACCGCTCTTGGCAGCTACGCCCTTGTGCCCCTGACGTATGAGGTTACTGAGCGGATCAAACAGATCCCGCCGCAATTTTTGGGCACTCTTGCCACCGGCTCAAGCGACCAGCCCGCAGATATAATTGGCGAAGGCGACACTTTAGCCATTTCGATCTACGATCCATCAGGCTCGTTGTTCGGCGGGACACAAATAGGGGGTGGGGCTCAAGCACTGCCGCCCGCATCGGTTGATCGCAGCGGTTCGATTTCAGTTCCCTACGCAGGATCAGTTCGCGTCCAAGGCTTAACGCCGCCCCAAGCGGCGGAGGCAATCCGCCGGGCCCTCCGAGGCAAGGTCGCCAACCCTCAAGTGCTCGTGACCATATCGGGCAACGCGTCAAACACGGTGAATGTCCTTGGAGACGTTGTTCGGCCGGGGCGCGTACCGCTGGGCGTCGAAAGCAATCGCGTTTTGGATGTTGTGGCGGCGGCTGGCGGATCCGCGCGCGCTACGGACGATCTCATCATCAATGTTCAACGAGGTAGTAAAACCTACTCGGCACCTCTGACGGCTGTCACGACACAGTTCGGAGAGAACGTTCAGCTACAGCGCGGTGATATCGTCAACGTAATCTACAAACCACGCCGCTTCTCAACGTTCGGCGCCCTCAATGCTGTAGCACAAGTCGATATGCCGGCCGGTCCCATGACGCTGACCGGCGCCATGTCGAAGGTCGGCGGCCTTAACACTGCCACGGCCAATGCCCGCCGCGTCCTGATCTTCCGCTTCGAACGGCCAGAGGTGGCCGAAGCCTTGGGTATTCGCCAGCCAGCGACGCCGCGCGGCGTGCCAGTCGTCTATGAACTGAACTTCAATGACGCAGCCAACGTTTTCGCCGCCACCAATATGCAGGTCATGCCCGAAGACGTAATCTATGTGCCGCTGGCAGGCGCCGCCGAAGCGCGCAAGTTCTTCGAGTTTGTTCAGACGGTGACGCGCGTTATCTATGATGTGTCGGTGACCAGCGCGATTAACGTCGACTGACGTCATGGCCAGACGGCGGGCGCTGCTTTCGGGACTGTTTTCGCACAAGTCACCGGCTGCGCCCGCCGAGAACACGATCGACCCGTTCGATCGCCGGACCGATCTTGCGCAGGAGCAATCCGACGCCTTGAGCCTGGCCTTGGCTGAAATCGAAGCCGGGGCGCTGGAAATCTACGCCCAGGCCGGCCTGCCCACCCAGCCGGGCCACTATCGTCGCGATCCCGACACGGGGGACTGGATTTTCTTGGCCCGCCAGATCGAGCCGTCCGAACGCTTCGCCTTGGCCCTGCGCTATCCGCCCGAACAGGGATGGCGCTTCGCCCGGCTGGAAGATTTGGGCGCGCGGTCGGACCGCGAGGATGTGCAGGCCGCCGCGCGTCTAATGGCCGACGTCGCGAGCTTGCGGGCGTCTCGACGCGCCGTGCTGACCCAGGATCATCTGCTGACCGCCATGGAACTAGGCGCCGCCTGGCGAGCCTTGCGCGATGCGCAGGCTTTTCGCACGTCTCGCCTTACCCTGTCGGCGCCACAGGCCCCACGTCCCAAGGCGCTGAAGGGCGACAAGCCGTCAAGGCCGCGCTAGAGAGCCCGCCTCCCCGAACAGCAGGCTCCTCCTATGTCCGACGCCCCCGAATATCCGCCCGAAGATCAGCCCGTCGGTCGCATCATCGCCATGCCCGCCGACACCAACCCCGAGGGCGACATCTTCGGCGGCTGGCTGCTGGCGCAGATGGACCTTGCGGGCGCGACCCCGGCGTTCGAACTGGCCTGCGGTCGCTGCGCCACCGTGGCGCTGGACGGCATGGTCTTTCACCAGCCGGTCTCGGTCGGCGACGAGGTCAGCATCTACGCCCACGTCATCGGCTCGGGCCGCACCTCCATCCGCGTCCAGGTCGAGGCGTGGAAGCGGGCGCGGGGACAGCCCCAGGCCGCTTCGGTACGCGTGACCCAGGGCGTCTTCACCTATGTGGCCATCGACGAAAACCGCAAACCCCGCGCTCTGCCCGGCAAGGCGTAAAGCGCGGCAAGAGGCGCAAATCTTGACCTTGCGCCGGGGCGGGCCTACGTCCCGGCCATGGCCATTCGACGCATCCTCACCATCGACAACGCCGCCGACTTGGCGATCCTGAAGCAGGTGTCCAAGCCCGTCGCGGCCGTGGACGACGCCGTCCGCGCCCTGATGGATGATATGCTGGAGACGATGTACGACGCGCCGGGCATCGGCCTGGCCGCCGTTCAGATCGGCGCACTGGACCGGGTCATCGTCATGGATCTGGGCGACAAGGACGGCGTGGTCTGCGAGACCGAGGAAGAGGCGGCCGAGAACGCCGAGGCGCGCAAGAATCCGCGTTTCTTCGCCAACCCGGAAATCCTGTGGACCTCGGACGAGCTCTACACCTACGAGGAAGGCTGCCTGTCGATCCCTGAGTATTTCGACAAGGTGGAACGCCCGGCCCGCGTCCGCATTCGCTATCTGAACCGTGACGGTCAGTCGGTGGAGGAAGAGGCTGAGGGTCTCTACGCCGTCTGCATCCAGCACGAGATGGACCACCTTAACGGCGTGCTTTTCATCGACCATCTGTCGCGTCTCAAGCGGGACCGCGCCGTGACCAAGGTCAAGAAGGCCGCCCGCGACAGGATCGCCGCCTGATGACCAAGATCGTCCGCCCCGAACGTATCGAACGCGCTGCGCGCCGGATCGCCCCGTCCATCCCGCGCGGCCGTTCGCTGATCATCGACGCCTCTGGCCGTCGTCGCCTGACGCGCAGTCAGAAGGTCGGCGTCGCCGGCGTCGCCACCCTGGCCGGCGTGGCCTTGCTGGGCGTGTTGGCGGGCCTTCTGCTGGACCGCCTGCTCGATTTCGACGACGCCCTGGACGCGGGCGGCGAATGGGACGAGGGCGGCGGCGTCTTCACCCGCTGGCAGTAAGCCGCCTAAAGTTCTAAAGGCGTGCCCATGCGCCTTGCCTTTATGGGAACTCCCGACTTCGCCGTGCCGTCCCTGGCCGAGCTGATCGCCTCGGGTCACGAGATCGTGGCCGTCTATTCGCAGCCGCCACGCCCAAAGGGCCGGGGCCAGAAGCTGACTCCGTCGCCCGTCCACGCCTTCGCCGAGACCATGGGGCTGCCCGTCTTCACGCCCGAATCCATGAAGGACGCCGAGGCGATCGATACCTTCAGAAGTCTGGATCTGGATGCGGCCTGCGTCGTCGCCTATGGCCAGATCCTGAAGACCGAGGTGCTGGAGGCGCCACGCCTGGGCTGTCTGAACCTGCATGGCTCCCTGCTGCCGCGCTGGCGCGGGGCCGCCCCGATCCAGCGCGCCATCATGGCCGGCGACAAACAGACCGGCGTCCAGATCATGCAGATGAGCCTGGGTCTGGACGAAGGCCCCATCCTGCTCAGCGAACGGATGGACATTCTGCCCGACGACACGGCCGCCAGCCTGTCCGAACGGATGGCCCATGTCGGCGCGGGCCTGTGGCCCCGCGCGCTGGCCGCCATCGACCGGGGCGGCGTCACCCCCTCGGAACAGGTTGGAGAGCCGACCTACGCCAAGAAGATCACCCCGGCCGAGGCCCGGATCGACTGGACCCGCCCGGCCGCCGATGTGGACGCCCACATCCGGGGCCTTTCGCCCTTCCCCGGCGCCTGGTTCGAGGCCCCGTCAGAGGCTGGCCCCGTGCGGATCAAGGCGCTGCTGTCGGGCCTGGCGGACGGATCCGGCGCGCCTGGAACCGTGCTGGATGACGCCCTGACCGTGGCCTGCGGCGACGGCGCCGTGGGTCTGATCCGCGTTCAGCGCGAAGGCAAGGCGGCGCAATCGGCCGAGGAGATGCTGCGCGGCTTTCACGTGGCGGCCGGGAGCGTGCTCGGCTGATGCCGCGCTATAAGCTGACGATCGAGTACGACGGTACGGCCTACAACGGCTTCCAGGCGCAGGACGGCCAGCCGACGGTGCAGGGCGCGCTGGAGGCGGCGATCCACGCCTTTTCCGGCGAGCGGATCCGCATCGCCGCCGCCGGCCGCACCGACACCGGGGTCCACGCGACGGCCCAGGTCATCCATGTCGATCTGGACCGCGACTGGCCCGTCGATACCGTGCAGAACGCCATGAACGCCCATCTGGTGCGCCAGGACGTCTGTGTCCTGGCGGCCGAATATGCGCCTGACCCTGACTGGCACGCACGGTTCTCGGCGACTGGCCGGGGCTATCTGTACCGCATCCTGAACCGCCGCCCCCAGCCCGTGCTGGAGCGCGACCGCGTCTGGCACGTCAAGAAGACCCTGGACGCCGAGGCCATGCACCACGCGGCCCAGGTGCTGGTCGGCCACCACGACTTCACCACCTTCCGCGACGTCGGCTGTCAGTCCAAATCGCCGGTCAAGTCGCTGGACGTGGCGCGCGTGTCCCGGTTCGGCGAGGAGGTGCATCTGGTGTTCCAGGCGCGCAGCTTCCTGCACCGCCAGGTCCGGTCCATGGCCGGGACCCTGGTCGAGGTGGGGCTGGGTCGCTGGAGCGCCCACGACGTCAAGGCCGCGCTGGAGGCGAAGGACCGCGCGCGGTGCGGCCCCGTCGCCCCCTCGGCAGGGCTCTATCTCAGCGGCGTGCGCTACGACTGAATCCGCCAGTCAGCCGCGCTGCTGCACCAGCACCTCGGCGATCTGGACCGCGTTCAGGGCCGCGCCCTTCCTCAGATTGTCGTTGGAGACGAACAAGGCGAGGCCGTGCTCGACCGTCGGATCGGGGCGCACGCGCCCGACGAAGACCGGGTCCTGACCCGACGCCTCCAGCGGGTTCGGCACGGCCGTCACCACCACGCCGGGCGCCTGGGCCAGCAGCTCCAGCGCCTGAGCCGCCGACAGCGGGCGCTCGAACTCGACATTCATCGAAAGCGAATGGCCGGTGAAGACCGGCACCCGCACGCAGGTGCCCGAGACCGGCAGGCCGGGGATTTCCAGGATCTTGCGGCTCTCGTCGCGCAGCTTCAGCTCCTCGTCGGTATAGCCGTCTTCGCCCAGCGTATAGTTCAGGGCCACGACGTTGGCGGCGATCGGCACGACCCACTTCTCGGGCGCGCCGAAGTCCACGGCCCCGCCGTCGCGGGCAAGGACCGCACCCTGCCCCACGGTGGCGCGCGACTGGTCCTCCAGCACGCGGATGCCCTCGATCCCCCCGCCCGAGACGGCCTGATAGGTGGACACCGTCAGACGCTTCAGCCCCGCCGCGTCGTGCAGGGGCTTGAGCACCGGCATGGCGGCCATGGTGGTGCAGTTGGGGTTGGCGATGATCCCCTTGGGTAGATTGGCCAGGGCGTGGGGGTTCACCTCGGCGACCACCAGCGGCACCTGCGGGTCGGAACGCCAGGCCGAGGAGTTGTCGATCACCACCGCCCCGGCCGCCGCCACCTTGGGCGCCAGGGCCCTGGACGTCTCGCTGCCCGCCGAGAAGAAGACGATGTCCAGACCGGCGTAGTCGGCGCTCGCCGCATCCTCGACCACGATGTCGTTGTCACCGAAGCGGATGGTCTTGCCCGCCGACCGGGCCGAGGCGAACAGACGCAGCGAGGCCAGCGGAAAGTTCCGCTCGGCCAACAGGCTGCGCATCATCTCGCCGACGAGGCCGGTGGCGCCGACGATTCCCACGTGGGGCGGGTTGGACGGGGAAAAGGACATGAAGACGTCTCCTGAAAGGATGGAGGCGCGGGGTTCAGCCGGATCGACCGCCCCGCGCATCGGCGGGGCTTGGGATCGGGTTGTCGCTAGACCGCGCGCGCACCCGAAACCGCCCCGCCGAAGCCGGTGGTTTTCGAGGTCATCGTTTTAAGCGGGCGCTTGGTCACGGCGACGCTCTCTAAGGGTGAGAAACGGTCGTGTAAACGGGCAGTGACGAAAGAATTCCCGCAAAGAGATGGGGAACGGCCCTGCACACGCAATAAAGCCGCTGCCCAAACCCTCCCACCCGTCATCCTCGGGCTTGACCCGAGGATGACGGGTGAAAGTTTCAGACCTTCGACAGGATCAGCGTGCCGTTGGTGCCGCCGAAGCCGAAGCTGTTGGACATCACGTGCGTCAGTTCGCCGTCGTGGCGCTGGCGCAGGATCGGCATGCCTTCGAACGCCGGATCGAGATTTTCGATATGGGCGCTTTCGGCGGCGAAGCCGTTCTGCATCATCAGCAGGCAGTAGATGGCTTCCTGGGCGCCGGCAGCGCCGAGCGAGTGGCCAGTCAGCGACTTGGTCGAGGAGATCATCGGCATCTGGTCGCCGAAGACGGCGCGCACGGCCTCCATCTCCTTGGCGTCGCCCACGGGCGTCGAGGTCCCGTGCGGGTTCAGATAGTCGATCTTCGGATTGCCGGCCTGTTCCAGCGCGATCTTCATGCAGCGCTGGGCGCCCTCGCCCGAGGGAGCGACCATGTCGTAGCCGTCGGCGTTGGCGCCATAGCCGGTGACCTCGGCATAGATGGTCGCGCCGCGCGCCTTGGCTCGCTCGTATTCTTCCAGCACCACGATGCCCGCGCCGCCGGCGATGACGAAGCCGTCGCGGTTGGCGTCATAGGCTCTGGAGGCGACCGACGGATTGTCGTTGAAGTCCGACGACATGGCGCCCATGGCGTCGAACATATTGGACATGGACCAGTCGATGTCCTCGCAGCCGCCGGCGAAGACCACGTCCTGCTTGCCCCACTGGATCTGTTCGACCCCGGCGCCGATGCAGTGGGCGCTGGTCGCGCAAGCCGAGCTGATTGAATAGTTGATGCCGCGCATCTGGAACCAGGTCGACAGCACCGCCGACGGGCCCGACGCCATCGCCTTGGGCACCGCGAACGGGCCGATGCGCTTGGGCGCGCCCTTTTCGACCGTGGTCGCGGCAGCCTGCAGGATCACCTGGGTCGAGGGACCGCCCTCGCCTACGATCAGGCCGATCCGGTCATCCTTGATCTCGTCCGCCGTCATGCCCGACGACTTCAGCGCTTCTTCGAAGGCGATGTGGCCCCAAGCCGTGCCGTTGGCCAGGAAGCGGGCGGCGCGACGGTCGACCAGCTCTTCCCACGGACCGATCTTGGGCGGCGCCCAGACCTGGCTGCGGAAGCCGTATTTGGCGTGGTCGGGGGCATGAACGACGCCCGACCGGGCTTCGCGCAGGGACTGGGTCACCTCCTCGGCGCCGTGGCCGATGGAAGAGACGATGCCCAGGCCGGTGACGACGACACGACGCATGGTGTTTCCTTCTTGATGCTTCCTGGTCCGAGGACCGTCCGCCTTGTTCGCGGTTATATAGGGGCGTTAACCGCCCGCCGCCTCTTCCTTGGCGCCGAACAGGCCGACCCGCATGTCGTTGCAGGTGTAGATGACCTGGCCGTCGGCCTCCAGCACGCCGTCGGCGATGCCCATGACCAGCTTGCGGTTGATGACGCGTTTCAGGTTGATCTTATAGACCACCTTCTTGACGTCCGGGGTGACCTGGCCGGTGAACTTGACCTCGCCGACGCCCAGGGCGCGGCCGCGGCCGGGACCGCCGATCCAGCCCAGATAGAAGCCGACCAGCTGCCACATGGCGTCCAGGCCCAGGCAGCCCGGCATGACGGGGTCGCCGATGAAGTGGCATTGGAAGAACCAGAGGTCGGGATGGATGTCGAGTTCGGCCTCGACATAGCCCTTGCCGTGCTCTCCGCCGTCCGCATTGATCGTGGTGATGCGGTCGAACATCAGCATCGGCGGGGCGGGCAGCTGGGCGTTGCCGGGACCGAACAGCTCGCCGCGGCCCGAGGCCAGCAGGGCCTCATGATCGAAGGACGAAGGATATTGGGACTGGGTCAAGGCGCTTCCGTTTCTTAAGGCGTTGCGCGCGGGTTACACGACCGCGCCGCTTCGCTCAACAGCGTGCGGTCAGTTGCGACCCGTGCCCGCGGGGCGATTGGCGTTGCACAGTGCGCGTTCTTGGGTGCCGAACACGGCCCGCTGGGCCACGAAACCCTCCAGCCGTCGCGCCCGGACCTTGCACCAGCCCTCTTCGCATTCGTCCAGCATCACCAGGGCGCGCGGCGACAGGCGCGCCCGCACCGACGCCGTCTCGGATCGGCCGGACCGGATCGGCACTTCCTCGGCAGTCGTGTTGAAAACATAGCGCCGGCCCGACGACACCGTGCGGTGGATCCAGGCCACGGCGCCGTCGGGATCGCAGATCTTGCGCCATTCGGTCGTCTCGGCGATCACCTGAACCGGCAGCCCGGCGGCCCGATATTCCCACAGGATCGGATAATCCAGGCCCGGCCCCTGGCGCGCGCGGACGTGCGAGGACTTCAGCGAAATCCAGCGCGGCACCTCAAGCCCCGTCGGCGTCGGGCGGCCGTCGGGCATGGTCGCGCCGGCGCTGGCCATCACGCCGAGGCCGAGAACGGCTCCCACGATGGCGATGCGGCGTCGCAGGCTTTGGAAGATGGCGGCGGCTTTGCTAGACACTGATTGGAACGACCCGTCGCGCGGGCTTTGATCCGTCTGAATCGCCGCCCGCTAACCAAGGCCGAGAATGTCCCCCCGCAAGCTTAAGGTCGTATTAACCAGACGCCTGCCCGACGCGGTCGAAACGCGCATGCGCGAGTTGTTCGACGCCGAGCTGAACCTGAAGGATCAGCCGATGGATCGCGCCGCGCTGCGGGCCGCCGTCCAGCGGGCCGAGGTTCTGGTGCCCACCATCACAGACGTCATCGACGCCGACCTGATCAATGGCGCAGGCGAGCAGTTGAAGATGATCGCCAACTTCGGCGCCGGTGTGGACCATATCGACGTCGATGCGGCCGTGGCGCGCGGCATCACCGTCACCAACACCCCCGGCGTCCTGACCGAGGACACCGCCGACCTGGCCATGAGCCTGATCCTGGCCGTCAGCCGCCGCATCGTCGAGGGCGCCCAGGTGGTGGCCGAAGGCCGGTTCGAGGGCTGGACCCCGACCTGGATGTGCGGACGCAAGCTTTGGGGCAAGCGGCTGGGTATCGTCGGCATGGGCCGGATCGGCCAGGCCCTGGCCCGCCGCGCCAAGGCCTTCGGGCTTCAGGTCCACTATCACAATCGCAAGCCCGTCCCGGCCTTGATTGAGGAAGAGCTGGGCGCGACCTACTGGGACGACCTGGACCAGATGCTGGCGCGGATGGACATCGTCTCGCTGAACTGTCCGGCGACGAAGGACACCCACCATCTGCTGTCAGCCGAACGCCTGGCCCGGCTCCAGCCCCACGCCATCCTGATCAACACGGCGCGCGGAGAACTGATCGACGAGGCGGCCCTGGCCCAGGCGGTAGCCATGCGCGCTCTGTCCGGCGTCGGCCTGGACGTTTTCGAGAACGAGCCCGCCATCCATCATGGCCTGCTGGGTCAATCCAATGTCGTGCTCCTGCCCCACCTGGGTTCCGCCACGTTGGAAGCGCGCCAGGACATGGGCGACCGCGTCATCGCCAACGTCATGACCTACCAGAACGGCCACCGCCCGCCGGATCGGGTCATCCCCGCAATGCTTTAGGGCGCAGCCAGCAAACGCTCGGCCGCATCGGGATATTTTTGCGCCAGCCGCGCCGCCCAGTCGGCCTTGAGCGGCAGCGGCGCGCGCACCTCGCGAATGCGGCGCTCGACCAGGGCGGCGGCCTCGCGGTGCGCGGGCCAGTCCATCAGAAACCCCAGCGCCGTCTCTACATCGGCGTAGGTCGCGGCGTGAGCCAAGGCGCGGTCCAGCGCTTCCACATCGTCGAAGTCCGGCAGGCGCGCCAGATAGGCCCGCAGCAACGGAGCGGACAGGTCGCGCTCGAACATCGCCCAACGCAGGCCCTGCGCCTCTTCCTTGCGGCCCTCGGCTTCCAAGAGGTCGATCGAGGTCGCCTCCCATGCCGGCGTCAGGACCGGCGGTTCGGCCTGCGGCGATCGCCCGAAGGTCCAGCGCCGGTTGCCCGCCGAAGGCTTGAGCGCCGCCTCCAGCGCCTGACGCGCTTCGGGCACACGGTCCGCGACCAGCAGCCGCTTGGCCATCACCGCCGCAAAATCCGGCGAGCCCTGTTCCTCCGGCGTCGTCATCGACAGCCACAGGTCCAGATCGCCCGCCCGGTCGGCCAGCCGTCGCACGACCGTCCGCATGCCGCGCGCGCTGGATGCAGTATCGAGACGATCCAGCAGCCTCTTGGCCATGTCCGCCGTCAGATCGTCGCCGCCCGCGCCGATCCAGCGGGCGTATTCGAGCGGTTGCCGCGCCACCGCCTCCGCCAGCAGACCCACTGTGCTTTCGTCCGTCCGAACCGCAGCCTCGGCGATCCGCCACAGGTCCGAGGCTGCCGTTTCGAACGCGTCGGCCAGTTCGCCCTTCTGATCCTTGACCCGCGTCGCCAAGCCGCGAAACAGGTCGAACCAGCCGATCAATCGCTCCAACCCCATCGCCGGCGCGGCCTCGGCCAAATCCTCGACGATTGCAGCCCGCAGAATCTCCAGATCGCGCAGCAGGTCCGGCCGCTTTCGCCACGACACGCGCGCGCGGCTGGCCGCGATGGTTGTCAATCGCTTGTCGATTTCCAGAGCCAGCAGATCCGGCCCCGCCTCAGCCGCCATCACCAGCCTGAGCCGCCGCTTCAGGATCGCATCCGCATCCGCCGCCTGCATCAGCAGTTCGCCCAGACGCTCAGCGCCCAAGCCGCTGAGATTTGCGGCGTTCAGGCGTTTGGGCGAGGCGGGACGTCGGGCCATCAGGCCTCCTTTTCACAAGTCTGTCGGACCGAACTCACACGGCTGTCGAAAACCGCTGGCAGGGGAGGAACCGTCGTAAACGCGCTTCGTTTCCGGCGTCCTGATCGAGGAAGTGTGCGTTGGACTCCTACTACTGCATCGTCAACCTGCCCGGCGTTCCGGTGCGGGACATCTGCGTCCTCGACGCGGCGAACGACACGACGGCCAATCAGGCGCTGGAGGCGATCGCCCGCAACTGGGTCGGGTTCGAAACCCTCTATCTCTATTGCGGCGAACGTCTGGTGACGGTGCTCAGCAACCCGGCGCTGGGCTTCGCTCCGCCGCTGCCTGACTTGGATCTGGCCGACATCCGTTTCGCGACGGCCGCCTGAGCGTCAGCCGCAGACCGGGCATTCCGGATCAGCGGCGACCCGCACGGTCCGCGCCGAGCCTGCCAGACCGTCATACAGCATCAGCCGTCCCGTCAGGGCCTCGCCCGCGCCGGTGATCAGCTTGACGACCTCAAGCGCCGCCATCGACCCGATCACGCCGGTCAGAGCGCCCACGACGCCGACGCGCGCACAGGTTTCGGCATCCGGCGGAACCTCGGGCACCAGGCATTGATAGCAGGGCTGGCCCGCAAACACGCCGACCTGCCCGTTCCAGCGGCCCAGCGCCCCAGACACCAGCGGCTTGCTCGCCGCAACACAGGCCGCGTTGACCCACAGCCGGGTCTGGAAATCGTCGGTCCCGTCCAGCACGATGTCGAAGGCTCCGATCCGCGTCGCCGCATTTTCGGCGGTGATCCGTTCGGCGAAGGTTTCGACCGCGACATGCGGATTGAGGCCGACCAGCCGTTCCGCCGCCGCCTCGACCTTCGACCGGCCGACCTGCGCCGTCGAAAAGGCGATCTGCCTCTGCAGATTGGACAGACCCACAACATCGTTGTCGATCAGGCCCAGGGTCCCGACGCCCGCCGCCGCCAGATAGAGCGCCACCGGCGATCCCACGCCGCCCGCGCCGACGATCAACACCCGCGCGCGCTTCAGCGCCTGCTGCCCCGGCCCGCCCAATTCGGACAGGACCAGATGGCGCGCATAGCGTTCGACTTCGTCTTCGGAAAAGATCACCGCCCTATCTAGCGCCGCACAAATCCCGACGCGAGGGGCCTATCGCCTCAGGCGGCCATCCGCACGTGTTCGCACGACAGCAGCTTTTCCAGACCCGCGCTGGACAGATCGCTCAGGCGTCGTCCGCGCAGAATGTCGGCGGCCTGCTGGGTGCTGAGGGCGCACAGCCGCGCGGGTTCGCGCATCCGCCGCTGCATGACGGGCCGATCATCCAGGACGCGGATGTTGTGATGACGCGGGTCTTTCCAGAGGCGCGACATCAGGCGGTCCAGGTCCGCACGGGCGCCCTCGATGACCTGGGCCATCTCGCCCTCGTAGAACAGCATGGCGCTGCCGATCTCGTCGCGGCGATTGTTTCGCTCCGACGCGCCGAGGATTTCGGCAAGCGACTGGATCGTGTGGTTGGCGCCACCGATCATTTCACTCACGAAAACGACGCGGTAAAGCAAAACCTGTCCCTCGATTTCAAAGAACCGCGAAAGCGGATTGCGCCTTCTAGCCAATATTGGGGTCAAAATAAGACAGTGTTACACCGAGGCGCGACAGACTTGATGCCGGCCCCCGGCCGCGCCATCTGATCGTCATGACCCAGACCGCATCCAACTTCCCCGACTGGCACGGCACCACCATTCTGGCGGTGCGCAAGAACGGACGCACCGTGATCGCCGGCGACGGCCAGGTCTCGATGGGCCCGACGATCGTCAAGGGCGCCGCCCGCAAGGTGCGCACTCTGGCCGGCGGCAAGGTGCTGGCCGGCTTTGCCGGCGCCACGGCCGACGCCTTCACCCTGATCGAACGGCTTGAGGCGAAGCTGGAGCAGTATCCTGATCAGCTGGCGCGCGCCTGCGTCGATCTCGCCAAGGATTGGCGCACCGACCGCTATTTGCGCCGTCTGGAAGCCATGCTGCTGGTGGCGGACAAGTCGTCCATCTTCACCGTAACGGGCGTCGGCGATGTGCTGGAGCCGGAATATGGCGTCGCCGCCGTGGGTTCGGGCGGCAACTACGCCCTGTCGGCCGCCCGCGCCCTGATCGAGGAAACCGATCTGGACGCCGAACAGGTCGCGCGCAAGGCCATGAAGATCGCCGCCGAAATCTGCGTCTACACCAACGGCAATCTAACCGTGGAAACGCTTCAGGCCTGACCCGTCAGGCGGGTCAGATCACTTCGGCGATCAGGCCCAGCGCCTTGGCCTCCTGGGCCTCGATGTACCAGTTGGCGGGGGCGCGTTTCAGCACCTCCTCCATCGTGACCGACGATCCGCGCACCAGATTCTCGAAACCTTCGTTCTGGATGGCGATGGAGTGTTCCAGCTCGTTCAGCATGGCGCGAACCGAGGCGATGCAGGTCGTCAGCGGCCCCGAGACATGCAGTTGCTTATCCATCTTGCGCTCATGGATCATCACTCGCGCGCCCCGCGTCAGATAGCGGTTCTCCACCGCAAAGAAGCTCATGAAGGTGGCGCCGGCGGAATAGATCGCCGCCTTGCCCAGAAAGACCAGCCGGCGGGACGGATTGATGTCGCTTTGAAAGCGCACGTCCTCGCCCATCATGCGCGCCACCTCCGGATCACCGCCCAGGGTGGACAGTTCGATGACGGTCAGCCCGGTGTCGGGCGCCTCCGCCATCTGCTGGCGGAAGCGGTCGTACATGGCGTAATCGACCGCGCCGGCGAGAAGAATGCGCGGCGTATCGAAAGCTTCGGCCGTCAGAACGCCGCTCGGCGCCGCCTCTGACATCAGAGCTCGGCCGCGGCGGCGGCGTCGTCGCTGATGGGATAGCCCTGGGCCGACGCCCATGACCGGGCTTCTCGGATCGAGAAAAAGGCCTGGTTCTGCATCCGCCGCGACCCCGCGTCATCGACCAGCTCGCACTCCCACCACCGGATCGTGCGACGATCGGAGGTGTTGCAGGTGCGCGGAACGAGAAGGGCGTGGGGCGTCATGCGCCATCAACGAAAAATCCGCACAGCGGTTCCGCCCGATATCAGGATTTCGTCTTTAGGAACAGACCATTGCATGGCGCCGACGGTAGCTGTCTTTACGTCAGCCGCCGTGCAAAATTTGCGATCAAGGGCGCCTTGGCTTAAGCGCGCGCCATGACCGACGCCGCGCCTCCCCGCCCCCTCGCCCGCAATCCGCGCGGCTTCGCCGACAAGCGCGGCCGTGACCTGACCGCCGAGCGGCGCATCGTCGCGCGCGTGTCAGAGGTTTATGAGCGCTGGGGCTTCGAGCCGCTGGAGACGCCAGCCTTCGAATATGCCGATGCGCTGGGCAAGTTCCTGCCCGACGCCGATCGGCCGAACGAGGGCGTCTTCGCACTACAGGACGACGCCGGATCGGACGAGCCGGGCGAATGGATGGCCTTGCGCTACGACCACACCGCGCCCCTGGCCCGGTTCGCGGCCCAGACCTGGGAAACCCTGCCCAAGCCGTTCCGCCGCTATGCCTATGGCCCCGTCTGGCGCAATGAAAAGCCTGGCCCCGGCCGATTCCGCGAGTTCTGGCAGTGCGACGCCGACACTGTCGGCTCCGACCGGCCCGAGGCCGACGCCGAAATCATCGCCATGGGCTGCGAAGGCCTGCGCGCCGCCGGTCTGGACGCCGGCCAGGCCCAGATCCGCGTTTCGAACCGCAAGCTGTTCGACGGCCTGTTCGACGCCGGCGGCGTGACCGAGGCCGGTCAGCGACTGACCGCCCTGCGCGCTATCGACAAGTTCGACCGCCTGGGCTGGGAGGGCGTGGTCCAACTGCTGGGCGAAGGGCGTCTGGACGACTCGGGCGACTACACCAAGGGCGCCCAGCTGCCCGCCAAGGTCACGGCCGCCATCGAGGCGTTTCTGGCCTCGGCCAATACCCCCGGCCTGTCGCGAGCCGAGACGCTGCACGCCGTCGCGCACTCCGGCGACCTCGGCGCGGCGGGCGAGGCGGCGCTCAACGAACTGGCCGCCATCGACCGGGCGCTGGCCGCCATGTCGGTCGGCCAGGACGCCGTGAAGTTCGATCCGACCATCGTGCGCGGCCTGGAATATTACACCGGCGCCGTGTTCGAGGCCGAACTGCTGCTGGACACGGTTGACGACAAGGGTCGTCCCGTCCGCTTCGGCTCCATCGGCGGCGGCGGCCGCTATGATGATCTGGTCGCCCGCTTCACCGGTCAGAGCACGCCGGCGACCGGCTTCTCCTTCGGCGTCTCGCGTCTGGCCTCGGCCCTGCGCGCGGCGGGACGAGGCGCTGAGGACGCCGTGCGCGGCCCCGTGGTCGTCATCGTCTTCTCCGAGGACGACATGGCTCATTATCTGATCGCCGTCGCCGAACTGCGCGCCGCCGGGATCGCCGCCGAGCTTTATCTGGGTCGCGCCGGCATGAAGGCGCAGATGAAATACGCAGACCGGCGCGGCGCCCCGGCTGTCGTCATCCTTGGCGGAGACGAGATCGCCGCCGGCGAGGTCACGATCAAGGATCTGGACGCCGGCCGCGCCGCCGCCGCCGCCATCACGGACAACGACGCCTGGAAGGCCGAACGCCCCGGCCAGATGAAAGTCCCCCGCGAAGGCCTGGTCGCCGCCATCAGGTCCATTATCGAATAAGCTTCGATAATGACTGGTTCCTGAAATGGGTTATCAGTGATAAGTCGAAGAAAGTTCGACTCTTGCCAAACCGGCCGTTGACGACCGACCGGCCCTTGCGTCAAATGACCTCACTCGAGGGCAAGCGTTGCTCAAGCGCGCAGCACTCGAAGGCGTTTCGGGGAGGAAACGTCCGCTCTTTAAAGAGCGCGAAAGCCCGCTGCGATGTATCCCCCGCAGCGGGCTTTTTCGCGTCTGGCGCTCAGACAAACGCCCATAAAACCTCGACAAATTCTCGATACGGTGTCGAAATCGAGTAGCCCTGTCTCGATATGAAAAAGGCCGGGGCGAACCCCGGCCTTTCCATTCTCGAACAAGCGTCGCCCTACCAGAGGCGGACGCGTTCCTCGGGCGTCAGATAGTATTTCGTGCCGGGCTGGACGTCGAAGGCGTCGTACCAGGCGTCGACGTTGCGCAGCGGGCCGATGACGCGGAACTGGGCGGCCGAGTGCGGGTCGGTGGCGACCTGCTGCTTCAGCGCCTCGTCGCGGTACTTCGACTGCCAGACCTGAGCCCAGCCATAGAAGAAGCGCTGGTCGCCGGTCGTGCCGTCGATCATGGGCGCCGGCTGACCATTCAGCGACAGGTGATAGGCCTCGAGACCGACGGCCACGCCAGACGCGTCACCGATGTTCTCGCCCATCGTCAGGCCAGGGTTGATGTGATAGCCCGCGATCGGCTCATAGGTCGCATATTGCGCGCCCAGACGCGCCGTCAGGGCCTCGAAGTTGGCCTTGTCTTCCGGCGTCCACCAGTTGCGCAGCACGCCGTCGCCATCGGACTTAGAGCCCTGGTCATCGAAGCCGTGGCCGATCTCGTGCCCGATCACGCCGCCGATGCCGCCATAGTTGACCGCCGCATCGCCGTTCGGATCGAAGAAGGGCGGCTGCAGGATGGCCGCCGGGAAGACGATCTCGTTGTTGGCCGAGTTGTAGTAGGCGTTGACGGTCTGCGGAGTCATGCCCCACTCCGACTTATCGACCGGCTCGTTCAGACGGGCCAGATCATAGTTCCACTCGAACAGGCCGCGGCGCTCGGCGTTGCCGACCAGGTCGTTCGCACGAATGTCCAGGCCGGAGTAGTCGCGCCACTTGTCAGGATAGCCGATCTTGACGGTAAACTTGCGCAGCTTTTCCTGCGCCGCCGCTTTGGTCTCGGTCCCCATCCAGGTCAGGTTGTCGATCCGGTGCGACAGGGCGGTGCGCAGATTGGCGACCAGTTCTTCCATCTTGGCCTTGGATTCGGCCGGGAAATACTGGGCGACGTAGAGCCGGCCCGTGGCCTCGCCCAGCGATCCTTCGGCGAAGGAGATCGCGCGCTTTTCGCGGGTGCGCTGCTCAGGCTGACCCGACAGATCGCGCGAACGGAACTCCCACTGAGCGTCGGCGAAGCGCTTGGACATCAGCGGCGCCATGTCGTCTGCGGTGTGGAAGGCCTGCCAAGCCTGCAGCAGTTCGACCGGCGTCTCGGCGTAGATGGCCGCGATCTTGGGCATGGCCGTATCCTGACGCACGATCAGGCGCGGCACGCCGCCCAGCTTGGCCGCATCGTAATAGGCCTGCCAGGCGAAGCCCGGCGCGTCCTCGGCCAGTTTGGCGATGGTGAACTCGTTGTAGGTCCGGTCGCGGTTGCGGTTCTCCACCGGGGTCCAGTGGGCCTCGGCGATCTTGGTTTCCAATGCGACGATCTGGGCGGCGGTCTCGGTCGGGTTGGTCCAGCCGATCATCTCCAGCATCCGGCCGACATAGGCCTGATACTTCTCTTTCTTGTCGGCGAAACGGGCGTCCAGATAATAGTCGCGGTTCGGCAGGCCGATGCCCGACTGGCCCGTCGAGACGACGTAGCGGGTCGGTTGCTTGGAATCGATCGTGATGCCGGTGCCGAAGAAGGACGAGCCGAAGCGGCCGGCCGTCTGGCCCATATAGACGGCCATCTTGTCGTGGCTGTCGGCGGCGCGGATCGCGGCCAGATAGGGCTGCAGCGGCTGGGCGTCCAACCGCTCGATGCGCGCCTCGTCGATGTAGGACCGATAGGCGTCAGCGACCTTGGCCTCATCCGATCCGGGCGCCAGGTCGGTGCGGTTGGCCAGGCCCAGCACCAGTTCCTTCATGCGGTTGTCCGACAGTTCACGCAGCAGGGCGAACGAGCCATAGCTGGTGCGGTCCGACGGAATGACCAGCTTTTCCAGCGCCTTGCCGTTGGCGTATTGGAAGAAGTCGTCGCCCGGCTTCACCGAGGTGTCGCGGCCGGCCAGGTCGAAGCCCCAGGTTCCGTAGCGGGGCGCCTCTGTCCCCTGCCAGCCGGCTGCCGTCTCTTCGCCCGAGAACAGCGAAACGAGGGTGCAGGCGTCGTCGATGCAGGCGTGGTCGTGACCGATATCCTGAGCCAGAACCGAGCTGGCGGGCAGAAGAAGGGCGCCGACGGCGGCCCCGATAAGCAGACGTTTCATCACTATGTCCCTGTTCCCACCCGGCATTTGGATGGTTCGGCGCAGACCCTAGTCCGGCGAGGGGGGGTGTCGCCTTAAAAAAAGTTCATGATTCCGATGCGGCCTCTCGCCACAGCGCCGGGATCAGGGTCAGATACGCCGACGCGAGGAGGGCGGATGCACGGTCAGGGCGGTGACTACAAGGATCTGGTGGTCTTTCTGGCGGCCGCCGGCGTCATCGTGCCCCTGGTCAATCGGCTGAAGGTCAGCCCCGTCCTGGGCTTCCTCGCTGCGGGCGTTTTGCTGGGGCCGGACGGCCTGGGTCGGTTCGCGCAAAGCCTGCCCTGGCTGTCGTGGCTGACCATCGGCGATCCGGGCCAACTGGCGCAGCTGTCGGAACTGGGCGTCGCCTTCCTGTTGTTCATGATCGGTCTGGAGCTGTCGTGGGAGCGGCTGCGCGCCATGCGTCGGCTCGTGTTCGGCCTGGGACTGATGCAGGTCGTCGTCTGCACCGCCGTGCTGGCGGGCGGCTTCATGTTGATGGGCCAGACCCTGGCCAGCGCCGTGGTGCTGGGCATGGGCCTCGCCCTGTCCTCGACGGCCGTGGTCATGCCCGTACTGGCCGAGCGCGGGCGGCTGAAGGGAACGGTCGGCCGCTCGACCTTCGCCATCCTGCTGGCCCAGGATCTGTCGGTGGCCCCGATCCTGATCACCGTCACCGTCCTGGCGGCCCTGGCCCAGCAGGGCGGCGCGCTGGATCCCGTCGTGCTGGGGCGCGCCCTGTTCACCCTGGTTCCGGCCGCCATCGGCCTGGGTCTGATGGTGCTGCTGGGGCGCGTGGTGCTGCGACCGATGTTCCGATCGGTGGCCAAGGCGCGCAAGGCCGACCAGGGCGGCGAATTGTTCGTCGCCGCCTCCCTGCTGGTGGTGGTCGGGGCCGGTCTCGCCGCCCAGGCCAGCGGCCTGTCGATGAGTATCGGCGCGCTTCTGGCCGGCGTGCTGCTGGCCGAGACCGAGTTCCGGCGCGAGGTCGAGGTTTCCATCGAACCGTTCAAGGGGCTTCTGCTGGGTGTCTTTTTCGTCGGCGTCGGCCTGGGTCTGGACCTGGACGCCATCGCGGCCGATCCGGTCGGCGTCTTCGGCCTGGCCCTGGCCCTTACGGTCCTGAAGACCGGCGTCATTTTCAGCCTGGCGCGTTTTTGGGGCCTGGGCGCCCGCCCGGCGCTGGAGACGGCGCTCGTTCTGGCGCCGGCGGGCGAGTTCGCCTTCGTGGTCTTCGCCACCGGCCTGGTCGAAGGCCTCGCGCCGCCGCAGCTGACCAACACCGTGGCCCTGTCGGCGACCGTCAGCATCTTTTCGATCCCCCTGCTCGCCCTGCTGGGCCAGAAGCTGGCGCGCAAGTCGGCAGCCGCAGGCCAGCCCGTCGCGCTTCCAAAGCTGGAGACGGCCGACGGCGCGGTCATCATCGTCGGCTTCGGGCGCGTCGGCCGTTTGATCGGGGAAATGCTGAAGGCGCACGGTCAGCCCTTCATCGCCCTGGACACCGATGCGGGCGCCGTCGCTGCGGGGCGTCGTGACGGATTCGATGTCTTCTATGGCGATGCGGGGCGGCGCGAGATGCTCCAGCACTGCGGCGTCCAGTCCACCCGCGCCCTGATCGTCACCATGGACGCGCCGACGAAAGTGGACGAAGTCGTCACGACGGCGCGGTCGATGCGCGACGACCTGATCCTGATCGCCCGTGCGCGTGACGATCAGCACGCCATTCGGCTGTATGGGCTGGGCGTCACCGACGCCGTGCCGGAGACGACCGAGGCCAGTCTGCAGCTCGCCGAAAACACCCTGGTCGATCTGGGCGTGCCCATGGGCCTGGTGCTCGCCTCAGTCCACGAACGTCGCGATCAGTTTCGCAAGGCCTTTCAGTCGGCCATCCCGATCGAGCGTCGCAATCGCCCCAGCCGGGCGCTGCGCCGCACGCTACGCCCGACGCGCGTCGACCCCGCGCCGGAGTAAGGGATGCCCCTTACAGACCGTCGCCGGACCCATTTTCGTCATGGTTCCGTGATGCAAGCGCGCCTCTCCATGACTGCATCTGCGGAGCAGAAGCGCCCTTTCGGTTCGATCCAAGGGCTCAGATATTCATTCGAGGTCGCTGCCGGGCTCGCCCCGACCAGAGACCGAAAGTAGAGTAAAAGCCTGATTATATGACAGATACCGTCGCCTCCCTCGCTGTCGAGCCCCGCTTGAACCGCCGCCAGGCCGCCAAGATCCGCACGCGGCAAAAGGTTCTGGACGCCGCCCGCTCGCTCTTCGCCGAGCGCGGCTATGAGCCCGCCACGATCCGCGACATCGCCAAGGGTGCGGGCATGTCCACCGGCGCCGTCTTCGCCAACTTCCAGGACAAGGCCGAGCTGTTCGAAGCGGTCCTGACCGAAGACATGACGCGTCTGGCCGAGGTGGTCGAAGCGGCGGCTCCCGAAGGCGAGCCCGTCCGCCAGCGCCTCGTCAGCGCGCTGAGCGCCGGGTATCACTCGTCGCTGGACCAATTGCCGCTGTTCCAGGCCATCGTGGCCCGCTCGTGGTTCCAGCCCCTGGCCGCCGAAATGCGCGCCCGCGCGGCGACCAAGAACCTGCTGCTCGCCATCAGCAACATCCTTCAGGATGCGGTGGCCAAGGGCGAGCTGTCCAAGGACGCCGACAGCCGTCTGCTGGTCGAGCTGATCTGGGACGCCTATCTTTCGAACTACCGCCGCGCCGCCTATGACGAATGGGACGCGCAGGCCCTGTCGGATCATATGGGCAAGCAGATCGACGTGATCCTGGCCGGCGCCATCGCCGCCAAATAGGCCAGAGCAAAGACGCTTTTCGAAAGGCCGGGTCCGCCAACGCGGGTCCGGCCTTCTTCGTGAGCGTCAGGCCCGGCGTTTCAGGGTGACGTAGAAGGCGCCGTTTCCGCCGTGCTTCTGGTGGGCGATGGTGAAGCCCGACACCACGCCGCGCAGTGCGGGCGAATGCATCCATTCGGCAAAGGCCGAGCGGATTACTCCGCCGCCCATCCGCCCCTGGCCGGTGATGACCAGCACCGCCCGCATTCCGCGCGCCTGGCAGGATGTCAGGAAGCCTCGAAGCTGATCCTCAGCCTCGAACCGGCCGAAGCCATGCAGGTCGATGCGCGCCTCGATGGGATCGCGTTCGCGCGACAGCCGCTGCTTGCGGCGCGGCTCCAGATCCTCGGGCGCGGGCTTGGGTTTGTTCGGGGAAGGTTGCTTTTCCGCCGGCGGCGCGACAGCGGTGCGTTTGGGAGACGCCTTGACCAGAGGGCGCGGTCGCTCGACCGGCGTCACCACGATCTCGGGCGGCGTTTCGGCGCCGGGCGTGACGCGGGCGGCCTTTCGCGTCCTCGGCGTCACGACTGATCCGGCCACACGGGTCCAGATGCGACGGTCTTCGGGCGTCAGTCCGTTCTCGTCACGGCTCGGGCCCTTTCGCCTCATGCCTCGCCGTCGTCCTCGATCGTGTCGCCGGGACCAGGCTCGTGCGCCAGCAAGTCGCCGGGCTGGCAGTCCAGCTCGCGGCACAGGGCGTCCAGAGTCGAGAACCGCACCGCGCGCGCCTTGCCCGTCTTCAGGATCGACAGGTTCGCCACCGTCACCCCGACCCGGTCGGCGAGTTCGGTCAACGACATGCGGCGTTCCACGAGGACGCGGTCGAGCTGGACGCGGATGGCCATGCGCAAATCCTACTTCGAAACGGCTCAGATCGTCAGTTCGGATTCGCGACGCAGGCGCGCGCCCTCGCGGAACACCTCCGCCAGCACGAAGACGATCAGCACGGAAAAGATGGGCGTCAGCAGTTCGCCGAAGCCCTGCGGATCCATGACGCCGGGCGCCAGCCGCTTGGCGACGAAGCCTTGAGCCACCCAGACGCCGCCGGTCACGACCGCCAGGGTCAGGCCGATCTGGCGCAGACGGCGCACGTTATCGGGCTGGAACGGGTCGCCCATGGTCAGGGTGCGGATGATGCGACGCAGGCTTCGCAGGATCAGCATGAACCCGCCGAAATAGGCGGTCGCGGCGCCCAAACCGAATAGCAGCAGGGTGCGCGTCAGCGGCAGTTGCTTGCCGCCGGAATCCCCGCTGACGGTGATGTTCACATTGTCCAAGGGAATGAAGATCGCGGCGATAACCAGCAGCAGCAGAATGCCGGTGATCAACCAAAGAAGGATATAGGCGACGTCCAGCACCACCTTCAGCACGCTGGATACCGAACCCGGGCCGAGCGCTTTGATCGGCGCGCCCAGCCAGCTCGGAACGCTTGCCTCGCCTCGCTTCAGCGGATTTGGCGGCAGGGGCAGGCGCATGGTCTTTTTGATCTCAAGCCGGGGAAGGCGGGGCGATGGCCACGCGGGGTCCGGCGAACCCGCGCGCGGCTCTATACATCGCGGTCTTCATGCAGGTCGTCAAAGCTCCAGTGATCGAAAAGAGAGGGATCAAAGGGCTTGGAACAGGGTGACGACCAGGGCGGTGGGCAGGGCGGCGATCAGAACGGTGCTGACAAAAGCAGCGCCGACCTTGTCGAGCCACATCGAGGTGTTCATCGTATGCATTGTGGTTCTCCGTCTTTCGTGTTTGGGCGATTATCGCCGTTTGGATTTGTTAGCCGCATGATCGTTTCCGGTTTTCCGGAAGTCCTGAACGCCGCGACCTCGTTCCTGACGATCAATAGATAGGCCGTGCGGGCGAAAAAGGCACGTTACATATCGTTTAACGATATTAAACTTTGGCAATAGACTGTTTCAGGAGCGTGATCGACGATGAATCTCAAGCTTATCAAAGGGATGCGGATCGTCGTGGCGACGCATAACGCCGGCAAGGTTCCCGAAATCTCGGCGCTGCTGGGCGGAAATTACGAACTCGTCACCGCCGGCCAGCTGAACCTGCCCGAACCCGACGAAACGGAGAGCACCTTCACCGGCAACGCCATGCTGAAGGCGCGTCACGCGGCTGAGCTGTCGGGAGAGGTTTCGCTGGCCGACGATTCCGGCCTGTCGGTCGCGGCGCTGGATGGCGCGCCGGGCATCTTCTCTGCGCGCTGGGCCGGGCCGGGCAAGGATTTCGCCGTCGCCATGAAGAAGGTCGAGGAGCGGCTGGAAGAGATCGGCGCGACGGACCGCACCGCCTGGTTCACCTCGGCCCTGGCGGTCGCCTGGCCGGACGGCCCCTGCGTCGTCGTCCAGGGCGAGGTTCACGGCCAGCTGACCTTCCCCCCACGCGGCGATCGCGGGTTCGGCTATGACCCGCTCTTCATTCCGAATGGGGGCGATCAGACCTTCGGCGAGATGGAGCCGGCGGCCAAGGACGCCATCAGCCACCGCACCGTCGCCTTCGCCAAGCTGAGAGCCGCCCTGATTGACTGATCCGCTTGATCCGGGATCGGACGTCGGCCTCTACGTCCACTGGCCCTATTGCGCGCGCATCTGCCCCTACTGCGACTTCAACGTCGTGCGCGATCGCGGGCGCACCGAGGAACAGGCCGGGCTGGTCGAGGCGATCCTGGCGGATCTGCACGCCCAGAGAGATCTGACAGGTCCGCGACGACTGGCCTCGGTCTTCTTCGGAGGCGGCACGCCGTCGCTGATGGCGCCCGACGCCGTCGCACGCATCGTGGCGGCGGCCCGCGACCTGTTCCCGCCCGCCGACGACATCGAGATCACGCTGGAGGCCAATCCCACGGACGCCGAGGCCGGCCGGTTCGCCGCCCTGGCCGACGCCGGAATCAACCGCCTGTCGATGGGCGTTCAGGCGCTGGACGACGCCGCCCTGCGTTTTCTGGGTCGCGACCATTCGGCGGCCGAGGCCCTGCGCGCGGTCGATCTGGCCCGCCGCGCCTTCGACCGTCTGTCCATCGACCTGATCTACGCCCGCCCGGACCAGACGCCGCAGGCCTGGGCCGCCGAACTGACGGCGGCGCTGGCGCTCGGGTTCGAACACGTCTCGCCCTACCAGCTGAACATAGAGCCGACGACCGCCTTTGGCCGGGCCTTCGCACGGGGAACCCTGACCCCGCCGGACGAGGACCGGGCCGCCTCCCTTTACGAAACCACCCAGGAAGTCCTCTCGGCCGCCGGCTTCGAAGCCTATGAGGTGTCCAACCACGCCCGCGGTCCCGCCGCCCGCTCGTCGCACAATCTGCATGTCTGGCGCGGCGGCGACTATCTGGGCCTTGGCCCCGGCGCCCACGGCCGGCTGACGCTGGACGGCGTCAGGACCGCCACCGTCGCCCACCGCCGCATCGCCGACTATGTGGCGGGCGTCTTAGGCCTCACGCCCTGGTCCGAGCGCGACGCCCAGACCCTGTCCGACGCCGCCGAAGAACGGCTGCTGCTGGCCCTGCGCACCACCGAAGGCGCGCCTGTCGCCCTGCTGTCGGCGCTCGGCCTGTCGGCTGAATGCGCGCCGGTCGCGGACCTGATCGCCGACGGGTTCCTGATGCTGAAGGCCGAGCGACTGATCGCCACCGAGCGCGGCCGCCCGGTGCTGGACGGCGTGCTGAAGGCGCTGCTGACCTAGGCCTTCTTCAGCCCCAGCATTCCCAGCCAGCCGCCGCTGGTCAGCAAAGCCACGTCCAGCAGGGCCAGCGGCAGCGGCGTCGAAACCGGCGCGGCGATGAAGCGCGAGCGCCAGTCCGGGCCGAACTTGGCCTTGTAGCTGCGCAGACCCTGGAAGCCGTAGAGCGCCCCGCCCTCTTCGAACACCAGGGCGCCGACACGGGCGAAGACCGGCGCGATGCGACGATCCTCCAGCCCGGCCAGCGGGGCCATGCCCAGGTCGAAGCTGGCCAGGCCTTCCGCCTTGGCCCATTGGGCGCAGCGGATGAACAGATAGTCCATCACCCCATGCGGCGCGTCCGGCCGATGGCGCATCAGATCCACCGCTGCCTCGTCCGGCGAGGTCAGCAGATTGGCGAAGGCGACGATGCGGCCGCCCTCCTTGACCACCGCCAGCGGCGTCAGGTCCAGATAGTCGACGTCGAAGCGCCCCAAGGAGAAGGATTTCTCCGAGCCCTCGTGCATGGCCAGCCAGGCGTCCGAAATCTCGCGCAGCTCGTCCGCGATCGCTGCGGCCGAACCGGGCGGAAGAACCTCGAACGAGGAGCCTTCACGCTCGGCGCGATTGATGGCTGTGCGAAGGTTCTGCTTGCCCTTGCCCTCGATGGAGAAGCGGTGGGCGTCAATCACGGCCGTCTCGCCGACCTTGCGCACCGCCAGCCCCATGGTCGCAAGATCGCCCAGCACCTCTTCGCTGACCGAATAGAAGACCGCCGCCCCACCATAACTGTCGGCCATCTCGGCGAAGGACCACAGCAACTCCAGCCGTTCGCTCTTGAGCCCGGCCGGTTCGCCCATGGCGATCCAGCGCCGGCCTCGCACGCGATAGGCCAGGAAGCTGGAACCCGACGGGCTGAACATCAGCGCCTTGTCGCCCAGCATGGCCAGCCAGGCCTCGGGCGTGGCCGTATCAGCCGTCTGCAACGCCTGGAGCGCGCGATCGATGTCGGCCTTGTTGGCCGGTCCGTGACTGTGGGCGCCCGGCGAGCTCAATAGCGAGCGGCCGGCCACCACCAGCGTCAGGATCGCCAGAACCAGCCCGGCCCGCAGGAAGCCGGACGCCTGGCGATCACTCAGGAAGCGCCACCACAGCTCGTCATTATAGGCGACGTCGCGATAGGCGAAGAAGCCCAGCCACAGCATGGCCGCCACCACCGCCGTCAGCAGCAACAGCCAGCTGGGCCGCAGCGGCTCGCTGAGACGCGAGCGCCGGTTGAAGGCCGTGCGGCACGGCGCCAGGAGCGCGGCGACGACCAGCAGATCCGTCGCCTGCTGCCAGTCCAGACCCTTCAGCACCGAGAACACCGCCCCGGCCGCTAGGACGAGCAGGGCGGCCCAATAGGCGCCGCGTCGACGCCGCCATAGACCCGCCGACAAGAGCAGAAGAAGGAAACCGGCGATGCTGCCGACGAAGTGCGACAGGTCGATCAGGATGGGAGACACGACGCCCGTCAGCTGACGCAGCCGACTGTCGAACTCGGGCGTCACCGCAGAGGCCAGCATCAGCGCGCCTGCGCCAAAGGCCACCACCGCAAAGATCTGGGGCGTCAGTTCGAAGGCCAGACCCGCCAGTCGGCGGATCAGACCGGATGTGTGCCGGGGGCGGCTGGACAAACGTGGCCTCTCGAATCGCGGATCGCCCGAACATAGACCAAGAATCGTCCAACCGGGGCGCTGCCAAGGTCATTTCGGGGCATACGAAACAATCCGTAACAGAGCGAGTATATAGGGGTGCGGGCGTCGGGCCCGTGCAACTGGGGATGACCCATGAATATCAAGACCGCTCTTCTGGCTGGCGCTGCAGCCGCCTTCATGACCGTCGCGCCGGCTCTGGCGCAAGAAACCACGCCCGCTCCCGCCGCCGCCCCTGCCGCCGCCGCGTCCTCGCAGCAATCGCTGTCGCTGAACCCCGGATCGAGCGTTTCCGGTCCTGATGGCGAGCTGGGCAAGCTGGAAGGCGTTCAGAACAATGCTGAAGGCAAGCAGGAGCTTACCGTCCGCGGCGCCGACGGCCAACTTCGCGCCGTGCCGCTGAGCGGCATCCGTCAGGAAGGAACCGGCGTCGTGGTGGCCTACACGAAGGCCGAGTTTGACGCCGCCGCTCCTATCGCCGGCGCCCCGGCAGCCCCCGCCGCTGATCCGGCCGCCGCTCCCGCGCCGACCGCGGAACCTGCGGCCGAACCGACCGATCCGGCGACCACAGAACCTGCGACCCCGGCTCCGGACAGCGCCTCGCCGGCTCCGACCGAGCCGCAGTAAGTCAGTCTTCCAAGGCTGAATGATCAAGGGCGGTCGGGTTTCCCGGCCGCCCTTTCGACTGCCCGCAAGCCAGCGGAGGCAGTGGCGCAGCAAAAAGGGCGGCTCGTGAGCCGCCCTTTTCCTTATCGACCAACTGTCGGATCAAGCGCGACGCTTGACCAGTCCCAGAAGGAACAGCAGCAGGCAGGCGCCCAGGAACGCCACGATCAGGGTGACGAAGTTGAAGCCGCCGACCGGCGTGCCGAAGACGTTGTTCGAGATGAAGCCGCCGAGCAGAGCGCCGATGACGCCGACGATCAGGTTCGTCAGCAGGCCGTGATTGCGACCCATGACCTTTTCAGCCAGCCAGCCGGCGACGATGCCGATGACGAGCCAACCAATGATTCCGAGACCCATGCTGTGGTTCCTTCCTTTAAAAGCCAAGCTGTTGCAGTAAATGCGGCTCGGGCCATACGGTTGCGTCCTTCGTTCGCCCTCGCCGCAATAAGGCCGAATTCGCCTCTGGCGCGATCCGGCATGGGGATTGCCGTGATCGACGCGTGTCGTCCCGCATCGGGACAGACGTCGAGACGAGGATCACCGTCATGGCCGACGACATCGACCTTCATCTGGGCCGCCGCCTGCGCCGCCGTCGCCGCCTGCTGGGCCTGACCCAGCAGCAGTTGGCCGTTCAGGTCGGCATCCGCTTTCAGCAGATTCAGAAGTACGAATGCGGCGCCAACCGCATCTCCGCCGCGCGCCTGTGGCAGTTGGCCGAGGCGCTCGAAACCCCCGTCGCCTATTTCTACGATGGCCTGGCCGAGGCGATGGAGGGCGACGCGCCCGCGCCCAAGGGCGGCGAAGTCTTTTCTCGCAAAGAAACGCTGGACCTGATCCAGGCCTACTATCAGCTGGACGAACGGCCCCGCCGGCGTTTGCTGGATCTGGCCAAGTCCCTGCACGCGGGCGACGCGGCCGCCGCCTGATCTGCGCGTCTGCCTGATCTGCACGTCTCCCTGATCTACACGTCTCAAGGGGCGCCCATGCCGGCGAAAGCGCGGTAAGGGAGCCCCATGACCGAATACGAAGCCTTCGCCATCGAACTGGCGCGCGAAGCCGCGCGTGTGACCCTGCCCTTCTTCCGCTCGGACATCGGGCATGAGGACAAGGGCGGCGCGGCTGGCTTCGATCCCGTCACAGAAGCCGACAAGCAGGCTGAGGCCGCCATCCGCCGCCTGATTGCCGCCCGCTATCCCGACCACGGCGTCATCGGCGAGGAGTATGGCGAGGATCGGCCGGACGTCGAGCACGTCTGGGTGTTGGATCCCATCGATGGCACGCGCGCCTTCATCTCGGGCCTGCCGCTGTGGACCACGCTGATCGCCCTGCGCACGGACGGAAAGCCGACCGTCGGCGTGATCGCCCAGCCCTATCTGGACGAAATCTTTATCGGCGGCCCGTCCGGCGCGCGCCTGTTGCGCGGCGATGTCGAGACGCCGCTGGCCGTGCGGTCCTGCGAGAAGTTGACCGACGCCGTCATCTCGACCACGGACCCCGACATCTTCAACGGCTCCGAACTGGGCGCCTGGACCCAGATCCGCGCCACCGCCCGCCTGGCGCGTCTGGGCTGCGACGCCTACGCCTACGCCATGGTGGCGGCGGGCAAGATGGATTTGGTCGCCGAGACCAGCCTGAAGCCTTGGGACTGGTCCGCCCTTGTGCCTGTCATCGAGGCGGCGGGCGGCAAGGTCGTCAACTGGCGCGGCGCAGCGCCGGACGACAGGGGCCAGGTCCTCGCCGTCGGTGACGCGCGCCTGATCGATCAGGCCCTGGTGACGCTGAAACGCGCAGCCGCCTGAACCTCTCACCTGGCGCATATTGACGCAGGTCGAGAGACGGCGTCAGGGTGCGGACGGTTGAGGGGACGGATTTCGATGGCTGGGCTGTCCAAACTGGTTGTCGGCGTCGACGTGCCCTGGGTCACGAGTTGGAGCGGCGAAGAGATTACGGGCGCCGCACCGTGCCGAACCGTCGGCGGTCGTCTCGCCCTGATGCAGGCCAGCGCGCCCGGCGCCGGCAAACCGCAATATTCGAAGAATCATCTGGTCCGACAGCGCCTCACGGTCGCGCGCATGCTGTGCCCGATGTGCGGCGAGCCAACTGAGGAGGGCGATCGCTGGACCCAGATCGCCGCGCGACGATGCGCCGGTCAGCTCAGAGCGCGCGGCGGTCAGGTTCGCGCCGACATCGCCGACGACCGGGTGATGATCGACGCCGGCTCGATCGCGCCCCTGCACCGCCGCTGCGTGGATCGCTCGATGAAATACTGCCCGCACCTGCGCGCCAGCGACGACGTGATGGTGATGCGCTTCCCGCGCGAGTGGATCGTTCTGCCCCTGCTGGTCAAGGCCGAGACCGGCCCCGGCGTCGCCGTCGCCTTCCTGCAGCTATGCGGCGTCACCCAGACGATCGACCGACGCTGGCGCACCGAAACCGCCGCCTAAACGATCAAACCGCCGCCACGTCTGCAGTCCTCGCCGAAGGATCGGCGGCCGCGTCGGTCGTAGGCGCGACCAAATCGGCCATGGCGTCGAACTCGTTCAGGAAGACGGCGCGCAGGTCGTCGGCCTCCATGATGACCTCGTGCTTGGCGCCGGCGACCTCGACGTAGCGGCCGCGCGGGATGCGTTTGGCGGCCCATTGGTTGGTCTGCTTCCAAACCACGTCGTCGGCGCTGGCCTGGACGATCACGACCGGCGCCTTGACCGCCTTCAGAGCCTTGGGCTTCAGCGCGCGCTCGCCGGCGTCCAGCGCAAAGGCCAGCCAACCATAGGTGGGACCGCCGATGGCCAGGTGCGGGCAGGCATAGAGCTGCTGACGCCACATCTCATAGCGGGTTTCGTCCGAGGTCAGGGCGTCTTCGGCGAAGTTGTGATCGAACGGATCGTCGGGGTCGCCCAGGATATAGTCGCCGGCCTGGCCGTGGCGGATGTTCCAGCGCACCACCAGCTTGACCGACCACATCGACCGTTTTCCGGTCTTGATGCGCAGCATGGGGCTGGACAGAACCGCGCCGGCGAACCGGTCCTCGCCGCTTTCCAGCGACAAAAGATTCAGACAGGCGCCCATCGAGTGGCCGACCATGATCCACGGCTTGGGGCAATGGTCCTCATAGGCGTTCAGCAGGCGGTTGTAGTCGTCCAGAAACTCCTCGACCGCACGGGCGTGACCCTTCAGCCGGTCGGGCAACAGCCGCGCCGACAGCCCCTGGCCGCGCCAGTCGTGGGTCAGCACGCACCAACCGCGCGCCAGGAAATTGCCGATCACCTCATAGTATTTCTCGATCGGCTCGGTGCGGCCGGGGCTGAGCACCACGGTGCCGCGCACCTTGTCCGCAGCGAGATGCGACGGCTTCCACAGCCCGGCGCGCAGCCGCATTCCGCCTGCGCCGCGAAACCAGTCGCCCTTTCCGCCGGGCGGCGGATAGGCGCCGGGAACCCCCATCAGCGGGGCGTTGGCGGCGAAGGCTTGGGCGCGGTTCACTCGGGCTTCCTGAACTTCAAGGTCATGCGATCGCTCTCGCCGATCGCGTCATATTTGGAGCGGTCGAAGGCGGGGTCCGCCGGTTCGCCGCGCGGCGCCGTCAAGCGCGTGGGCGCCAGGGTATCGACGCCGAACGGGTGGTCCTTGGTGTCTTCCGGATTGGCGTTGATCTCGGACGCCTCGACGAAGACGAAGCCCGCTTCGGCCGCCAACTGGCGCACGAAGGCTTCCTGGACATAGCCATTGGCCGCGACCGGATCCTGGTCCTCCGCCGGGGACAGTCGATGTTGCTCGACGCCCAGGATGCCGCCCGGGCGAAGGGCGGCGAAGGCGTCGGCGAAGGCCTTTTCCGCAATGCCAGCCGCCATCCAGCCATGCAGGGTCCGCATGAACAGGCACATCTCGGCCGTACCCGCCGCGATCACCGGACCGGACCCCGCGCCGAAGACCGAAAACTGCGGTTCTCCATAGAGCTTCTTGTCGCTGGAGAACCGGGTGCGGAAGGCGGTGTTCAGCACGGCCTGCGCCGGATCGGCGGTCGGCCCCTCGGGGAACAGGGCGGCGACATAGGTTCCCGCCCCCTTGGCCAGATAGGGCGCCAGGATTTCGGTGTACCAGCCGCTGCCGGGCCAGAACTCCACCACCGTCATCTTGGGTTGAAGTCCGAAGAACCGCAGCGTCTCCATCGGGTGACGGAAGGCGTCGCGCGCCTTGTCCTGGGCCGAGCGCCACGATCCCTCAACTACCCATTCCAGCGAGCCTTCCGGCGGCCCGGCGGGTGTGGGCGGCGCGGCGGGCGCCTTTGCGGCCTCGTCCTTACGCCCGCAAGCCGCCACGCCGGTCAGCCCCAGCGCCGCAGCGCCGCTCAGCAGAAACCGACGCGACAATCCGCTCGCGCTCGCCAGACGATCAGCCATTCAAAACCTCCGCAGGACGCCGGGACCCGCGTCCGACGCACCCTGACGCCTTGGGCTTAATCGGGTTCGCAGGTCCGGTCAAAACGCAAGACGGCCTATTCGGGCTTGCGGAAACGCAGGGTCATCCGGTCGCTCTCGCCGATGGCGTCGAAGGCGGCGCGTTCCTCGGGCGTCAGGGTGCGGCCCGACGGGTCGTTGCGCGCAGCCGACTGGCGGATCGGCGGCAGGGTCCAGACCCCGAACGGGTGATCGTGGTCGTCCTTGGGATTGGCGTTCAGCTCGCTGCGCGCCTCCAGCACGAAGCCGGCGTTGCGCGCCTCATGGATCACATAGCTTTCAGGCACATAGCCGGTGGGGGCGACGTCAGCGACATTCAGACCCTCCGCGCTGCGGTGCTGTTCGACGGCCAGCACGCCGCCGGGCTTCAAGGCCTTGAAGAAGGCCTGCAGATACGGCTGGGTCCGGCCGTCGCGCGACCAGTTGTGGAAGGCGCGGGCCACCAGGATGAAGTCGGCGGTTCCATCCGCCACGCCCATGCTTTCCAGCGGACGATTGACCGGCACATAACGCCCGCCGGTCGCCGCCGCATAGGGCTCCAGGATGTGCCGCCACCAGCTGGCGCCGCCCGGCTCGATCTCCACCACCGTCATGCCCGGCGTCAGGCCCCAGAAGGTCAGGGATTCATACGGATGACGATAGACGTCGCGCGCCCGGTCGGCGGCGGGGCGGGTCTCGGCGGCGATGGCGCTCTGCAAGGCCGTGTCGTCGGAGAAGCTCGGCATGGCGCTGGACAGGGCCGAACGCGGCGGCGTCCACGCGCCCTGGGTCTGGGGCGACTGTTGGGCCAGGGCGGGGGCGGCGGACAGCAGGACGGCGGCGAGGCCGTAGACGGCAAGGCGCATGATCGAGGGCTCCAGGTTCAGGTCGTTCTCCATAGGCAGGCGGGCCGCCCGCGCAAATGAACTTCGCGAGACACAGGCGGATTTGACGCAAGCAAAATCGTGCGGGCGGCGCCCTTGACGCCGTTTCGCCGGTTCCCATCTTGGCTTCCGAGGACGCCGATTTCGGGTTCTCCAGACTGACGGCGCCGGTTTCGGGTCGTCGATCTGATCTCCCACCGTCCGGGCCAAAACGCCGGGCGGCTCAACCTTGCTGATCCTCAGGAGGATGCTGATGCGTACCTACGATTTCACCCCGCTGTACCGTTCGGCCGTCGGCTTCGACCGTCTGGCCAATCTGCTGGAAAACGCCTCGCGCGCGACCAGCCAGGATACGGGTTATCCCCCCTATAACATCGAGACCACGGGCGAGAACGCCTATCGCATCGAGATCGCCGTCGCCGGCTTCAGCCCCGACGAGCTGAATATCGAGGTGAAGGAAAACCTGCTCACCGTGACCGGCCGCAAGACCGCCAACGACGATACGGCGACGCAGAAGACCTATCTGCACCGCGGTTTGGCCGAGCGCGATTTCGAGCGTCGCTTCCAGCTGGCCGACTATGTCGTCGTCAACGACGCCAACCTGGTCAACGGCCTGCTGTCGATCTCGTTGAAGCGCGAGCTGCCCGAGGCGCTGAAGCCCCGCCGTATCGAGATCGGCGCCGGCCAACCGCTGATCGAAGGCCAGGCCGAGAAGAAGGCCGAAGCGGCCTGAGCCGTTTCAAGGCGAACTATGAAAGGGCGGCGTTCGCGCCGCCCTTTTTCTATGCCGCCAGGTGCGAGAAGGCGGCGACGACCTGTTCATAGGCCGGCCGTTTGAACGGCACGATCAGGTCGCAGGCGTCCGACAGCGGCCCCCAGCGCCAGGCGTCGAACTCGACCTCGTCGTCGGCCGCCAGATCGATCTCGGCCTCGTCTCCGGTGAAGCGGAAGGCGAACCACTGCTGCTTCTGACCCTTGAAACCGCGCCAGGCCTTGGCGTTGTTCATGGCTTCGGGCGGGAAGTCGTATAGGATCCAGTCGTCCGTCCGCGCCAGCAGTTCGATCGAGGTGACGCCGGTTTCCTCATGCAGTTCGCGGCGGGCGGCGGCTTCCAGATCCTCGCCCGCATCGACGCCGCCCTGCGGGAACTGCCAGTTATGCGGACCGGGCGTGGCGTGGCGCTGGCCGTACCAGACCAGGCCGTCGCGGTTGAACAGCACGACCCCGACATTGGGCCGATAGGCGTCGAGATCGGACACTAGCGCCCCGGCCGCATCGACATGGACGAGGCCGGCGCCAGTTGCAGGCCGCGCTGTTCCAGACCGGCGGTCCAGCGGGCGGCTGCCTCGACCGTCACCGGATAGCTGAAGCCGGCCCCCAGGGCCGAACCGCGCAGCTTGGCCTGGGCTTCGAGGCCGTTCAGGGCGGCGACGATGGCGGCGGGCGACTGCGTCCGGTCGATGACGCGGTCCGCGCTGGCCCGCGCCCAAGCGCCCGGCCGACGTTGGAACGAGCCGTCGTCCAGGAAGGTGACGCCGCGCTGGCGCAGGACGCTCAGGAAGGCGTTCATGCCCGTGTCCGAGCCGGCGAACCGGTCGCCCAGATAGTTGGTCACGCCGAAATAGCCGGTGGCGCGGCTCAGCAGCCAGTCCATCTTGGCGGTCACGTCGTCGGCGCCGCCGTCGGCCAGCAGCGTATACGGGCCGGGGTCGTTGTCGGGATAGCCGGTCGGCTCCATCGGCATTTCCAGCATGACCTCATGGCCCTGCGCGCGCGCTTGGTCGATCCAGCCCTGCAGATTGTCGGCATAGGGCACAAAGCTGAGCGTAACCTCCGGCGGCAACCGTTCGATGGCCGCGCGGGTGGTGACGGCGTTCAGGCCCAGGCCGCCGACGATCAACGACACGCGCGGCTTGCCGTTCGGACGGAACGGGCGAGCATAGGCCTGGGCCGGCACGCGGCCGTCGGGCGCGATCATCGGCAGGGGACCGTTCGATCCGGGCTGCGACAGGCCGGCGATGGGGGCCTTGGCCAACGGAGAGGCGGCATGGACTGGCGCCGTGATGGGCGCGCCCTGACCCGAGACGCTGCCGCCGTCCGGCAGGGTGATGACGGCGTCGCCGCCCGCGGTCGGATCGGCGCCGCCCGCCAGATTTTGATAAAGCCCCATCGCGCCCATGGAGAAGGCTTCGAAGCCCGTCGGCGCCGGCGCTTGCGCTGCGGCCGCCTCGCGTTCCAGCGCGACATGGGCCGAGGGTGTTCCCGCCTTGGGATCACCCAGCACTGTCAGGAACAGGGCGCTGGCGCTGAGCAGCAGCAAGCCCGCGAGACCCGCCGCGACCGGCGGCTTCTTCAAGGCATCGACGACAGGTTTCAGGCTCGGGCCATCCTTGGCGCGCGGGGCGGTCCCGGCGGTGGCGGCGAGTGCGGATTGGCGTTTGGCGAACATGGGCAAGAGTGGAACCGATCTGGAATCCTACGCCCGCATCATCGCGCGCCGTCGGTTAAGAAACCCTAACGGGCGGTTCACCATGATCGACGCGGTGATTTCTGGTGGCGGCTGTCACGGATCGTGCGTTGACGCGGGCGACTTCGACCTTCCAGATGCCCATCTCCCCGTGCCGACCCAGGATATTTAAGATGATGAGCCCCGCCGCTGATGACGCCCTGCGTGACGAAGTTCGACTCCTGGGCGGCATTCTGGGCGACATCATCCGCGACGAGGGCGGCCAGGCCCTGTTCGACCATGTCGAGGCGGTGCGCCAGGCTTCGATTGCCTATCACCGCGACCCGGCCTCGCACCCCGCCAAGCGTCTTGAGAAGCTGCTGACCGCCATGTCGGTGGATCAGGCGGCCGGCCTGGCGCACGGCTTCGCCTTGTTCTCGCTGCTGGCCAATATCGCAGAGGACCGCTCGACTCGCCGTCGCGCCCAGAGCCAGGCCGTGGCCGGCGCCCGTCCCGACACGCCCGAAGGCGCGCTGAAGCGGCTGGCCGACCAGGGCGTGGACCGCGAGGCCGTGCGCGCCCTGCTGGATCAGTCGCTGATTTCGCCCGTTCTGACCGCCCACCCGTCCGAGGTCCGGCGCAAGAGCGTCATCGACCGTATCGCCGCCATCACCGACCTGCTGGACGCCTGCGACAAGGCCGGCGACGCCTGCACCCTGGAGGCCATCGCCGAACCCCTGCGCCGCCAGATCGTCATCCTGTGGGCCACGCGTCTGGTCCGCACCCAGGGCCTGGTGGTGCAGGACGAGATCGACACCGTCGTCTCCTTCCTGGACCGCATCTTCCTGCACGTCGCGCCCAAGCAGTTGTCGGCCTGGCGGCGTCTGCTGGACGCGCCCGAGCTGAAACCCTTCATGCGCGTCGGCACCTGGGTCGGCGGCGACCGCGACGGCAATCCCAACGTGGACGCCACGGTCATGGCCGCCGCCTTCCGCACCCAGGCGCGGGCCGTGCTGAGCTTCTATCTGGAGGAGGTCCACGCCCTGGGCGCCGAACTCAGCCTCGCGGCCGAACTGGCCCAGGTGTCGCCCGAGCTTCAGGCCCTGGCCGACGCCGCCCATGATCCGTCGCCCCACCGCGCGGACGAGCCCTATCGCCGCGCCCTGACCGGCGTCTATGCTCGCCTGGCCGCCACGCACGAGAAGCTGGGCGACGCCCCCCCGCCCCGTCGCCCCGCGGTCCAGGCCGAACCCTATCCCGGCCCCGACGCCTTCGAAGCCGATCTGAAGACGCTTCACGACAGCCTGGTGTCGCACCACGGCGGCGTCTTCGCCGACGACCGGCTCAGCGACCTGATCACGGCGGTCGAGGTGTTCGGCTTCCATATGGCGACCCTGGACATGCGCCAGAACGCCGACGTCCACGAACGCGTCGTCGCCGACCTGTTGAAGGTCGCGGGCGTCCAGTCCGACTATCTGGCGTTGGACGAGGAAGGTCGCCTGAAGGTGCTGGCCGCCGAACTGGCCTCGTCGCGCCTGCTGTTCAGCCCTTATGCCGACTATGAGCCGGAAACCCTGAAGGAGCGCGCCATCCTTCAGGCGGCCGCGACCGCACTCGCCGCCTTCGGGCCCCAGGCGATCCGCACCCATATCGTGTCCAAGACCGACGCGGCGTCCGACCTGCTGGAAGTCTATCTGCTGCTCAGGGAGGTCGGTCTCTACCGACCCGAAGACCCCGCCGCCTGTCCCATCCAGGCCGCGCCTCTGTTCGAAACCATTGAAGACCTTCGCGCCGCCCGCCCCACACTGGAGCGGCTGTTGCAGGAGCCGTCCGCCCTCGCCGTCGCCAAGGCGCGCGGGGTCCAGGAGGTGATGATCGGCTATTCGGATTCGAACAAGGACGGCTCCTACCTGACCTCGGGCTGGGAGTTGCACGAGGCTTCGCGCGCCCTGGTCGAGGTGACGCAGAAGCATGGGCTGAAGCTGCAACTGTTCCATGGGCGCGGCGGCACGGTCGGGCGCGGCGGCGGTTCGTCCTTCGCCGGCGTCCTGGCCCAGCCCGAAGGCACGGTCCAGGGCTGCATCCGCACCACCGAGCAGGGCGAGGTCATCGCCAACAAATACGGCGAGCCGGAAATCGCGCTTCGCAATCTGGACGCGCTGACCTGCGGCGCCATGCTGGCCTCGCTGGGCAAGGGGACGGATCACGCCTTCACCGCCGAACACGGCGCGACCCTGTCGGACCTGTCGGCGCGTTCGATGGCCGCCTATCGCAAGCTGGTCTATGAGACCGACGGCTTCGTCGACTACTACCGCGCCGCTACCCCCATCGCCGAGATCGCCGATCTGAAGATCGGCTCGCGGCCGTCGTCGCGCACCGCCTCGACGCGGATCGAGGATCTGCGCGCCATTCCCTGGGTGTTCAGCTGGTCGCAAAGCCGGGTCATGCTGCCCGGCTGGTTCGGCTTCGGCTCGGCCGTGCAGGGCAAGGACATGGGCGAGCTGAAGGCGATGGCCGAGGCCTGGCCCTTCTTCAAGACCCTAGTCCAGAACATGGAGATGGTCATGGCCAAGTCCGACATGACCATCGCCCGCCGCTACGCCACCCTTGTCCCCGACGCCTCTCTGGCTTCGCGCGTCTATGGTGAAATCCGCGAGGAGTGGCAGCGCACCCACGACGCCATCCTGGCCATCACCGGCCATGACGCCCTGCTGGGCGGCCAGCCCGAGCTGGACCGGCTGATCCGGCTGCGTATGCCCTATGTCGAGCCGCTGAACCACGTCCAGATCGAACTGATCCGCCGCCGCCGCGCAGGCGACGACGACCCCCGCGTCCGCGAGGGCATCCTTCTGGCCATCAACGGCGTGGCGGCAGGCCTGCGAAACAGCGGCTGACTACAGCCACTTCGTCCGTTTGAACGTCACATACAGCGCCGCGCAGATGGCCGCGATTACGCCCAGGACCGCATAGTATCCGTATTCCCAGCGCAGCTCGGGCATGTGCTCGAAGTTCATGCCGTAGATGCCGGCGATGGCCGTCGGCACGGCCAGGATGGCGGCCCAGGCGGCCAGCTTGCGCGTGATCAGGCCCTGACGCTGCTGCTCCAGCAGGTTGGCCACTTCGAACACCGACGACAGGATGTCGTTCAATCCCCCGAGCCGGCTGTTCACCCGCCGCACGTGGTCGCCCACGTCGCGGAAATAGGGCCGAACGTCCGGATCGATGCAGGGCAGGTCCAGCGACTGAAGCCGTCCCAGCACCTCTTCCATCGGCCCCAGGATGCGCCGGAACTTCAGCAGCTCGCGGCGCAGGGTGAACAGCCGCCGGATTTCCAGGCGCGACAGGAAGGCGTCCAGCGTCCGCTGCTCCATCTCCAGAACGCTGTCCTCGACGTCGTCGACGATGGGGGCATAGGCGTCGACGATGAAGTCCAGAATGCCGTGCAGGACGAAGTCGGGACCCTTCTTAAGCTGAAGGGGTGAGGCTTCCAGCTGTGTGCGCAGATGGTTGTGGGCGCGAGCCGAGCCGTGGCGGATGCTGACCACATGGTCTTCGCCGACGAACACGTGCGTTTCGCCATAGGCTAGCCGATCATCGATCTTCATCGCCGTGCGCGCCACTACGAACAGTTCGCGGCCATAGACCTCGACCTTGGGCATTTGGTGCGCCGCCAAGGCGTCCTCGACCGCCAGCGGATGCAGCTTGAACCGTTCCACCAGGACATCGATCTCGGCGTCCGTCGGATCGTACAGCCCCACCCAGACGAACTCGCCCGGCTCCAGCGCCAACCCCTCGGGCGTCAACGGCGCCTCTCGCACGCGCTGACCGTCGCGATAGACGTAGGAGGCGACGACGGTCATGCGGGGTTCCGGGATCTGCGCGGGTCTCGACCTGCTCTAGGCCAGGTTTCAGCCAAACGAAACGGCCGGCGGATCGCTCCGCCGGCCGTCAGGTTCACGAATGCGCTCAAGCAGCGCGAAGCGCGCTAGCGCCCTTGATCAAGAGACCGGGAAGCCCCGGACCTTCAGCAGGGCCGCCACGTCCGGGTCGCGGCCGCGGAAGGCGCGATAGGCTTCGGCGCGGTCCGTGGTGTTGCCGGGGGCCAGCATGATCGACTTGAAGCGGCCGGCGATGTCCGGATTGAACACGTCGCCGGACTTTTCGAAATAGGCCCAGGTGTCGGCGTCCATCGTCTCGGACCACAGATAGCTGTAGTAGCCCGCCGAATAGGCGTCCGACGTGAACAGGTGATTGAACTGCGGCAGGCGGTGCCGCATCACGATCTCCTTGGGCATGCCGATCCGCGCCAGGCTCGCCTTTTCGAACGCGTCGATATCCGTCGGCGGCACGGCCTGGGTGTGCAGGTCCATGTCCACGATGGCCGAGGACAGATAGCTGACCGTCGCATAGCCCTGGTTGAAGGTGGCGGCGGCCTCGATCTTGTTGACCAGTTCGGCCGGCATGGCCGCGCCCGTCTGATAGTGCTTCAGATAGCCGTCCAGGATCGGGCGGCTCAGCACCCAGTGCTCGTGCACCTGCGACGGATATTCCACGAAGTCGCGCGGCGTATTGCCGTACGACGGATAGGTCACCACCGACGACAGATAGTGCAGGGCGTGGCCGAACTCGTGGAACAGGGTCTCGGCGTCGTCCAGCGAGATCAGGACCGGCTCGCCCGGCTCCGGCTTGGTGAAGTTGTTGTTGTTCGACGCCAGGATGACCTTGGAGCCGTCCAGCTGCGAGAAGGACCGATAGGTGGTCATCCAGGCGCCCGAACGCTTGCCCGGACGGGCGTAGTCGTCGGTGTAGTAGAGACCGATCAGGCGGCCGTCGCGGCTCTTGTCATAGACCTCATAGGCCTCGACGTCCGGCTCGAAGGTCGGCACCGATCCCTTGGGCAGCTTCTTGAATTGGAAGCCGTAAAGGCGCTCGGCCATGGCGAAGGAGCCGGCGCGGACCGCGTTCAGCTCGAAGTAGGGCTTCAGCTGGTTCTGATCCAGGTCGTACTTGGCCTTACGCACCTTCTCGGCGAAGTAGAGGTAGTCCCAAGGCTCGATGTCGAAGCCGGCGATCGCCTTCATGTCGGCGACTTCCTCGGCGACGCGGGCCTTGGCCGGCGCCCAGACGCGGTCCATCAGGGCCTGAGCATTGGCCGGGGTCTTGGCCATCGTGTCCTGCATGCGCAGTTCGGCGTGGTTGCGATAGCCCAGCAGCTTGGCGCGCTGGTCGCGCAGCTTCACGATCTCGGCGATGGTCGAGTTGGTGTCGTTGGCGTCGCCGTTGTCGCCGCGATTGACGAACTTCTTCCACACCTGCTCGCGCAAGGCCCGGTCGTCGGCGAAGGTCAGGAAGGGATCGACCGCCGAACGCGTGTTCAGGATCGCCCAGCCCTGCAGGCTGCGGCTGCGCGCCGCGCCGGCGGCGGCGGCCTTGTTCGAGGCCGGCAGGCCCGCCAGACCGGCTTCGTTCGGGATCAGGGTCCAGGCGTTCTCGTCAGCGACGACCTTCTGGCCGAAGCGGGTGAAAGCGTTGGACAGGGCGGTGTTGATCCGGCCCAGTTCGGCCTTGCCGGCCGCGTCCAGATTGGCGCCCGAACGGATGAAGGCGTCGCGGCGACGCTCGGCCAGACGCTTCTGCTGGGCGCTGAGGCCCGCCGCGTCCGCGGTGTCGGCGACGGTCTTGACCCGCTGGAACAGCTTCTCGTTGAAGGTGATCTCGTCAGAAGCAGCGGACAGCAGCGGCGACAGCTCGGTGTCGACCGCGTCATAGGCTTCGCCGCCGATGTTGGAGGTCATCACGCCATAGACGTTGGACGCCCGGTCCAGCGGCTCGCCGGCCAGCTCCAGCGCCGCCATGGTGTTGGCGAACGTCGGGGCCTCGGGGTTGTTGGCGATGGCGGCGATGTCGGCGCGCTGCAGTTCGATGCCTTCCAGCATGGCTTCGCGCAGCTTGGCCGGCGTCACCTTGTCGAAGGGCGGAACGCCATCATACTTTCCGGTCCAGGCCTGCAGCAGCTCGGCGCGCGGCGTCTGGCGGGGCAGGACGGCGCGGGCGATGCGCGCTTCCTCGGCGACGCTGGCGGCGGACGGCGCCGCAGCGGACCTGCCCGAGGTCGCGCCTGTGGAAGCGCAGGCCGACAGGGCCATCAGGCTGCCGCCCGCGATGAGAAGCTGGCGTCTATGCATGGAATGCTCCGAAACAAGATCATGGTTGCGATACACTTAGGCGCACGGATCGGCCCCGTCACCTGACGCGGGGATAAACTTGTCGCCAATCCGGTTGGATACGTCGTCGCACTGTTCTAAAGCCGGGCCATGGCTATTGGCGTTTTCGACTCCGGCGTGGGCGGCCTGACCGTCCACCGCGAACTGACCCGACGCTTCCCCCAGCGGGACTTCGTCTATCTGGCCGACCAGGCCCACGCCCCTTATGGCGGGCGCGGTGGCGAAGACATCGTCGAACTGACGAAAACCGGCTGCGAGCGACTGTTCGAGGCCGGCGCCTCCGTCGTCGTCCTGGCCTGCAACACCGCCAGCGCCATTGCGCTTCGCCGCCTGCAACAGACCTGGCTGCCGGGTCTGCGCGAGCGTCTTGGCCGCCCGGTCAACATTCTGGGCATCATCGTCCCGACCATCGAGGCGGCGACCGGCAAGCCCTGGAGCTTCGAGGCCGAGCGCCCGCAGGAAGGCGAAAAGGTCGCCTCCATCGACATCACCGGCGTCTTCTGCACCGCCGCCACCGCCATCAGCCGCGTCTATGAGATCGAGATCGACAAGCGGCGCGAGGACATCGCCGTCTTTTCCGAGCCCTGCCCCGGCCTGGCGGGTCTTATCGAGCTGGGCGCGCCGCCGGAGGAGCTGAAGGTGGTGATCGACGACCACGTCGATGCGCTGCGTCGCCGCATCGGCCGCCACCCGGACAAGGCCATCTTGGGCTGCACCCACTATGAGATCGTCGCCGAGCTGTTCGCCCAGGCCCTGCCGGCCGGCACCGTTCTGATCGAACAGCCGACGGCGGTGGCGGATGCGCTAGAGCGCTATTTCAAGGCGCACCCCGAATACGATCTGGGCGACAGCGGGCGCCGCGACTTCCTGACCACCGGCCAGGCCGGGCCGCAGTCGGAACTGGTGTCCCAGTTCTGGGGCGCGCCAGTGACGTTCGAACAGGCCTAACGGCTCAGCAGCCCGGGCAATCCGGCAGCGGCTCGGTCTCCAGTTGCAGTGTCGTATGGCCGATGGCGTAGCGCTTCGCCACGGCCTGGGCCTCGCAGATCAGCGCCGCCGTGTCGGCGCGGTCGTGGACCAGGTGGGCGGTCAGGGCCGTCTCGGTCGTCGACAATCCCCAGACGTGTAGATCATGCACGGCTCGCACGCCCGGCAGGCGGACCAGCGCCTGTTCCAGAGCCGGCACGTCCACGCCTGTCGGCGCGCCGTCCATGGCCAGATTGACCGAGTCCTTCAGCAGGCCCCAGGTCGACCACAGGATCACGACCACGATCGCCAGGCTGACCAGCGGATCGACCACCGACCAGCCGGTCATCATGATCAGCCCGCCGGCCAGCACCACGCCCAGCGACACGCCTGCGTCGGCCATCATGTGCAGATAGGCGCCGCGCGCATTCAGGTCGTGCTGCGACTTCATGAACAGCAGCGCGGTGCCCAGGTTGATGACGAAGCCGATGCCCGCGACCGCCATGATGACGCCCGACCCGACCGGGGCGGGTTCGTTGAACCGCCGCACGGCCTCGAAGGCGATGGCCCCGCAAGCGAAGATCAGTAGCAACGCATTGCCCAGCGCCGCCAGCACCGTCGCCTTGCCGAAACCATAGGTCCGCCGACCGCCCGCCGCTCCATGTGCGCCGCGTCGCGCCAGCCAGGCCGCCCCGCCCGCCATGGCCAGACCCAGCACGTCCGACAGATTATGCCCGGCGTCGGCCAACAGGGCGGTCGAATCCGCGATCAGGCCGGCGCCGAACTCGCACGCCACGAACAGCAGATTGACCACCAGGCCGACGGCGTAGCGCCAGTCGCCGGTGTCCACCGGACCGTGGCTATGACCGCCGTGGCTGTGGCTGTGTCCGTGGTGACTGTGAGAATGCCCATGGCCGTGATCCGCATGATCGTGGTCATGCCGGTGGCTGGGGCTGTGGTCGTGCGCGGCGTTCATGGCTCGCCTATACGCCCTCTGGCGAAACAGCCAAGCCGATACATGATAACGCATTGAATGTTATCATGTAATATCGCGTCAGTGTTGGTGCATGGCGACGACTAGGCCAAGACCGATCAGGGCCACGCCAAGCACCGCCCCCTCATATCGCGCCCAGCGTTCCAGCCGCAGGATCGAGGCGCCGGCGCTGGCCAATGCCGTGAAGACCGCCATGCCGGCGATGGTCCCCGCCGCGAACACCACCGTCAGCAGCGCCAGGGCGCCAAGACCCGCCGAGGCCGAAGACAGATAGATGGGCAGCAGCACTTCACCCGGCGAGACCGCCATCATGGCGACCAGACCCAGGAAGGCGGCCTTGTCCGACACGGCCGGCTCGGGCGTCTCGACCGCAGGACCACCGGCCATGGCCGGGCGCTTCAGGGTCGCGCGCGCCAGATAGAAGGCGCCGAACAGGAACAGCAGCACCGCCGCCAGGTGGGGCAGCACGCCCTCGATCCACTGATCCAGCGCCAGACCCGCCGCCACGATCAGACCACCGACCACCGCCGTCGTGGCGATATGGGCCAGACCCGCCGCCGTCACCGCCATCAGGATCCGCGACGGCCGCCAGCCTTGCGCCCGCCCCACCAGGGTGAAGGGCAGCCAGTGGGTCGGCAGGGCCGCATGCAGGAAGGCCGCAACGAAGCCGCCGCCCAGCAGGGAAAGCATGACGGACTGTTCGGGACCGGAGGACATGACCGGCCCTATAGCGTGTTACTTTATAACGGTCGAGAAGAATCGGCGATCAAAGCCAATCGGCGAACGGCTCGCGGTCCAGCATCTCTTCATACGTCGGACGTGGCCGGATCACGGCCCACTGATCGCCATCCACCAGCACCTCGGGAATCAGGGGCCGGCTGTTGTATTCGCTGGACATCACCGCGCCGTAAGCCCCCGCGCCGGTGAAGACGATCAGGTCCTCGGCCTCCAGCGGCGGCAGCGCGCGGTCACGCGCGAAGGTGTCGCCCGTCTCGCACACCGGCCCGACCACGTCATAGGACGTCGCCTTACCCTCGCGCGGATTGACCGGCTGGATGTCGTGAAAGGCGTCGTACAGGGCCGGCCGCATCAGGTCGTTCATCGCCGCGTCCAGCACCAAAAAGCGCCGTCCGTCCGAGCGTTCGTTGACCTGGATCACCTGGCTGAGCAACACCCCGGCGTTTGCGGCCAGCAGCCGGCCCGGTTCGAACGCCGCCTCGACATCCAGCCCGCTCAGAACCCGCGCGGCCATGGCGACATACTCAGCCGGCGACGGCGGCTCAGTCCCGCCTGAATAGGGCACGCCCAGCCCGCCGCCCAGATCCAGGCGGGTCACGGCATGACCCTGCGCCCGCAGTTTGCGCGTCATGTCCGCCAAGACCTCGAAGGCGGCCTTCAGCGGCTCAAGGTCAGTGATCTGGCTGCCGATATGACAGGCCAGTCCGACGGGCGTGACATGGGGCGAGGCCGAGGCGCGGGCATAGAGGTCCATCGCCTCCTCGACCGGCACGCCGAACTTGTCGCCCTTGCCGCCCGTGGTGATCTTTGCGTGGCCGCCCGCGCCCACGTTCGGATTGACCCGGACGGCGATGGCCGGCGACGCATCCATCATGGCTGCAACGGCGATCAGCCGATCCAGCTCGGCGCCGGATTCGACGTTGATCTGACGCACGCCGACGCTGATGGCGAAGGCCATTTCCACATCGGTCTTGCCGACGCCGGAGAAGATGATCCGGTCGGACGGCACACCGGCGGCCAAGGCGCGGCGGATTTCGCCCTCGGACACCGTGTCTGCGCCCGACCCCAGTTTCGCCAGGGTCGCCAGCACCGACAGGTTGGAGTTGGCCTTGATCGCAAAGGCGATCAGGGCCTCGCCGAGAGCGTCGCGATGCGCATCGGCGGCGGCGCGCAGCAGGCCGTAGTGCCGCTTCAGGGTCGCGGTCGAATAGACATAGGCCGGCGTGCCGACCTCGTCCGCGATAAGCTCCAGCGGCACGCCCTCAGCATGGAGGGCGCCTTCCTTCAGATCGAAATGGTGCAACTTACCGCGGGTCGTTCTGGGCGGCGCCGGCGCCGATCGGGTTGGACGGGCCGCCGTCGATCGGCACGCTGCTGGACGGACGGTTCATGGTCGCCGGCTCGGGCAGACCCGGCGCGCGGCTGCTGCGCGGCGCACGCTCGGTCTCGCGCACCGGCGATTCCAGATCGGCCATCCGGCCGCAGGCGGAGGTCAGGAGGGCGAGCGCGCCCGCGAGGATCAGAGATTTTTTCAAAGGCGGGCTCTCCAGTCGGCGATGCGCGCACGGACCTGTTCCGGCGCGGTTCCCCCATAGCTTTGGCGGCTTTGGCACGAAGCCTCGGCGGTCAGCACCTTGTAAACCGCTTCGGTGATCCCCGGCTCCAGTTTCTGCATTTCTTCCAGCGGCAGTTGCGACAGATCCACGCCCAGCTTCTCTGCCTGTTTGACCGCCGCCCCCGTCACATGGTGCGCCTTCCTGAACGGCAAGTTCAGTTCGCGCACCAGCCAGTCGGCCAGGTCCGTCGCAGTCGAAAAGCCCGCGCCCGCCGCCTGGGCCATTCGTTCGGTGTTGGGTTGCAGGGCCGAAACCATCGCCGTCATCGCGACCAAGGCCAGATCCAGGGCGTCGAACGCCTCAAACACCGGCGGCTTGTCCTCCTGCATATCCTTGGAATAGGCCAGCGGCAGGCCCTTCATCACCGTGGACAGAGCGACCAGCGAACCCATGATCCGCCCGGTCTTGGCCCGCACCAGTTCGGCGGCATCCGGATTGCGCTTCTGCGGCATGATCGACGAGCCGGTGGTCAGGTCGTCGGGCAGGCTGGCGAAACCGAACATCGGCGTCATCCAGACCACGATCTCCTCAGCCAAGCGCGACAGATGCCCGGCCGTGATTGAGGCGGCGGCCAAGCTTTCCAGCGCGAAGTCGCGGTCCGACACGGCGTCCAGGCTATTAGCCATCGGCCGGTTGAAGCCCAGTTCCGCCGCCGTCGCCTGGCGATCGATGGGGAATGGCGAACCGGCCAGGGCTGCGGCTCCCAGCGGGCTTTCATTCATCCGAGCGCGGGCGTCGGCGAAACGTCCGGCATCACGGCCAAACATCTCGACATAGGCCATCAGATGGTGCCCCAGGGTCACCGGCTGGGCGGTCTGCAAATGGGTGAAGCCGGGCATCAGGTCGCCGGCATGCTGTTCGGCGCGCGTCAGCAACGCGGCCTGCAGCGCCTTCAACTGCGCGACCGAGCGATCGCAGGCGTCGCGGACCCACAGGCGGAAATCGACCGCGACCTGATCGTTGCGGCTGCGCGCCGTGTGCAGCCGGCCCGACGGCTCGCCGATCAGTTCATTGAGGCGCGCCTCCACATTCATGTGGATGTCCTCGAACTGGTCACGGAACGGGAAGGTTCCGGCCTCGATCTCGGACTGGATGACTTCCAGCCCGCCCAGGATCGCGTCCGCATCGGCCTGTGAAATGATGCCTTGCTTGGCCAGCATGCGGCAGTGGGCTCGCGATCCGGCCAGATCCTGACGCCACAGGCGCTGGTCGACGCCGATGGAAACATTGATCGCCTGCATGATCTCGGCAGGGCGCGACGAAAAGCGTCCGCCCCACATGTCTTGACCCGCGGGCTTCACCGGCGCAGTCGAACCGCCGGATGGATTGGCGTCGGAAGAAGGTGTTTCGGTCATGAGCGGCTCAAGAAAGGCGATCTGGGCGGTCGTCGGCGCGGTCGTCGTCGTCAGCACCATCGCCGGCGCCGGCGGCATGGCGATGTCGCTATACGCCAATCATCGCCAGAAGGCGCAAGTCGAACAGACCACAACCGCCGCCGAGGCGCCGAAAAGCGATCTGGCGCGCTTCGCGGTCGGATCCCTGGCCGCGCTGTCGACCCCGGCCGAGGCGAAGTCGGCGCCCGAATACGCGTTCCGCGATGGCACCGGCACAGCCGTTCGTTTCTCGGCCTTTCAAGGCAAGGTCGTGGTCGTGAACCTTTGGGCGATGTGGTGCGCGCCCTGCAAGGCGGAGATGCCCACGCTTCAGGCGCTGGCGAAGGCCTATGAGGCGAACGAGGATCTGGTCGTCTTGCCGATCAACGTCGACGCCACGCCCGAAGCCGCAGCCGAAGCGAAACGCTTCTTGGCCGACCACGCGCCCCTGCCCTTCTACAGCGACGCCAAATTCCAGCTGCCGTTCGAGTTTCCCGGCAAGGGCGCCATGCCGCAGACCATCGTCCTGGATCGTCAGGGCCGCATTCGGGCTGTCATGAAGGGCGAGGCGGACTGGTCCAGCCAGGAAGCCCGCGCCCTGATCGATGCGATCCTGGCGGAAGGCGGCGCGCCGCCTTCCGCCTGATCGACTTTTAGTTGTTATTGCCCGGCACGCGCTGGTCGGTCGCGGGATCGATCGCGCCGGGCTTGCCCTCGGCCGCCGCTTCGGCCTGTTCGGTTTCCAGCTTGTCGGCGACCTTGCCGGCGCCGCTCTCGACCGCCTGCGCCGCCTTCATCGCGCCGCCCTCGATCACTTCCCCGGCCTGAGACGCCACATCGGCCGTCTTGTCGGCGGCAGCCTCGGCATGCGCCTCGGTCTTTTCCTGCTCGGCCTGGGTGCAGGCGGCCGCGCCCAGCGTCATTGCGGCGACGGCCGCCATCAGGGCTTTGGTTCGGATCGTCACGACGAAACTCCGGTCAAGGTTGAAAGCTCGACCGAAAAACGCAGCACAACGGCGCAGGTTGCAGCCAGCCAAAGCAACGGCAGTCGTTACGCGCAACTCACGATCGATCGCTGCGCGCGTTGTATTTGATAGTTGGGACGAGACATGAGACCGTAGATCATCAAGGAGACACGCATGTTCGCAACATCATTGGCCTTTGCATCCACGCTAGCATTGCAAGCATTAGCTCAAACCCCTCCAGCGACGACAGCGCCGTCACCTCAGGTTGCCGCTGAGGACCAAGCAGCGCCCCCTCCCCGGGCGCGCCGCGTCTGCGAGCGGCGAGCCCTGACAGGTCGCAGGCTTGAGCAGACCATCTGCTATACGCCTGAGCAATATGCTGCTCTGGTCGAGGCCAAGCGCAAGGAACTTCGCGAAATTCAGAGCCGAGACGCCGTGCAATACGACCGCTCGATCGTCGGCATTCCGCCTGGACCGCTTTGAACTGACGACTTTGCTCAGCATAGTGGAAATGGTGACTGGAGGCGGGATAATGCACAGACCCACATCTCCAGCAACGCGCATTGCGTGCTGAACCAGGCTCAATTACAGGGCAATGACCTGATGCGTTTCCGTCGTCGAGAATGCGCGGCCTAGCAGCGGACACTTTGAAGTTCCGCTGAGGGTGGCTAGCGGACACTACTTTGGGCTGAACTTAGCGATCGTTCGGGCGTCACCCTCAGGCTTAAGGCGCTAGCATCCACCTCCAACATCGAAGCGAGCCGTTTGATGCTTTCAGTCTCAATCTTGTCTGCCCTACTGTTGGCCACGCCGCTCCAGCCGGCTCCGGCAACAGAGCCGCAATTGGCCACATTGCCGGAGGTTGAAGTCACCGGCGTGCCCGAGCGGGATGCGGTGCATGGTTTCGTCGGACGTGTGGCGGCTCCGGCGACTGGTCGCGGTCTAGCGCGTTGGCGAGGGCCCATATGTCCGGCGACGGTCAACCTGCGTCCGGAGGCGGCACAGCCGATTCTCGACCGGGTCAGCGACATTTCGGCCGAGTTGCATCTCCGTCCGGGACAGCCCGGTTGCGACCCGAACCTTGTGATCATCTTCACCAACGACGGGTCTGCCCTGGCGCAGAAAATGGTCGAAAACGACGCCAGACTGTTTCGCGTTGGTGTAGGCGGCCTTGATCGAGGGCCGGCACCACTGCAGGCATTCCAGATCTCAGAAAAGCCAGTGCGCTGGTGGTCACTGAGTATGCCGGTCGATAAGTTCGGCTCAAGGGCAGTGCGCGTGCCAGGCGACCAACCCCGGTTCATCTCTCCAGACATCGCAGAGGCGGCGGGTTGTGGCGGATACGATTGCCCGATTGCCTTCGCGCCCATAGTCGAGGCCACCACGGGTTCTCGCCTGACCGATCAGACGGTCGACGCGCTGTATAAAGTCATCGTCATCGTCGATCTCTCGAAAACCGGGTCGGTCAGCGCTGGGCAACTCGGTGATTATATTGCCATGATCTCCTTGGCCCAGATCGACATGGCGGCCGAAACCAGTTCTTACGAAACCGTGCTTAATCTGTTTGACGACGCCGGCCCCGGGATGACGGACTGGGATAGAGCGTATCTTCACAGCCTCTATTCGCAATACGCATCTCCTCGCTCAGCGTATGCGCAAGCTGGACTGATTGTGAACAACATGCGGCGGAGAGTGCATTCGGCGCCTTAAGCTTGGTCCTGTCCGTCTAATGCTGAACTGTCTCCACTGAAGGAGGCAGGAAGGTCATTAGGAACAGCGAGACATGGTTATCGTCCAAGCGTCATCGGCGCAGGCCGGAGTGACTCGACAGTCCATCTGGATGTACTTCCGCTTCAATTTAAAGCCTTCGCGATGTCAATTAGATCCTAGGCAAAGAGAAAACTATCGTCCGCTACGGGTCGAGTTCAGCCTTAAACTTGCGGCCGAAAAATGGACGTTTGGATGAATATCGCGAAGCTGATGGGTCTACGCGTGAAACGACCCAAACCAAGGACGACTTAAGTTACTGTTGACCAACAACAAAATGGTGACTGGAGGCGGGATCGAACCGCCGACCTGTGGGTTATGAAGCGTCCGTGCCAGACCGCTTAGTCATTTGTTTGTCGCCGTTTTTTCAGGGGCGTCCGTAACTGGTTCGGGACTATTCCGTGACATCGCCTCAAGCGCCGCGCGCACATCGTCCTCGACGGCGTGGGCATAGACCATCGTCGACTTGATATCGGCGTGGCCTAGAAGGCGCTGGGCCATGCGGATATTGCCGGTCGCGCGAAGAGCGGTCATGGCGCTGTGGTGGCGCAGATCGTGGGCGCCCTTCATGCCCTTGCTGGCGCGAAGGCCTGAGGTCGTCATGGCGCGACGCAAGGCGATCGAGGCCCCGTTATAGGTCAGCGCCCGCAGCTTGGCCTGACCGAACTTTGGCGGCTTCATCTCCCGGAACCACACCGTGTCCAGCTTCGCGGCCTTCGCCCTGCCCTTGCGTGCGGCAAGCATGGCGGCGTCGGCCGGCAGGATCGGGATCACGTGGTCGTCGCCGCCCTTGCGTTCTCTCAGCCTGACCCGCGCCCGCGTCGGGTCGGCGACATCGATGTCGTCGAGGCTGAAGAAGAGTTCGGACAGGCGGCAGCCGTATCGCGCGGCGAAGCGGACCATGTCGTGCCAGTGCGGGCGGACCTCGGCCAGCACCAGGTCCAGCTGGCCAGCGGCAAATTCTTTCGGCTTGGGCTTCGGCTCTTTCATCCGAAGCGCCTGCCAGTCGATTTCGGGCAGGGTGGCGCCCCACACCTTGCGGGCACGTATTAGGATCGGCCGAAGGCTGTCGATCATGTCCCGGTTCACCGTGCCATTCGACGGCAGGTATTGTTTGGCGGCCTTCCCTTCAGCCTTGGCGAAGGTCATGCCGCGACGGCGCTGGATCCCGCGCGCGACAACGTCTGTCGTGATGTCTCCGATCGGCGTCTTAGGGCCAATCGCTGTGACGGCGCGCTCGATGCGGCCCTCGAGCCGATCGCCGCCTTTCAATGTCGTTCCGTGCTCGTCCCACCATCTGGCCGCCGCCTCGTCCAACGTCATGCGGCTGGCGTCGTCCAGTTCGCCCTTAGCGGCCTGGACGCGGATGCGGCGTTCTACTTCTTCGGCCGCTCGGCGCGTTTCAACGCCCGTCGAGCCGTGAAATCGACGACCTTTGATTTGGAAGTCGTATTGGAAGTACGGGCTCTTGGCTGGCTTATAGACGGACATGGCGCGTCACTCTCGGTCAGATAGGCGCGGATGTCACCCTCGGTGTAACCGCGCGTCTTTCCGGCCCCCACGCGGACGGTCCGGATGATGCCGGCGTCGGACATTTCGCGCAGGGTTTTCGGGTCGCAGCCGATCACCTTGCAGGCGGCGGCGGCCGTGACAACGGCGGCCTCCGCGAAGGCGGACTGGATGCGCGCCTCGGTCACTGGGCCGATCATGGGCAGGCGTTCTGCGGCTCCCATGGTCACGCGGCCTCTGTCGTGGCAGCTTCGTCGAAATGTTTCGATTTGCTCCCGTGATAATTGTTTCGGCCTTGGACGTCGCAGTTTTGATCGGCGCGTCCCTTGCTGTTGTCTTCGTGCCCAATGGCGATGTCGCCGCCTTCATTCAGCACCCTGCAACCGCCGCCTGGATCCAAGCTCTTGGTTCGATAGCAGCGATTGTCGGCACCTGGGCTGTTGGCGAGCGGCAAGCAGCCCATGCCCGGGCTTTGAGGGACGCGGACGACAGGTCGCGCCTGAAACAAGCCCGCATCGACAGAGAAACTCGAAGGGAGTCCATCCGGGCGATTGCATCCGCCTTCGCCGATTTGACGGTTGAGCGTCTTCGTTCCTGCGAAGTGATGTTGGCCGACAAGCCGGAAGTCGCGGACGCCGAGTCGCTCAGCCGGGATCTGAGTTACACCCGTCAACTCTTGATGGACTTCAAGGTCGCGGATCTCGGCTCGGCTCGGGAGATGTTGATTTTCTCTTCGTTTGCCGGACTTTTGGGCGAAGCGCTGGCGGCGGTCGATCGTGAGGTCGCGGCCGCTCGAAGGAGTTTGACTGGGTGGCTTCCAGCCTTCGGCACCCCGATTCTTACGGAGGTTCGGATAGCGCTCGAGGTTGCGTTGGAAAGACGAACCCAGCTGGCAGAATTGTTCGATGCCGACCGAGCGGCAGAAGCTTTCCACGCCGAAGATTGAAGGTGTCATCGCAGCACCCTCGCGGCCGAGGTTGCGGCGACGCCGGGATTGAGGGTGACGCCGTCGCCGGCGCGCTGACCGTGGTAGGCGCCCCAGTTCATCGGCCGCCTAGCGGATCCCGTCTCGATCTCGACACCGCGCCTGGCCAGCTCTTCGGTTATTAGGGCATTGCGCAGGATGACAAGTCCACGGCCCGGCGGATGGGGCGGGATCATTGCGAGGATCCGTGCGGCGAGCCGATCGGCCATGCCGTCAAGGAAGGGCATCACGCGAGCGGCCTGTTTGATGTGTGGCAGGCGGCTGACGGCACGCATGATCGCTGCCGATTCCGTTCGCATGGCGCGTTCGCAGATGGCCAGCAGATAGGCGGCGATCTCAACCTCGTGCGTCAGGCCGACGAAGGTGATCCGGGTCGGCGCGGCGCGGCCGCCGGTCCAGTACCGGGTGTTGGTCAGCTTGGCGATCGCGCTTGCGGGCTTCCAAAGCTTCAGGCCGACGGTGCCGGCGGCGTCATGCACATGGTCGCCGAAAGGTGAGGCGCGCAGATCGGCCTCGTCCATCGTCATGTTGTAGTCGGCCAGCAGCCGGGCGAGCTTCTCGGCCGCCGCCATGGCCTCGGCCTCGGTGCAGCCGTTCTCGACCGTCTTGGCCCGCAGAGCGCGAATGCGGGCGGCGATGCGTTCGCGCTCGCTCATGTCACCGATCCTTCAGTTCTACTTTTTCGACGCTGGTGAACGGCGTGCTTCAGCTTCGCCGCCGTCATCAGGACGGGCTTCAGTTCGGGCGCGGCTTCGTCGAAGGCGAGGCGCTTCTTGTGCCGGCCGCCATTCAGGTGCGGGAGAACGCCGCGATCGATTAAAGTCCAGTTGGACGGATCGGTGTTGGTCTTGTCGCCGTCGAGGCACTTCAGGCACTTGCCTTCGGGGATCGGGCCGTTGGCCTTTTCCCATAGCCAGCGGTGTTTGTGGACCGGGCGGGTGGCGGCCCCGGTCCAAGGGTTCGGTTCGTCAACAATCAGGATGACGTAGCCATCCTTGGCGTCGATCCGTTCATGGCCCGCGCCACGCCAGGTGTGGGGTTTCGCGCCCTTGACGAACTGCGTCCGCCGGGCGTTCGGGTGCCGTCCGCCCCGGCCTTCCGCGCACGGCTTGCCCTTGTTCGCCGGCGCCTGCCCTTTAGCGAAACAGCCGGTACGGCCGGTCATCCAGCCCTTCCGCTTGCAGAGAGAGTTCAGATTGATGCGCGAGACGTCCGAGCGGCCGAACTGGCCCACAAACGCCCGGTGAAGGGCGTCGCGCGACCAGGTCCGCCGTTCGGCGATCCAGTCCAGTTCCTCGGCGGTGTACCTGATCGCGCGGCCCTTCATTGGCTGGACGGCCCCGCGATCATGGGCAGCTTGTCGTGGAAGCGTTCGCCGTGGGTGGCGATCAGCGTGGCGGCCTTCAGATGCAGATCGGCCGTGCGCAGGATCTGATCGGACAGGTCCACGATGGCGTCAGCGCGCTTGGCCTCGGCCTCGATCTGTTCGACCGTCAGGTCTTCTTCGCCGAGCCGCTCCAGTTGGGCGAACAGGTGGTCGTTGAGGTGGGACAGTTTGTTCTTCATGGGTGATCCTCGACGGTGAAGCGGCGGTCAGACGCGGACCGGCATGACGATATTGACCAGGCCCTCGGCGTTCTTCGCGCCGGGGCCGGGGTCGAGGCGGGCCGGGCTGCCGGGGTCTGTGACGCGGAACAGCATCTGGTCGGCATCGGTCTGGTCCAGCAGGTCGAGCAGATATTTGGCGTTGAAGCCGGTCTCGAATGACGGCCCTTCGCCCCTGACTTCGATCTCCTCGGCCGCGACGCCAGCCTCCATGTTGCGCACGGTCAGCGTCAGCACCTCGTCCGCGATCGTCATCTTCACCGAACGCGACTTCTCGCCGCTGATCAGGGAGACGCGCTTGATCGCCTCCTTGAACAGGGCGCGGTCGATGGTGATCTCGCGGTCCCACTGGCGGGGTGTGATCCGCTCATAGTCAGGATAGCTGCCGTCCAGAGCCTTGGTGATCAGGCGTCCCGTTCCGGTATGAAGCGCGAGGCCTGTGCTGGCGACCTCCAGCGTCACCGCGTCCTTCAGGTCGGCGAGGATCCGGCGCATCTCGTTGGCGGCCTTGCGCGGGATGGTGACCGACGGCATCCGTTCGGTGTCCCCGCACGGCGTCTGATCGCGGACCATGCGATGCCCGTCAGTGGCGACCGTTCGCAACACGCGCTCGCCCTCATCCGACACCATGCAGAGATGGACGCCGTTCAGGTAATAGCGGGTCTCGTCCGTGCTCTGGGCGAAGTGCACCCGGTCGAGAAGCCGGTGAAGTACGGCCGCGTCCAGCGTGAGCGAGACTGCCTCGGTGAGGTCGCCGCGAATGGGGAAGTCGCCTGCGGGCAGGACCGGCAACTGGTAGCGCGATCGGCCGAACTTGACCGTCGCGCGCGGGTCGTCGTGATCGGCCCACTCGATCGCCAGTTCGGCGCCGGGCGGGGCGTTGCGCGCGATCTCGGCCAGGGTGGCGGCGCTGACCGTAAACTCGCCCTCCTGGACGATCTCGGCCGGCAGCTTCTCGACGACCTCGATGTCCAGATCCGTCGCAGTGATCGACAGCCGATCGCCTTCGGCCCGCAGCAGGACGTTGGAGAGAATCGGAATGGTGTTGCGGCGTTCAACGGCGCTGACGACGCGGGCGGTCGCGCGTTGCAGCGCGGGTTGCTGGACAAGGACTTTCATTCGTCTTCCGCATCAAGGCATTCGTTGATCGTCAGCAGCTGGCGACGCAGGCTGCTGAGGTGTTCCTTCGCCGTGCTCATGACGGGTGCATCCCGATGGAGGGCGGCGTGAAGGTTGGCGGCGATTTCGGTTGCCCGACTGGCCGCCTGAATGAGGCGTTCGCTGGGTCCGCTCTCGTCCCAGTCAGGCGAGACGCCCTCAGCGTGGGTGAGCGCCGCTTCGCCCCAGTTCCGGCTCCAGGCGGCTTGTTCGGCCTCACCTCCCCGGTCGATCGCCTTGTGCAGTTCGTAGCGTGCCTGGGTCAGATTGCCGTCGAACGCCAAGTCGCGGTTGGATGGGATCATCGGCGTCATCGGGCGGCCTCCGCCTCGGCGACCAACGCCTTGGCTGCCGCGATCTCTTCAGCGAAGCGGGTGGCGTCGATGACGACGACGGTCGAGCCGGGCCAGTAGGTCGTGACTGTCTCGGTCTTCTTCCACTCATTGAAGAAGTCGATCAGCTTGGGGAGATCTCGGCACTCCGCGTCCTCATGGTGTTCGTCCATGAGGTAGTTTTCGATGGCGTCTTCCAGGTCGAAGTCGAAACCCTTTGCGATCGTGGCGTAGCAATAACTCGGCGACGGGGCGCCGATATCGATGAGATTTTCGACCAGCTCCTCGACGCTGCCAGCGTAAGTTTCCTCGCCATCGCAGACCCAGCCTTTCCATTCGTCGGCCGGTATGGTCTCGGCGGCGATAAGGCTTCGGGCGTCCCGCAGGGCCTGTCGTCTAGCGGTGGCTTCGGGGGACGACTGTTCCGCCCTCGCGGCCTCGCGCTCTTCCAAGTAGCGGGCGGTTTCGGGGGACGGGGCTAGCCGGTCAGCCTGCGGCGCATACCAGACGTTCGGCTCAACACCGTCTTTGGCAACCGCGAGAAGCATCGCCACAGGCTTGGTCAGGTCGATGTCGTCCTTGAACGATACGCGGATATTGTCGGTTGGGATGTCGATCTCAGTCATCACGCCGCGTCCTTCATGTCGTCGGCCATGACCAGCCGGTTGCGGCGCAGGGCGGCTTGCAGGACGTCGCGGCCCTTGCCGTCGAGGTAGGCGTGGCCGATCAGGCGGTCGCGGTCGTTGCCGGCGTCCAGGGCGAAGACGGAAACGGCGCGGCGGTTCTGGGTGTCGCCGTCGATCTCGAGATCTTCGACCTCGACCAATTCAAGGGCCTGTAGGCCGCGCTCGCGCTGGATGTGGCGGGCCAAGGCCTCCAGATCGGGGAAGGCCTTCGGCTTGTCGGCGGGGTTCGCCGTCAGGATGGCGAAGCGGACGTCGTGGGACATGCGGTATCTCCGGCGATACAGGTTGCGGGGTGCAGGGGTCGGGAGGTTGTGGGCGGCCAGCAGGGCGACGCCTTCGATCCAAGGCGGGCGCATCAGGCGGCCGCCTTGATGTTTGACAGCGTGGTGGTGGCCGATCGCGCGCGGGCGAACTTCACCAGTTCAAGGAACGGGTTCGGCCGGCGAAACTGGCCAGCCCGGTTCAGATGAACCCAGATCGCGGCCCAATACCCAAACATCCAGAACTTGTAGCGGGCGAGGCTGTCCCAGGCTTTCGCCTCGGCTTCGTCCAGTTCTCCAGCAATGTTCTCGACCACGTCGACTGAGGGCGGGCGCATCAGGCGGCCTCGTCCCGGCTATCTTCGGCCAGCGCTTCTGCGTCGCGACGCGCTTCCATCTCCGACTGATGGGCCTCTGCCGACTTGATCGGTGGCGTCGCCAAGCCTGCGGCTGAGTTCACGGCCACGACGATCACCTGAAGGAATGTCGTCTCACGATCGTCGGGGTTCCAGATATCGAGATGATTGAGCTGCTCGCCGTTGGCGTCGATGACTTCGCCGTTGTCGAGCAAAGTCCAGGGCAGAGGGTTGTCGATCGCGGCCGTGGCTTCGACGGTCGCGGCTTTCAGATCCTTCGGCGGTGCGGCGGCGGCGGCGTTGAGGGCTTCCAAATGCTTTTGGCGAATGGCGGCGAACCGTGCGGCGGCTTCAGCTGCTTCAGCGGCGCGTTGGGCGGCCTGTTGTTCATGAGCCTTCTGATTGGCGGCTTGACGATCAAGGATCGCCTGCCCCTCAGGCGTCATGTCGAACGGCCCATTGAGCCATTCTGTCAGATAGTTTGCGCCTTCGCTGCTGCGGCCCGCCCAACCTTTCTGCCGGAACTGAAGGGATGCATGACGCTTGGCTTCATCATCAACAAAGAGATCGGCCCAGGCGGTGCGACAGGCGTCGCCAATCGCCCAGTTCGGGAATGACACAGTGAAGTGGCCGGCGGCGCTCCCCCACTCAGCTGGCTTGTCCGAAATCTGAAGTATGCCGGCGGTTCGAAGGCTAGCGACGGCCTGATCGTCGCGGGCGGCCGGACCAACGGCGAGAGATGAACCGAGATAGGTCGAGTGCTTTCGCATCGCGACCGCGATCTCGGCGATGACGAGTTGCTGCTCTGGCGGCAGATTGCCCGGTCGCCATGCCGCATCCCTTGCGTCCTTCGCCGTCAGCTTCTGGCGGGCGTCGCGCACCGACAGGTGTTTGGGGTCGTCGCGCGGCAGGGTCATCCGCTGCTGATCGGCCTCGTCCAGCTTCAGGAAGCGGCGGTGCTGCTGGACGTGTTCGGGGGTGTAGCCGAGGCGTTCGGCGATCAGCTTGTTCTCGAAGCCCAGTTCCGCCAGCTGCTCGAAACCCTTGGCCTTCTCGATCGGGTTCAGCTTGCGACGCAGCAGGTTCTCGGCGATGGCGGCGAAGCGGGTTTCCTTGGCGTCGCGGTCCAGCAGGCGGGCCAGGATCGGCTCTTCCGGTTCCCAATCGCCATCGCTGATCGCCTCGCCAATGGCGCGCCAGCGGCGTTCGCCGGCGACCAGGCGATAGCGCGGCAGGGTCTGTTCGCCGGCCGGGGTGACAACGGTGATCGTCGCATCCTGGAGGTCGTCATCGGCCATGGGGCGCACGACCAGGTTCTGAAGCAGGCCGTTCTTGACGATGTCGGCGCGCAGGGCGTCCAGCTCATCCTTCGCCTCGTCACTGGTCCAGTCCTGACGGGCGTTGTCCGGATCGGGCAGGATCTGGTCGTGGCGCAGCGCCAGCAGGCCGTCCGGAAGGCCCTCCCCGCCCTCCGCGGTTTCGGCGCGGTTGATGGCCTCGAGCTGCAACAGGCCGTCCGGAGTGAGGCCATTGGCAATCGGCTCGGCGAGCAGCAGGCCCGCCCCCTCCATCCCTTTCAGCGTCTTGCTGAGGTTGGAGTGGTCGCGGCCGATCAAAGCCGCCAGGGCGCTGATCGACGGGATTGTCCGGCGGCCCGCCGGCGTGGCTAGGGCGCGCAGGACGTCCGCGTTCTGGACGGCGAGGATGTTCAGTTCGAGCATGATCGGGATCCGGTCAGGCGAAGGCACGCAGCGCGCAGATGGCGGCGGCGATCAGGGTGGCGATGATGAGGAAACGGGCGCCCGTCTTGTTCGGGCGAGGGTTCAGCGGCCCGCCGTCTGGATGGCGGCGATCGGCTTCGTCGGCGACCTGATCCAATCGGAGGGCCGTGCCGAAGGCGCCGGCGAAGGCGTTGTCGGCTCGCAGTCTGTGGGCGACGGCCCGGGCTTCATCCGACGTCAGGAGCCGGTCGTAACCGGGCATGACGACGGCGATGCGGGTTTCGCGAGCAATGTTGCGCGCCGCCACGATGCACGGCTCGGTGTAGCAGGACGCCTCCATCGCGAGGGCGCAGTCGGCGACGCGATCGACGCCAGGGCGGACCGATCGGGCGACCATGGCGTCGACCCGCTGCGCCAGGCGCAGGGTCGATCCGAGAGAGAGGTGACGAACCGGGTTCGTCGGGAAGGGCAGGACGTTGGACATGGCGCGGACGCTCCCGTGGGTGGGTGTCCGCACCGGACCCGGCGGGATTGCCGGTGGCGCTAGGGCAACGCCTTGTCGGTGCGGACAAGGCATAGTCATCCTAGGTGAATATTCACGTCAAGTGAAAATATCACTCTGTGTGAATATTCGTCCGGTTTTGTCGTAGGGAGGCTGGACTCCTGATCACTCTCACGGAATCACTGCCGTTAAGATTTGGAGGGCCAGAATGGCTGACGAACAGACCTATGTGGTTCAGCCGTTCAAGCGCCTGAACGGCGAACTGCATCCCGCCGATATCGTGCGTTGCGATACCGAGGCTCAAGCCTTCAAGCGCGGAAAGCAGATGGCTGAGCGCGTCGCCGGCGCGGTCTTCTATCGGATCGAGACAAGCGCCAGTGGCGATCAGTGGACCGAGGTCGAGGTCTTGGCGACGATCGGCGACGTGCCGAACGAGGCGGCCTAAAGCAGACTGAAGGACACCACGAAGCGGACTGTGGCGGGCGCCTGGTCGGCAGTCTCAGGCGACAGCCTCGCTTGTGTGGCGGCTCGTATCGCCTCGCGTCCGAAACCTTCGCCGGCCGGGCTCTCCGACACGATTGAGCAACTGGCTAAAGAGCCGCTCTTTTGTGCCACGCACTGAAGCGTCACCGAGGCTGATTTCGTCCCTCGCTCCAACGCTCTCGCTGGAAACTCTGGCCGAGGTTGCCGTGCCCACGAAATGTTTGTGATGACTGTCGGCCTCGGTCCCTCCGACTGGGCCTCGGCCTGCTCGGCGGGCTTAGCCGCGAAGGGATCTGCTGCGATGTAGTCAAACCGGCGCTCTCGCTCGGCCTGTGCGGCGTTACTGCGCGCGACATGGGTTATACAGCGTCGCAGCACGTTGGTCGCGGCAGCGGTCCCCTGCAGGCTGAGGTTTGCGACGACAGACTCATCGCGGGTCACGAACAGGCTTGGCGCTGCTGCAAAGGCTTCGAGAAACTCTTGTTCGAAGTTGGCAACAAAGCCCTTGTTTACGTAGTCGGTGACGATGCCTCTGACGCGGCCGGTATAGGCCCATCCACCGATCTGAAAGCGAAGATCATATCGCTCTCCGTCTTTGGCGGACCAATCCATGCTGGTCATTGCCAACATGGTCTTGTCACCGTCGCTCCAGACCGAGAGATTGACCGGCGACCGTCCAGGTATGGCATAATCGGTCTCTAGAGCGCAGCCATCCTCCATTTGGAAGATGTCAAAGCCGCCCGCGCTTGGCCAATCCCGCTGTTCGCTCGCAGCCAGCGCCAAAACAGCAGAAGAGAACGCGGCTGCGATCATCCGTTAGTTCCGGTACGCGGGGTCGCAACATCGTCCTGCGTAGGCGTGGGTTGAGCGACCTCAGCGAGCACGGATTTCAGCCGCCTTAGTTTCATGGCTTCGTCGGGCGCCATTAGCAGCTCCCAGGGAGCGATATTCAGAAGGTCAGCAATCTCGGCGACCTCATCCAGCTTAGCGATCTGAACGCCATGCCAAACCTTGTTTGCCTTGGCGGGCAACCAGTCGAGTTTGGTGATGAGGTCGCGTTGGATCCTGCCTTGGGTAGCGAACCATTCCTGAAGATACCAGAGGGGGCGATCGGGTGCGGCCATGTTCATATCATGTGAAAACGGCCTCCGACTGTCTGTAAGCTCTGGGTGAAAATCTTGGCTTGACGCCATGTTCACTTGAAGTGAACATAGGCCATGGCTTTCATTGATCACCGCAAGGCTCTCGGCCTCACGTTGGCTCAGACCGCTGCTGAGCTCGGTCTTTCCGAGAAATCGGTCGGCTGGCTGAGCGACATCGAAAACGGGAAGCGCGACGCCTCTTTGCGGCTGGCGCTTCGCATTGAGGCGTGGAGTGGTGGGAAGGTGCCCGCTTGGTCTGTCAGCAAGGAGTTGGCGGCTCATCGGGAGAAACTTTCTGGAAGCGGCGACAGCTCGGTTGTGGCGCCGGGCGCGGATCATGGCGCCGAGAAAAGCTTGGCCGTTTTCTCCCCAGCAGGAGGTGCGGCATGAGCGAGATCGCGCCGAACCGCTGGCTGAAGCTGAAGACGAAGCTGCTGATCAAGGCCTGCGGCGGGCTGGAAGAGGCCTCGGCCGCCTGCGCGGAATCATGCCGGCCCTATTCGGTGCCGCACCTGTCCCGTTGCCAGCGGCCCGACGGCCCCGACTTCCTGCCGATCGACATCGTCCTGTGCCTGGAAGCCTATTGCGGCCAGCCGATTGTCACGGCCGCCATGGCCGAGGCGCGCCCGGCCGGCGACGTGGTCGGGTGCCTGCGCGACGAGGTGGCAGACGTCATCGAGCGTGGCGGCGACCTGTCCAAGGCGGTGCGCGCGGCGATGGCGGATGGTCAGGTCGATCCGCGCGAGGGCGCCGAGATCGGCGTGATGCTGGACGCCTTCTTCGAAGATCTGCACCAGGCGCGTCAGGCCCTAGCCGAGGCGATGCGGCCCAGAGAGGCGGCGGCGCGATGAGCGGCAACACGTTCCGCACTGGCTTGGGCGTGTGCCCGACGACCCCGCAAAAGGACATGGCGGCCTTTGACGCCCTGCCGCCGATGGTGCGGGCGCGGCTGCGCGACGCGCCGTGCAATGTCGCCAGCGAGCCGCTGTTGCGGTTCTGGCGCTCGGATATCGGCGACGCGTCCGACCGGCACGACGCCCTACTGGCCAAGCTGGATCGCGGCCTCGGCCGTATCGCGATGGGAGCGGCGGCATGACGCGGATCGATCACGTCGATGCTGACTTCGTGCTGCGCAAACGCGCCCTACGCGCCAGCTGGAGCGCGATCGCCGGGATGACCGGATGTTCGGAGCTGGAGCTGCGGCGCAAGTTCGACGCGTCCATGCCCGCCGTGCCCACCGTCAAACCGGCCCTGTCGCCGCGCGAAAAGGCGGAACGGGCGCTGGTGAAGGCTGGCCTGGGTAAGGATGCAGCGGCCATCGTCGCCCGTCTGTGGCACGCCAATGGCGCCGTTCTGCCCAGCGCACAGTTGGCCCAGGGCATCGCCGGCGGCGGCGCGGCGCGCGCGGTCTGCGTCACGGCGCGAGAGATCGCCAAGGCGCGGCTGGGCCTGACCTTCCGCGACAAGGGGTTCGGCCTGACACCCGCCGATCTGGTCGTCGTGTCGCGGCTGGCTGAAGCCTGGGAGGCCGCTCAGTGAACCGGCGCCCCGGCAAACCGCAGCCGCGACCGGCCGGGGTCAAGAGCCGGGCCGATTGGCGCGGTCTGGTCGAGCTGGCCAAGGCCTGCGCCGATGACGCTGCCGAGGAGGCGTTTGGTCAGGACGCCGAACTGCGTCTGGCCAGCCTGGGCAACCGGGTCAACGGCGCCTCGACCGAGGTGTTTGCGCGCGAAGCCGGGGCGGCGACGACGGACGCCGCGAAAGCCTTCGTGCTGGCGGCAAAGGCATTCGCTCGGCGCGAGACGCCCGGCGAGGTGCGACGGCGACTGGCGGCCTCGGTCGCCGACCTTTCGATGTTTTTGGATCAGCAGCTGACCGGCCTAGCGGACCGGGATTTTCGACAGGCCCATCGCGGCCGTCCGGAGGTGTGGGGATGACAGGACAGATTACCGCCGCCCATGTGGCGCTCGCGGTCGTGGCGGCGTGTCGGATGACGGGCGCGGATCCGCAGGCCGTGTTCGGCCCTGCCCATGGCAACAAACGCGCCCGGCTGATCGCGGCGGCGGGCCTGATGACGGCGCTGAAGCTGAAGCCCCGCGACGTCGCCGGCGTGTTCAAGGTCGATCGGTCGCGGCTGGCCCCGTCCATGCTGCGCAACGCGGACATCGAGGCGGATCACCTCCTGACCGTCGCGGAGGCGCTGCGGACGGGCGGCGTGCTGGATGGCGCGCGCCCACAGCCAAAGGCGGCGGACGCGGATGCGTCGGCGCGTAAGCCCTCGCCGGTTCAGATGCGCCCGGATCGCCCGCTCGCCCCGCCGCCTGCGCCCCCGCCACCGCCGCCCGCCCAGCCCCCCGAACCCGATCGTCCCCGTCCCACCGCGACAAACCCGGTTCGTTCGCGGCCGACGCCGGCGCGGTCCGGCGCGGTCGAAACGCTAAAGGCCGTCAGCGACAACATGGTGCGATGGTCGCGGATCTACCTCTCGCGCGGCGTGCCGATCGGCGACCTGGCCGACCTGTTTGACGTCGACGTCGAGGCGCTGGCCGATCGTCTGAAACCCGAACTGGCGAGGGCGGCCTGATGGGTTTCGTTCACGACGAAGACTATGACATCCCCGACATCACTATTCGCGACATCGCTGCTTGCATTGATCCCGACCAACTTCGCGACTGGCTGGAGACGCTGCGCGACGACAAAGGCGATATCGAATGCCAGATCGGCGCGGCGAAGCTGAGTGGCCAGTTCGACGCGGGGTGGATGGATCGCGCCCGCTCGGCGCTCGGCTTCGCCGCAATGGGGGTGAAACGCGTCGAGCGGCGAATGCTCGCCTTGGGCCTCGATCCGACGCCTGCCGTCGCGCGAGATGCTGTGGCCGAGATCGACCTGCGCTTTCAGCGAGCGAAGCAGGATCTGGCCAAGGCGAGCGCCTCCGCCGCTTTCGGCAGGCACCTCCTGGCTGCGGTGCGTTTGCAGGCTGATCCTCGGCTCGCAACCGCGATCATCGAAGCGGCCGCGACGGCTGCCGCGAACGACGGGGGCTCGGCCAAGCCATGACCGCCGACATCGTCAACTTCCCCGCTCGCCCGCCCGGCGAGCCTGTCCGCGTGCGTCGCGTTGCGGCTGCGGGCGACATCGTCGTTCTGTGCCTGAACGCCACTGTCGGGCTCTGGGCAGCCTGGCCCGTCGCAGTCGTCGATGATGACGGGGTGGTGCTGGGCGTCACCAGTCGCGCCGGCAAGATGCTGGGCGTCGATCGGCTGAACTGCTCGCCCGACGTCCTGGCGTTCCGCGCCGCCGATCATGATCCGGAGGCCTTCGCCGGCCTGCGCTGGCGGATCTGGATGGATCAGGGCGATGCGGTGATCGCCTTCGCCGAGATCGCGAGGTCACCCGATGTGTGAGCGGTGCAATCTTCTGGCGGCCGAGCTGGCGCAGATGAAGGATGAGCTGGCCGAATGGCGGCGACAGGCGTCGGAAGATCGCAGCGTCGTCGTCCACGGTGAGGTGCGCGACCGCTGGTCCAGGACGCTGCGTCTGGCCCCGTTGCTGTCGCAGGCTGTCATCCTGCTGGTTGAACGTGCGGGGCGCGCGGTGCGCTATGACGCGATCGCGAGGGCGACCTGCCGACACTTCGACGATCTTGCCGACCCCTGCACGAGCGCCAAGGTCACGGTGCACAAGGTGCGCCGGGCGATGGCGGCGGTCGGCATCAACGACGGGATCGAGACGGTTTGGGGCGTCGGCTATCGCATGCGCCCGAATGCAGCAGCCGCGCTGAGGCGGGTCGTATTCGGCCCTGATACGCCCGCCATCGTCGAGGTGGCGGCATGACGCGTGACCTGTTCGGCGAAACGGCTCGGCCGGCCCCGAAGGCGGGCGAGATCGCCCTGGCGATGGTCCTGCACGGGCAGACCGACAAGGCGTGGCTGCTGGCTGAGACCAACGATTGGGGCGACGCGCAGTGGGCGCCGAAGTCGCATGCGAAACGCGGCGAGGGCCGGGACGAGAACATCTGGACCATGCCGACCTGGCTGGCCCGGGAACGGGGGTGGATGTGAGTAAGCTTGGGGAGGCCGGCGCGTTCGAGGCGGCCTTGAACCTGCTGCGCGAGCAGCTGCGGGCGGTGGCGGACGTGCGCCGTCAGATCGCCAGCGATGAGGCGCTGCGGGCGGAAGATCCGAAGCATCAGCACGCGCTGATGGTCCAGACGCTGAACGAGATGGGGCAGCTGGGGCGCGCGATCAGCACGCTGGAAGCTGTCGAGGCCGGGCGGATCGTGGTCGCACCGGAGACGGTGCTGCGGCCCCGCGTGGCGGCGGCCGACTTGCCGCCGATAGAGCGGACCAGCGCCTTGGCACTGAAGACGCCCAGCGCGCCGCTGGGGGCCTTGTCATGAGGCATACTGGGCATGAGCTAATGGAGGCGAATCGCTATGGCGGTCAGCAAGGCGCAGCGGATGCGCATCTTCGTGCGCGACAATCTCATCTGTCGCTATTGCCGTCGGGTCTGCGTCATCATGACGACGCCCTCGCTTCAGCCGCCGGAGACGGCGACAATCGATCATCTGGACCCGGACGGCGGGGACGACGATCGCAATCTCGCCACCGCCTGCAAGGGCTGCAACAGCCGCAAGCACGCGCGCACCGAAAGACAGTTTCAGGACTACATGCTGGAACGCTTCGACTGGGACGAGACGCGGCTCTAACGCCTGCTGCTCTGGTCGGAGGTCGACCATGAGCGATGTCGCTGTCACGTGGGCGAAAGCTCAAAGCTGCCTAACCAGGGCAGGTAAACCTGATCGCACGGCCAAACAGGTGCTGGTGCATATGGCCTCCTATGCCGATGCGGCGGGTGAGGCTTGGGCGCTTGTGTCCGTCTTAGCTCTGGAAATGGAGGTGGACGAGCGCACCGTCGAACGGGGACGGAAAGCCCTGGTCGCTAGCGGCCTGCTGCTGAAGACCGATCAGATGAAGATCCACCGGGGCAAGAGGGTGCCGATCTATCAGCTGCCTCTAGACGTTGGACATGCCTCGACGGTTCGACGGCTAAAAGCTGAACGGGCCGCGTGGGGCGACACGGGTGACGCCCCTAGGGGCGACATGGGTGTCGCCCGTGAAGAAACTGGGGCGACACGGGTGTCGCCCCAAGATGTCTCAGATGTCACCCCTAGGGGCGACACGGGTGTCGCCCAAATAGGGAATAGAATTACTCAAGGGCTAAAGCCCTCCGCGAGTGCGTGCGCGAGCGAGGCCGCAGGGAAGGCGTGGGCGACGAAGGCGCCGGAGCGGGTCGCCCCGCCACGGGTCGAGGCGTCATGGCTCAATGCCGTCGAGCGCAGCCGTGAGACCGACGACCGGATGCTGAGCGCGGTTCGGGCCTGTGTCGCCCGCGATCCTGACTTCGGCCGGGGCAAGGCGATGAACCTGGACCGCTGGCTGGATGAGGATCGGTTCATGGCCTGGCTGCCGGACGACGGCGCGCTGGCGCAGGCCCCGATCATCCTGGGCTGGGCGGGACCGGCGAACGTGAAGGCGGCCGTCATGGACGCGATGGGGGAAGCGGGCGTGGCCAGCTACCTCAATCACGCGGGCTGGGACGAAGGGCTCTGCGCGGTCGTCGCGGCGACGAAGATCGGGGCGCAGCGCCTGACGGATGGGGCGGGTTCGGCGCTGAAGGCGCTGGGCGTCCGGGTGATGACGAAGGGGGCGGCGCATGGGTAAGGCGGCGATGTCGATGCGGCTGAGCGCAGAGCAGCTAGCGCGCATGGAGGCCAGCCGGGCGCGGCGCGTCGCCGGTCCCGTCGAGATGGTGGTGTCGGGCGTGACCCTGCGCCCTTCGCAGCGGGATGCGCTGATGGAAGCCGAGCGTCTGGCCGGCGGCGGCCTGGCTGAGCGACGCAAGGCGGCCATGCTGGTCCGCCTGGTCGAGGGGCAGTTGAAGGCGGCGCGTGATGGGGCGGCCGTCGAGGCTTCGATCGAGGACACGTTGCTGCGGGCCGAGGCGCGCGGCGAGGCGTTCGAGGTCGAGACGGTGGCGGTCGGCGAGTTCCGGCGCGACGACAACGGCGGGCTGGCGCGGCTGAAGGGTCAGCCCATCCTCGACGTTCAGACCGTTCGGCGGGCGCGGCGCATCGATGGGATCGCCAGCCTCTATCGGGCCGGGCACCTCGACGATGACCAGCTGCGGATCGCCGACGAGTATCGCCAGCTGGTCGAGGCGGCCCGTCCGCCGGTCGGCGTCGCGACGATCGAGCCACGCGTGGGCCGGGCATGGGCGGATCCGGAGGCTCCGATGGCGGCGGCGATCGAGCGAGGACAGGCCGGCGCGCTGCTGTCGAGAAAGCACGCGGCGCTGACGCCGGAACAGGCCGCCGTGCTTCAGGCCGTCGCCGGTCGCGGTGAGAGCATTCGGGGGCTTACGGGCGGCGGTCGTCGGTGGCAGACGAATCGGTCGCTGCTGATCGAGGCACTTACACTTTCCGACAAAGTTCGATCGGTCGAGAAAATGTAGGTTGTCGGACGGGAACGCTAAGTGCATCCGTTCCCTCACTTCCAGAGGTGCGACCCCAGCCCGCCCGGCCATGCCGAGGCGGGTTTTTGGTGGCCGCAAAAGGCCACGGGTCCTTCCCCCAAACCCTGACGTATACGGGCAGCTTGGGCATGTAGGTTCTCAAGCGAAGACCTAAAATGCGCATAGCACGGATCGCGCACGGATCAGGTTTGGCGCACGGGTGAACGCACATGAACGCACGGATGCAGTCAGCACCGTCGGGCTTCGTGACCGTCGCCCAGGCGGCGGCCGAATTGACGCGACGCGGGGATAAGATCGACGCCTCGAACGTGTCGAGGTATCTCGCCCGCAACCCCGACATCGCCTCTCGAAAAGAAGGCCGATGCCGATACGTCGATCTAGCGGCGTTGATCCTTCATCGCTCGGGTAACACGCTGTCGATAGGGCGGCGCGACATGGTCCCGGAGGATGCTGTACCAACTGGCCTGGACGATGATGATGGCGGCGGCGTACCGCTGACGCCCGGCATCGCCTCGGAGATCCAGCAGGCCAACCTTCGCCTGAAACAGCTTCAGGTCCGCGACAAGGAACGTGAAGACGCACTGGCCGAGGGCGACCTTGTGCCGGCGGCTGACGTCCTGGCCGTCATCAACGGCGTGATGCAGACCTTCGTGACAGAGTTGGAGCGGGTCGAGATGTCCATTGCCACCCGCCACGGCCGCGTCGTCGCTGCTGATTTCCGCAAGGCGCGAAAGGATGCCCAGGCAGCGGCATCAGCCAAACTAAAGGTCTCGGCCGAAGCGCAACTGCACCCGTCTGTCTCCGGTATGATTGCCGCCGATCAGGCCGCTGCACCCTGACGCGATGACCGCAATGTCGCTGGCCGCTGCGGCGGTCTACGCGGGTGTGGCGGCGGCGATGGCGCCCGCCCCCGAAACGAGCATTTCAGAGTGGGTTGCGGGCGGCGCCGACGGCGGGCCGGTTATCCTGTCGGCGCGAACAAACACGCCCAAAGAGGGGCCGATCAGTTTCGACGGCGTCGAGTATCTACGCGAGCCGCTGGATCGTCTGCACCCAGACGATCCAGCATCGCGGGTCACCATTCGTGGCGGGGCGCAATCCGCCAAGAGCACCGTCGGACAGCTCTGGGTCTGCTGGTCGGTCGAGAACAATCCGCGCTCTTTCGCAATCGGCCTGCCTTCGGCGGGCGAGATTACGAAATACAACGAGCTGAAGCTCGAGCCACTGCTGGACGATAGTCCCCGGCTGAAAGACCGCATCGACCGCCGCGTCATCCGTGGCCGGCCGATGTCGGATGGCAAGAAGAAGACGCTGAAGACGGGCGCGCAGATCCGCCTCTTCAATCTCGCGTCACCCAAAGAACTACAGATGATCTCGACCGGGAACCTGATCCTGGAAGAGGTTGGCAACGCCCTCGTCGATGTTGGTGAGCGCGGCTCTCCGGTCGCCCAGGCACGCGAACGTCAAGCCGCCTATTCGGTGATCGGTTCAAAGGAACTGATGATCTCGACACCGTCCGTGCTGGGTGAGTGCGAAGTCTCGAAGGCCGAAGAGGCGGGCGACCAGCGCCGATTCTATGGCCAGTGCCCTCACTGCACCGGCTTCTTCCACCTCGAGCCGGAGGACTTCAAACCGGCTTCGCCGAACGGCACGCCTCATCACTTCGTCTGCCCTCCCTCGGAGGGCGGATGCGGCGGCGTGTTGGAAGAGACGGACATGCTGACGTTCCGCCCCGCCGGGATCTGGCTGGCCACCTTCCCGAGCCAGAACGAGGATAACCCGGCGCCAGCCAAGTTCGTCGCAGCTGAAGACGTCCATGGCTATACGCGCCGAAACTGCGAAGGCCGCGAGCCCAGCTACTACATCTGGCAGGCATACTGCGGCCTGATCAGTTGGGCAAAGATCGCCAAGTCCATCGCCGACGCCAAGTCGCCAGCGGAACTGAAGACCCTGGAGCAGCAGACCTTCGGTCGCGCTTGGGATCCTTCGGTCGAGGCGATGAGCTGGGAGGAACTTCACCGCCTACGCGAGCCATACGAACACTCCATCGTCCCGGCAGGGGCGGAGTATGTCACGGCCTTCACCGACGTCCAGGGTGCCTACCTCGAAGGCGGCGCCATCGCCTGGGGGCCGGGCGGCGAGTGGTGGGTCATCGATCGTTGGGTCATTCCGGGCGACACAGCCGGCGACCAGGTCTGGTTCGAACTCGACGAGATCTACCGCCGAACCTACCCCCATGCCGAAGGCGGCGAGCTGGGGATCGAGGCGTTCGGCGTCGACACCGGCTTCAGAACCCAGCGCGTCTATTCCTTCTGTCGCGGGCGTCCCCGGTCTTACGCCATGGATGGCCGGCCGGGTTGGAAAGTGCCGATCCTGGGCAAGGCCAAGCCGGTCAAGGTGGTCGAGCAGGGCCGGGTCAAGGGGCGCGTCAAGCTGTGGCCGTCCGGCACGTGGGAACTGAAGGCCATGTTGGCCTGGTCCCTGAAGCTTTCGACCGAAGCGGGCTACGCAGTCCGTCAGCAAGGTCGGGGACACTGGTCCATGGCCGAAGACGAGGCCTGGGCGCAGCAGATCACGGCAGAGGGTCTGGCCGAGGAAACCGACGACCGCACCGGCGAGATCAAGCGTTGGTGGAAAAAGCTGCGGGACCGCAACGAGTGGGTGGACATCTGGGTCGGCGCCCGCGCGCTGGCGTGGAGCCTCGGGGTCGGCGCGCCGGCTAAGAACGGCGCAGAGAATGTGGATTGGGCCGCACGCGCCGCTGCGCGCGGCCAGGGCTCGGCATCGGCGCCTGACCTCTTCTCGGGGGAAAAGACGGCGCCGAAGTCCGCAGTTGCGTTGGAGCCGTCCGATCCGACGCCGCCGGCGAATGACAAACCGGGTTCGTCGGAACGTCGGTTCTTCCGTAAGAAACGAGGCTGAGCATGGCGCTGACCGATGACGATGTGATCCGTCTCGCCCGCCTGCGGGCTGACCGCGACGCCCAGATCAGCGGCCGGGCGGTGTCCAAGGTCGCTTCGAATGGTCGCTCTAAGGATATGGCGGCGCCGGATCTGAAGCGTCTGGATGGTGAGATCGAGGCTCTGGAAGCTAAGGCTCTCACTGGGCGGTCGCGTCGTCGCGGTGCGATCACCTTCCGGTGGGGCCGATGAGCGGCGTGTTCGGCCTGCGCGGCCCTGCCTATCCTTCCACCCGATCAGCGTCGGTGGCTCATGTGCCGACGGCGTTCGAGCGACCCTATGAAGCGGCGCGCCGCGAAGGCGTGCACGCAAACTGGCGGCCGGGCCTCCGGTCGGCGGATGCCGACTGGCTGGATGACCGCGATGAGGTGATCGCCAAATCGCGTGACATCGGTCGGAACGAAGGCGTCGGAGCATCCGCCACCATGCGCGTCGTCAATGCGTCCGTCGGCTTCCGCTGGGATTTCACGTCAAAGCCGAACCATCGCGCGCTGGGCATCAGCTATGAGGCGGCGCGCGAGCTGGGCCAAGCGATCGGTGCTGAGTGGGAGCAATACGCCTACGGCATCCACTTCTGCGCCGACGCGGAACGCACCCTGACCTTCGGCCAGCTGCTGCGCCTGTCGGCCGCTCACATCTTCAACGACGGCGAGATGTTGGGCCTCGTCGAGTGGGCTGAGGAAGAGCTGACCAAATACAAGACGCGCCTGCGTGTCGTGGATCCCGACCGCCTGTCGAACCCTAACGGCAAGCCGGACACGCCAACCTTGCGCGGCGGCGTCGAGAAGAACTGGAGCCAAGCGCCGATCCGCTACTGGATCCGCGAGGGTCACCCCGACGATGTCGGCATGGGCGCCGGTCGCGTGTCCATGAACTGGAAGTCGTGGGAGCGTTACTCGACCAATCTGGGGCGGCCCCAGGTGCTGCATGCGTTCGACAAGCTGCGTGCCGGTCAGACACGTGGCGTCACCCGGTTCGCGTCGGTGTTGAAGCTGTTCAAAAGCTTCTCGCGGTTCACCGACAAGACCATCGAGGCAGCGGCCCTCAACGCCCTCTTCCTCGGTTTCATCAAGTCCAATGCTGGTCCGTCGGCGGTTTCGGATTCGTTCGACACCGACGACATGTCGGGCTTCGCGGCGGAGCGCGAGGACTTTTACGACGAGAACCCGGTCGAGGTTCAGGGCGTCCGCTTCCCCGTTCTGGGACCGGATGACGAAGTCCAGATGCAGACGACGGCCCGCGACACCTCGGGCTTCGACGGCTTCACGCGGGCGATCCTGCGGCTCATCGCGGCGGCGCTCGGCGTCACCTACGAAGAGCTGTCCATGGACTTCTCGACGACGAACTATTCGTCGGCGCGGGCAGCCCTGATGATCGCCTGGAAGGAAACGCTCGCTCTGCGCGGCTTGATCGAGCAGCAGATCGTCTGGCCCTTCTTTGCGGCCTGGCTGGAAGAGGCGATCGACATCGGCGCGATCCAGCTGCCGGCAGGCGCTCCCGACTTCTACGACGCGATCGACGCCTATGTCGAAGGCCGCTGGCGCGGTCCTGGTCGCGGCCACATCGATCCCACGAAGGAGCTGCTGGCGGCGGCTGGTCGGATGGAAGAGGGCATCACGACCATGGAAGACGAGTGCGCCGAGTACGACGGCTCAAACTGGGAAGACAAGCTCGAGCAGAAGGCCCGCGAGAACGCCTACAAGCGCGAACTTGGCTTGCCGGTCGATGGCGATCCCGTCGTGCCGGACGATGATCCCGAGGCGGATCGCCAGCGGGATGAGCGCCCGCGTTCCGCGCGCCGCTCGGCCATGTCGCGGGTCGCTGCGATCGCCGACAGCGTCGATCACAACGCCTTCCTGGATGCCCGGCCCGTCGCGGCCTGACCGGCCTTCGAGCCATCTGAGGACACCTCATGTCGAACCTGACCAGTCTGGCGACCCGCCACGCGGGCCGTCCCCTTCTGCTCACGCCGCGCGCGGCGTTCGAGCTGGCCAACCGCGTGCGCGATGTCGATGCCGAGGCCAGCGTGAAGCCCGGCCGCTTCTCCGCTCTGATCCGCAAACTGGCGGGGCTGGACCGCCAGCCAACCGCCATGGACGACGATGGCGATTATACGCCTGTCCCCATGGAAACTCGTCTCGCCTACACGCCGCTTTACGCCGGCGAGCCTGACGACTTCGGTTTCTGCTGGACGCTGAAAGACGGCGTCGCCCTCATGCAGATCGACAAGCCGCTGCTCGATCGCGGCGAGATGTTCTGCGGCGAGGTCTATCACGGTTACGACACCATCCTGCAGGGCTTGCGGGAGGCCAACGAAGATGATCGCGTCCGCGCCATCTTCATCCGTGAGGCCACGCCGGGCGGTGTCGTCGCCAGCGGGCTTCCCGCTTTGGCTGAATACATGCGCGAGAACAGCGCGCGAGGCGGCGGCAAGCCGATCCACGTCTATGCCGACATGGCCTGCTCGGCCGGCTACTGGATCGCCTCCGGGGCCGACAAGATCGTCGCCGGCCGCGTAGGCCTTGTGGGGTCCATCGGCGCCGTCATCGTGCATGAGAACTGGTCTGGGGCCTTGGAAAAGGCCGGCGTCGAAATAACGCCTATCCAGTTCGGTGATGCCAAGACCGACGGAGCCTGGTTCGCCGCCCTGTCAGATCGCGCGCGCGCGGACCTTCAGGCCGAGATCGACCAGTGCGGCAGGGACTTCGTCGCCGATGTCGTCGCCGGCCGTCCTCAACTCTCGCCCGACGAAGTTCTGGCGACGCAGGCGGCCGTCTTCATGGGGCACCACGATGACCCCGCCAGATCCGCGCTGGGCCTGAAGTTGATCGATGCGATCGCTTCGGAAGAGAGCGCCTTCGCTGAGCTGCGCGACCAGGTCGCCGGCTCCAAAACCAACACCGTCCCGGGTTCACAAGCATCGGCCGGCAGCGCGCGGGACCGCGCTTCGGCTTCCCCTGCAAAGGAGGCCCCTATGGCCAAGACACCGAAAGCGGGCGGCAAGCCGTCCGCGAGCACCGCTCTGGCTGCCGCCCAGGCCGCCGCCCGCAAGGCGCAAGCCGAAGTCGCTCAATTGAAGGCCGAGGCTGCTGAACAGGCGCCGCCGGCGGACGATGAAGACGACGCCGACGAGCCGAATGCCGAGATCGAAGACGACGACGCTGACGACAATGACGCCGATGCTGAGGCGGATGACCCCGCTGAAGGCGACGAAGACGGCGACCAAACCGAGGCCGAGAAGATCGCTAAGTCGCCCGAAGCTGAAGCCAATCCGAAGGCGGCGACGGCGGCGATCGCGGCCGGTCTGACCTATGCCCAGTTCCGCAAGACGTCGGCCGCTTACGCCGGCGGCGGGGCGCGCCGTCTCGAAGCGACGCTAAAGGGCTCGCCGCGACTTGGCGCTGACGCTTCGGTGTCCGGCAAGCCGGCCGCTTCGGGCCTCGACCCGTCGGCCATCTACAAGCGCCGCGCCGAACGCGCCAAGGGCAGCGTCAAATAAGCCTCGCCTGAGCCTTCCAACCTCAATCGCCTGAAGGCGTCGCAGGGCGGCGCCGGATCTGGAGACCTCTAATGACCATCCTCAAGGACTCGCCTGGTGCGGGCCATTTCATCCTGTCCGAAGCCAATGGCTATCGGTCACGTCAGCGCATTGTCGTCGGCCTATCGCAGACGCTCCTCGCCGGCCAGGTGCTCGGCAAGGTCACCGCGAGCGGTGACTATGTGAAGCTGGCGCCGTCGGCCACCGATGGCAGCCAGACCGCCGCCGGCATCGCCTTCGACGACTACGTCACCACGACCGAGAAGGTCGATGGCGTCAGTTTCGAACGTGACGGCGAAGTGACGCTCGCCAAGCTGGTCTGGCCTGCCGGCGCCACTGACAACCAAAAGGCGGCGGCCGTCGCCCAGCTGGCCGCAAAGGGCGTCCTCGCCCGCGTCTGATCGAGGCGCCTTCTTCACTCAACTCGGCCCGGCCAGCGGCCGGGCCGGTCTCTTTTCACCGACGTCGCCGTGACGGCCGTCGGCTGCCAAAACGCAAGGAAACCGACCATGTCTCTGGTGAACGTCTTCAAGTCCAGCCTCTTCAAAACCACCACTCTGACGGCGGCGATCAACGCCACCGAAACCCCGCCGCAACGCATCGCCCAGCTGGGTCTGTTCGAAGAGCAGGGCGTGCCCACGACGTCCGTCGTCATCGAGCGCAAGAATGCACGTCTGGATATCGCGCCCGTCCTGCCGCGCGGCGCAGACCCCACCCCGATGAAGGATCCAACGCGCCAAGGCATTCCTCTGGTCATTCCGCACGTGCCCGTGCGCGACCGTCTGATGGCGGACGAACTTCAGGACGTGCGTGAGTTCGGGTCCGAAGACCAAATGGTCGGGATCGAGTCGGCGCGCGACGAGAAGCTTCAGACGATGGATGACACTCTGACGGTGACTGAAGAATATCACCGTCTAGGCGCCATTCAGGGACTGATCCTGGACAAAGACGGCAGCGTGCTGCTGGACCTCTACGACGAGTTCGAGGTCACCGAACCCGCCGCGATCGAGATCGACCTCGACCGCACCGGCTGGACGGCCGAAAAGTCCGGCTTGCTGCGTGCGCAGTTCTCCGGCCTCCGCACGCAGATGCGCCAGATCCTCGGCAACAAGCCTGTGCGCGGGGTTTGGGCGCCCTGCGGCGAGGATCTTTATGAGCAGGTCGCCAATCACCCGGAAGTCCGCGAGACCTATCTGGCGACCATGGAGGCCAAGGATCTGCGCGGCGATCCGTCCGAGTCCTTCGTCTATGGCGGCGTGATCTGGGAAAAGTATCCCGGTTACGGCGATGTCGAGATGGATGCGGACGAATGTCGCTTCATCCCCATGGGCATTCCCGGCCTGTTCATCAGTCGCTATGCCCCGGCGCCCTGGTTCTCGGCCGTCAACCGCAAGGGTCTGCCGCGCTACGCCATGGCGACCCTCGACCCCACGGGCGAGAAATACATCGACCTGGAGGGTCAGACGAACGGTCTGCACATCTGCACCCGCCCTGAAGCATTGATCCCCGGCCGTCTCAAGTAAGTCGCGCCCGCATCGCAGAACCCGCCGCCCGATCAACTCGGGCGGCGGGCTTTTCCGAGCGCGCGGCATCGCGCCCTCCGACAAGCCCGTCGAAAGGAACCTGTCATGGACAATACGAACACGCCGACCTCGACCTCCCAACTCGCTCTTCAAGCCGCGTCCAGCCAGGCGCAGCCGACGCTGGACGCGGCGGCCGAGAAGGCGGCGGCCGAGAAGGCGGCGGCCGAGAAGGCGGCGGCCGAGAAGGCGGCGGCCGAGAAGGCGGCGGCCGAGAAGGCGGCGGCCGAGAAGGCGGCGGCCGAGAAGGCGGCGAAGCCCCCTCGTGCACGGCGTGGTCCGCCTGCCGATGGCGGCGAGGAAGAACGCGTTGACGCGATCCTGTCGACCTCCAAGCTGCTGGGCGCCGGCGGCGAACGTCTGCGCAGGGGCATGGCTGTTTCCGTGCCCAAGCGACGCGCGTTTGCCCTGGAGCGCTCCGGCAAGATCCGCTTCGGTTCGGTTGAAGAAGTTGAGCGTGCCGCGACGCGGCTTGGCTCGGCTCGCATCGGCTGATCCATCGTGGCAGGCTTCTCGGATCTGCTCGACGGCATCGATGACGCCATCGAAGAGCATTTGTGCGACGACGCCTTGTATTCGGTCGATCGCGCCGTGTTTGTCGGCGTCCGGATTCAGCTGGACCATCCGACGCCGGCGGATCGGATGCAGACGATCTCGTTCACTCGCACCCGTCCGCTGATCCGGGTCGCCAAGGCCGCCTGTCCGACGTTGAAAGAGGGGCACGTCTTCCGCCACGGCGTCGACCTTTGGGAAGTTGCTGAGGCACCCACGGCGGATGGAGATGGCCGTTGGTGGGCGGTCGAGGTGATGCCAGGGTGACCACTCTTGCGCAGCTGAAGGCGGCGCTTGTTGGCGACTTCGATAAAGACATGGATGCCGGTCTGAAGCGGGTTGAAGGCGCCGTCCAGGCGGCGCTCTTCGATTATGCCGGCGATACTCAGACGAAGTGGCGTCAGGACGTCGCTCAATCTGGCCTGCGCAATGCCGGGCGGATGACCAAGACCATCCGTTTACGCAAATACAAGAACCGGGGGCTGAACCCCGCCGCCCAGGTCTATTCCACCTTCCCCATTCTGCAGCGCGCGTTCGAGCAGGCGACCACGGTCCGATCGCCGAATGGGCACTTCCTGCTGATCCCAAATCCCGACGTCTGGCCGAGCGGGCGCGTGCCCCGGCCGGGCGGGCGTAGTGGCCAGCGGAACAATACGCTGGCGATCGCCGAGGCGAGATTTGGCAAGCTGAGGATGATCTATCGCCAGGGGCAGGCCTCGCTGCTGGTGGCCGAAGCGCGATCCAGCGCGTCGCGACCCGGGAGCTTTCGCAAGGCCAGCGCCACCGCCCTTCGTACCGGCAACGGCCTGACGACCATTGTTGTCTTCTACCTGGTCAAGGAAGCCCGCCTGCCCCGGATGCTACGCGGCAACGTCATCCGAGAACGCGCCCAGCGCAACGCCGCCGGCGCCATCGACCGACTGTTCATCCGCTACTTTGAGCAGCCCGGAGGCCAGGCCCTTCTGACGGGACCGAGCAATGATTGAACCCGCCTATCAGCAACTGGCTTCCGATGTTGCCGCCGCGCTTGTTGCCGCCGGCTTCATCAACGTTGCAGCTGACCTCAAGATCGATCCCCCCGCCCCCTTCACTCCGACCGGAGATGAGCGAACCCTGGTCGCGGCCGCCGCCTTGGTGAAGGTCAGGACGAACCCGGTTCGTCAGCTTATGGGCGGCCCAACGGTCCGCTACGTCGTCGAACGCCAGTGTCAGCTTGAACTCGCTATCGCCGGACCTGAGCGCCTGCGTCGTGAGAGCCGCGTTGAGGACGCCTTGGCGGCTTTGGCGGTCTTGCAGGACGTCAACCCGACCCTATCCGGCAAAGCCGAGCGGCTGGTCCTGGGCGAGCAGACCGACGACGAGCTGCCGCCGAACGGCGTCAGCTTCCTCATCACCTTCACCATCCGCGTCCGCTCGGGCGACGCGCTGGGCCGCACCCCCTGACCGGAGCCTGACATGACCACGGAAACCGACACCGAAACCGACGCGCCGAACAAGCCCGGCCCCAAGCCCAAGCGGGTCTGGATCGTCACGCCAGAGGCCGGCCTGCATCAGGTCAACGCCAGCGCCGTCGACGGCGCGATTTCCAACGACAAGGGCCGCCGCGCGACCGAGCGCGACCTGGCCATCGCCGGCGTCACGGACGCCCAGGAGGACTGACCCATGCCCGCTGACGTCTGGTATGGCGGCGACTGCGAAACCCGCATCGGCCGCCGCGCGAACTTGGAGACGGCGCCGACCGTCTGGCAGAACTTCGAGTTCCTGTTACTGACCATCACGCCTGCGCAGGAATGGCGCGAGCGGACGAAGCTGGGCAATCCCGGCATCCGCAAGAACGTGCTGGATCCGACGCGACCGCGTAAGGGCTTCTCCCGCCTGACCGGCGAGCTGGTGGTCGACGCCGATACGCGTCAGCTGCCGTTGCTGCTGCGCGCAGCGATGGGACCGCCGGCCGCTGCTGTCGCCAATGGCGAGTTGTTCGATCACGCGTTCGAAAGCGGCTCCAAGGCGGAGCAGTATTTCGACCTGGCCATCAAGGTCGGCGACAACGACATCCGGGTCTATGAGGGCCTGACGATGTCCCAACTCTCGACCCAGTTCACTGGGGAGAACACACAGGACTTCAACCTGAACATCAGCCTCGCCGGCCTGCGCCGGAAAAAGCTGACGGCCTTCCCTGTCGGCACGGTGACGGCCGTTCCGACCGAGGCGCCCATCCTGCGCGCGCTGTTCGAAGTCGACGACGTCGCCGCCGGCAACATGCTGACGGGATCGTTCAGCTTCAGCCGCCAACTGCAGGAGGGCATCTTCCTCAGCGCAACGCCGACGGTGTCCAGCCTGCGACCCAACGCGACCCAGCATTCCGGCTCGGCCTCGTTCCGTGCGATCGGCGCGGTCTTCGACCAGATGGACGAGGAGGAAGACACCTTCGCTGCGACCTTCCGCATGCTCGGGGTTCAGACCGGGCATCTGATCCGTCTACGCCACCCGCAAGCCCTGCTGGCACCTAGCGCCATTCCGATCAGTGGACCCGGCCAGATCGAGCGCACCATCAACTGGTCGCCCTATCAAACAGCCGCGGCGGCGGCGGCTCAGATCATCATCACTAATGACGTGGCCGCTTACACATGAGCATCCGCGTCGCCCTAAAGTTGGGGCCGGTGACGAAAGCGCTGCGCTTTCCATATTCCGACGTAACCATCACTGCGAGACGGCTGAGGACGCCGGAGTGGGACAGCGCCCGCGACGCCGCCCAGGCCATTCTCCGCAACGATGCGGAGCTGCTGAACCTTCTCGTCAAGCACGACCTCTTGCCGAAGGGCGGCGTGCGCGGCTGGAAGCGGATGAAAGACAACGATCCAGTCGCCTATGCCCAGTATCTGATCGGCATCGGCATGTGGCTGACGGCGGTCGAATGCGCGCTCGTCGGCGTCGCGGATTGGACGGGGATCCAAACCGAGGACGGCGCCCAAGCGCCCATCGAGCGCGATGTTCTCGAAGTTCTACTGCTGGACGAGGCGCTGAGTGACCAGATCCTGGGCGTGGTGACGGAGGCGGCGCAGCTGTTGATCGTCGAGGGGGAGCCCTTCGGGGCCTCGCCGAATGGCTCTTCGGCGCCAGGGACGACGGCGTAGGCCCCGACCACTGTTTCAACTGCCAAAAGGTCTCGGCACCCTGTAGCCAGGGCGTCGCGGTGAATGGCCGCCGCTGCCCCCGTTTTGAATACGCCTGCCGGACGGTTGAGGGCGCCGAAGTGTGGGACGCGGTCCAGCGCGCTGGCGCTTGGACGGGCGGCGGGATGACGCCACGGCGGATCGATCGAAACGGCGTTCGCGCGCGTCTCGATCATGTGCCGGCCTGGATCCTGGAAGTGCTCCTGGACGCGTTCGAACCCGCCGCTCTTAAGGCGGCCGGGATTGCGGAAAAGAAGCGGGCCAAACGCGACAAGCCCGAGCCACGCGCACGCCGTGCGCACGACGATGAGGACGTTGCGGATGACTGATACGACAGCAGGGCGCGGCGGCGTCGGCATCCGCCTATTCGTGCAGGGTGGCGAAGTCGTCCGACGCACCTTCGACCAGGTCGGCGACAGCGGAAAGAAGATGTGGGCGGAGATCGCGTTGGGCGAGAAGTCGGCCAACCCCGCAATCCGGTCTCTTTCAATCGGCGCGAACGAGCTGAAGCAAGGCTTTGACGGTCTGGTCAGCAGGGCAGGATCCGCAGGCACCGCGCTGGCCGCCTTCGGGGTCGTCGGCCTGGCCGCCGCCGCCGCCCTTGGGGCGCTGGCTATCGCGACGCAGGGCGCCTTTGAGGCGATGAACAATGCGGCCGACCTGACGGACGCGGCGGATCGGATCGGCGTTGGCGTCGAGGCCCTACAGCAATGGCGATACGTCGCCGACGAAGCCGGGGTGGATACCGCGACGCTGGAAAGCGTCATGGAGAAGCTGAACGGCACGATCGGCAAGTTCAAACTCGGGCTGGGCGATGGCAAGCTGAAGCCCGCCTTCGAAGAGCTGGGCATCACGAAGGAGCAACTGGCCAACGTCCAGACGGCGGATCAAATGCTGCTGTTGCTGGCCGACACGCTAGGCCAGGTGAAGGACAGGGGTCAGCAGGTCGCTCTAGCGCGGACCCTAGGTGTTGAGGAGGCGCTGCCGGTCATCCGCTTGGGACGAGACGAACTTGAGCGCCTGACGGCAGCGGCAAGCGATCTCGGTCTGGTCCTGGACTCTGAGACAAACAAACGTCTCGACGAGTCAGATCGGAAGCTTGAGCTGGCTGGGCAGCAAATGCGCGTCGTGCGCGACACCGCTGTGGCGCCACTGGCTGAGATATTCGCCAACGTGGCTGGCGAGCTCGCCGGATTGGCGGTCGAGTTCTCCAACATAGAGAGCCGTGCGCCCGGTTGGATCCAGACCTTCCTTGCTATCGGCCGGGCCATTCCTGGAGCCGGGATGATCCAGCGCGCTGGGGAGTTTGCCCTAGGGCGCACGTTCTCCACCCTAGTCGGGCCCGGGAACGACACGGATTCCAATCGTGCCGGCACCTGGGACCGCGACGATGTGCTGAAAGGTCTGACGGCCTTGGGGACCTCGCCCAAAGGCGACTACGAGCCAAGGGGTCACACCTCCGGCCGCGGCGGCGGCGGCGCGTCCTCTGCCGCCGCTGCGGCCCGCCAGCGCGAGCGCGAAGCCGAGCAGCGCCGACAACGGGAGGAGCGCGCGCAACAGCAGTTGGAGCGCGCCGACGATGACATCGCTCGGTCCTACGATAAGGGCAATCTGTCGATCGAAGGCAAGGCGGCCTATGAGGTTGCGGATCTAGAGCTGGAGCGCGCGGCGCGGCTGCGCGAGATTGCGCGAGCCGAGGAAGAGTACATCCGTTCGAAGGGTCTGCGTGGCCTGACGGAAGCTGAGGGTGAACAGCTCCGCGCGAAACAGGCCGAGCTGACCGAGCAGAAGAAGGCGATCGTCGAATGGGATCGCCGGCGCGAAATCGCCGCTCGCCGGTTGAAGGATGAGGAAGACGCCGCACGGTCCGCGACCGAACTGCTCGACATCGATGCTCAGATGGTTCGCACCCAAGCCGAGCGTCATCGCGTCGAGCGCGAGATCCTGCTGGCCACGATCGAGATCGCCAGCAAGCGCAAAGCTTTTGAACTGGAGAATGACCCCGAGCTGGATGACCAGCAACGCGGTCAGCAGATGGCGATCTTCAATCGCGGCGCGTCACGGCGGGTCGAACTGTTCGACCATCAGGAGACGGAGCGACTGCGGGCGCAGTTCAAGTCCTACGGGCGTGAGGTTACCGACGCGATCCGCGAGGGCCGGATCGGCGAATACATCGGTGACCAGCTGAAGCGGCGACTTCTGGATGGGGCCTTGGACCAGCTCTTCAACCTGTTCAACGGCATGAAGTCTGGGACTGGCGGCGCGGGCGGCGGCGGGGGCGGAAGCTGGCTCTCGTCGGCTTTCAACGTCGCCAAGTCATTCTTCGGCGGCGGGCGCGCGGCCGGCGGTGGGGCCGAGGCCGGACGCTTCTATCACACTGTGGAGCATGGCCGGCCCGAACTGTTCATGATCGGCGGCTCCGGCCATGTGACCAGCGCCGTCGAAACCGCGCGGATGCTGCGCGAGAGCATGGCCGAGACGGGCGGTTACGGCCGCGCGCCGGCCGCAGCAGGAATGGGCGAAGTGTTGGAGGTGCGCGTGGACAAGTCCTCACTGTTCGACGTCGAGGTTCGCCGTGTCGCTCAGCCCATGGCCGAGCAGGCGCGCGTAACCGGAGCGGCCGACGCCATCAACGCCTCGCGTCGCGGCGCCGCCGCCCTTCAGCAGCAGCAAATGCGACTGGGCAAATAATGGACGCCTATCCCTTCGACCTTCTTCCGCCGGGCTCCGAGCGGTGGCGACTGACCTCGATCAGCGTCAGCGGCGGCGTCAGGGTAGCGTCAGGCCCTAGCCTGGCGCGCACAGACGGCGGCGGGTTTTGGATGTGTTGGATGAACGAGATCGAGCTGGTGACGCGCGCGCAGATCAAGGCGGCGCGCGCGCTTGAAGCCGTGCTGGATGGCGGGGTCTCCTCGATAGTGGTGCCGGCGTTCGAATGGGCGTTCAGCCCTGAACTGGTGGCTCACGCCGACGGGACGCCTTTTGCGGATGGCAGTCTTTATCAGACCAGCAGCGTCGCCAGCGCGACGACGGAAGCGTCGGCACTGCGGGCGACATCGCTTCGGGTGAGTTTCGTCGGTGGCGTGCCGCTGGAGGCCGGCGAGCGGTTCTCCATCGTTCATGCCACGAGGGGCAAACGGCTCTACACGGTCGCGCGGGTTCAGGACGTCGAGCCGGGCGGCTATAGGATCGAAGTTCGGCCACCTTTGCGAGAGGCGGTCGCGTCCGGCGTAGGCCTGGACTTCTCCACGCCCGGCTGCGTGATGCGCCTGGCCAACCCTGACGAGTTCCTGGGCGCCATCGATCCCCACCACGAAAGCATGGCAAACGCCGTGTGGGTCGAGGCCTTCTGATGCTGCCCGCACAGGCCGCCGCCATGTCAGCGCTTCAGGCTCCGCGCTATTCTCTGTTCTTCCTGCTGAAGACCAAGACGCAGGGCTACGTCCGCGCCTGGCTGGGCGTCGGCGACTACGATCTGCCGGCCGACGACGTCGATCAGGAGGGCGGGACGTATCTCGGTATTGGCTTGGTCGGCGAAATCCCTGCGCTGAGCCAGTTGATCGGCGGGCTGGGTGAACGGGTCGAGTTCACCCTCAACGGAGCAGACGAGATCACCCTGTCCTTGGCCGATGATGACGCGGCCGAAGTCCGGGCGGCGCCGGTCAACGTCGGGGTCGTTTTCTTCGACGAAGACTGGCAGCCGGTGGATGACATCGCCTGGCTGTGGGACGGTACGGCCGATGTGCCTGCTGTGGATCGCGACGCGACCGAGACTGAGATCACCCGGCACGTCACCCTGTCGGTCGGCTCTGGGTTCACCGATCGCACCCGGCCCCAGCTCGCGTTTTACACCGACGCCGAACAGAAGCGCCGGTCGCCTACGGACACCTTCTGCAGTCGGGTCGCGTCCTATTCGGTCGACTCGACAATCACCTGGCCAGCGCCGGCCTGATGCTCTCGACATTTCTGGAAGACCTGTCCCGACAGCCCTTCGCTGACGGCGCAGCGGACTGCGTGCTGAGCGTGGCGGACTGGATCGTCCTGAACGGCCATCCTGACCCCGCTGCGCCGTACCGAGGCCGATATCGCACGGCGCTGGGTCGACACCGGCTGATCCGCAAGTCCGGCGGCCTGCTGGTCCTGATGTCCGATGGCGCGGAGCGGGCCGGTCTGACCGAAACGACAAACCCGGTTCGTGGCGACGTCGGTCTGATTGTCGCTCATGGCCAGACGGTCGCTGCGATCTGCCTGGGTGAGCGCTGGGCGATCAAGGGCGACGGCTTAGTGGTCGCACCTGCTGAACGCCTGCTCATGGCCTGGAGGGTCTGAATGCCGCAAGCCATCCCGGTCGCCGCCGCCGCCTTCGCCAACTGGGCGTTCGCCGCAACCGGCCTCGCCTACGGTACGGCCGCTCATGCCATCGTCACCGCCACCCTCTACTACGGCGCCCAGGCCGCCCTCTATTCCGCCGTCAGCATGGGTCTGACGGCTATTGCCCAAGCCCAAGCCCCAGACCCCGAGGGCCAGAAGGTCACGCGCAAACAGGCCCGCCCGATCCGCGTCCATGCCGTAGGCGGCCCGTCGAGGATGTCGGGTGCCTACATGCTGCGCGAGGCCGTCGGCAATAAGTACGGCGCCGTGCTCGCCGTCTGCGAAGGTCGTCTGGCGTCAGTCGATGCTGTCTATGAGCACGACAACCTGATCACCCGGAACTCGGATGGTTGGGTCCAAGGTATGGCCGGCGAACAGTTCGGTTCCGGCGATCTGTTGAGGGTCCAGACCCGCCTCGGCAATCCGACCGAGACCCACTATTCGATGCTGACGCCGAACTTCGGCGCCTATTGGCCCACCTCGGCGCGGGGCGACGGCATCGCCTCTATTGGCATCTTCGCCCAGCACCGTTCACGCGAGAGCTTCGCGCGACATTTCCCGAACGGCGAACCCGTCGTCTCCATCGTCGCCGCTGCCGTCTGCTACGACTGGCGCGATCCTTCGCAGAGTAGAACTGACCCTTCGACCTGGAAAGCCAGCTGGAATCCGGTCGTCTGGCTGGTCTTCGTCGAGTGGCATCGCCACGGACGCCGCTGGGAACGAAGCATCGCGCCGGTGCTGGATCAACTGACGGCCGAGGCTGACTATTGCGACCAGATCGTCACCCGCAGCGGCGTGACCGAGGCGCGCTATCGCTGCGCCGGCAACTATCCGGTCAACACCGAGCCGCAAGCGGTGCGAGAAGCCCTGCTGTCCACGTTTGACGGGTGGATGTCGCTGGACGGCCGGGGGCGCCTGATCATCAAGGCCGGTCGCTATGTCGAGCCGACCTTCGCCCTGACCGGCGAGCATATCCAGGGCTACAGCTGGCGCGCCTTCCAGACCGATGAGGAAGCCTGCAACGCCCTGGTCGTATCGTTCGTCGATCCGGCGAAAGACTATACCGAGGTCGAGGCTGGCACGCTCTTCGACCAAGACGATATCGACGGTAGGAACGGCGTCGAAAGGTCCGAGGCCCTGCAACTGCCGTGGTGCCCGAGCGGCACTCAAGCCATGGAGCTGGCGCGGCGAAAGATGACGCGACTGACGGCTGAACGTCGGGGCCAGGTCCGCGCCTCGGTCTATGGACTGAACGGCTTGGGCGAGCGCTTCATCCGCATCCAGAACCCTGAACTGAACTCCATGGCGGATGTCGTGGTCGAGGTCACGAACGTCGAACTGGACATGGCCAACGCACAGGTCGTGTTCGATGTCGTCCTCGCCGACACCCAGATCGACGTGGGTGAAGCCGCCGCACCATCGGTGCCGCCGGTCGAAAAGCCGCCTGTCGTTCCCGGCGAGCAAGAGCCAGCCCGCAGGTTGATCAACTTGTCGGTTCCATACCCCACGTCCGCGACTTCCGACACGATCTCTATTCTCGCCTTCAGTGGCGTATTACCCGACGGCTCAACGCTGAACCTGCCTGCCGCCACGATCACAGGTCTGGCGGCGCTGACGCAATACGGCGTGTTCTGGCGAAGCGATGTCGGCTACGCCGCGCTGCCGGGTGATTTCGCCGCCAACGCCCTGGCGCTTGGTTCTTGGGTCTTCATCGGCTGGCAGGCGACGTCTGACGGGTCAGGCGGCTATCCGACATCCCCTCCCTCGCCTCCTGGCTGGGGCGGCGGCGGCAGTTCGCCGATCTATGAGCGGCAGGTCGCTTAGCCGTCGAGACTGATCGGCTCCCTTACATCCAAATTCTTCGAGGTGCTCGATGGCTGATCCCGCCACCGTGAAGGCTCGCCTTCTTACGACCTTCCGCGACTTCCGCGTCGATGGCGTGCCGGCATCCGGCGCCAACGAGCCGGACAAGGGAGAAATCCGTTCGGCCCTGACGCCGGTCGTCGATTACATCGCCGATGTGGCCGCCTCGGTCATCAATAGCGTCAGAGGTTACGCCCTGCTGGCGGACCTTCCGACCTTGACCGGGGCAGACCTCGGCCAGCTGGCCAAGGTCGAGCACACGGGTCTGGTCTATCGGTGGGACGGCGACAGCTGGGAGCCGTTCGACGATCCCGTCATCCAGGCCGCAGTGGATGCGCTGGCCAGCGCCAATGTCGCCTCTGCGGCCGCGACCGAGGTCACCGGCCTGGTGAAGGGCGAAGTCGCCGCCGACGAACAGGTCACGACCGATCCGAACGGCTTCGTTCTGGCCCGCGCCGGATCTCGGAACGCCCTGATGGCGGGCGTCCGTTCCCAGGTGGACGACGGCTTCTCCGGCGTGGCCGCTGTGGATCGCTCAGGCTTTCGCAGCAGCGGTGTCGACGAACGCGGCGCCTTCCTGGCCGGACTGACGGCCTTGGGCGACCCTGTGGAGCCGGGCGCGGTCTTCACGGATCGAAACGGCTTCCTGTTGCTCCGCATCGACGGCTCGGGCGCGGACAGCGGCGTCGCGCCGCCGGTCGAAGAAGTCCCCGACACCATGCCGTATTTCAGCGGCCTGTTGTGTGGTGTCCAGGGCGAGGACACGCCGATCTACCTGCGCAATCTCAGGGAGGCGCGTTCGGATACGGCCGTGGTCACGGGCGTGATCGCCAGCACGGTCATCGGCAATCCCTACGCCCGTGTCGGCGCCGACGAGATCGTGGTCCGAACGGAGAAGCTCGGGGCGACAGCGGAACTCTCGCTTCGCAACAGCGTCGTGAACGCTCGACGGGTTCTGCCCCTTGTCGTCCGCACGGCCGCCAACCCCGCGACCTTCACATCCGGCTTCAATGTCCTGCCGATCGGCGACAGCATCCTGAACCGCCAGGGCGGAACGCTGATGAAGGCCTTCCTCCAGGCCTGGGGCTATGCGCCGAACTTCATCGGCACCATGCGCGGCTCTTCGACCCAGGCGAACAATGACGACATCACCGGGGAGTTGGGGGAGGTCCGCGAGGGTTGGGAAACCGGCGACTACACCAACACGATCACCGACCGCTCCTCCCCAGTCGCGCCGGGCGGAGAGGCGACCTATCTAGCGATGTCGAAGGGCGACCAGCGGGGCCGCAACCCGTTTATCAGGGAATCCACCGGCGGGGACGACCCCAGCATCGTCCGCAACGGCTATGTGCTGGACTTCGCCTTCTACCAGTCGCGCTTCAGCCTGCCGACGCCGAACGTCATCATCTGGGAGTGCGGCACAAACGACATCCGTGATCGCGACGCGGGCGTGGTCTACGAGACGGTTCTGGCCAACGACCTGTTGATCCTGTCGAGAATGCGGGCGGCATGGCCGAACGCCAAGATCATACGCGTCATGCCGGGCGCTCCCCGATCCATCAGCCGCGATGCGCTGTGGGCCCCCGAATACATCCCCGTCATCCGCGCCATGATGGATGCGCTCAAGACGCTCAATGACTCCAAGATGCACCTCTGCCCGGCCTGGGCGATGATGACGCAGGAGACGGGTTTCGCCCTGGCCGCCGCCACGCCGGACCCGACGACAGGCGCCCTCTCTGCTGACCTGTCGGACGACATCCACCCCATCAACAGCGCTCGAGCGCAGCTTTTCCACGCCGTGTCCGCCTACGTCGCGTGCGCGGCGTCCAACCTGATCTGACAAGGGAGATCGACCCATGGGCACGCGCCTGATCGCCAAGGACATCGACGCGGAAGACACCGCCGTCGAGTATCTGGCTCCCGTTCGCCGGGGGCTGGAAGCCGTCCACTTCATGAACAAGACGCCGGAGAAGGTCGCCAAGAACTATGCCCCCGGCAAACCGAACGGCGTGTTCGTCGGATCGCCGGTCTTGATCGGCGCGCAGTCGGTTCGGACCAAGAGCCTGAGCGCCTATGTGCAGACCCAGGTGCGCGAGGCGCGGGCCATGACCATCTTCTCGGTCGTCAGGACGCAGGACACCCTGGCGGACAACGCCACCCGGCCGATGTTCTATGGCACGTTCCGCTCGCTGCCAGCTGACGGCACGACGGCCGATACGACCTTCGGTATCTCGCTCTTTGCCGCAAGTGCGACCCAGTATTCAGCTGGGGCCGGGCGCGGAAACTCGCTTGCGGACCACACTTCCGGTCCCGCCACGCTGACGGTCGCGCCGGGCAGCTGGGCGTTGATGATCCACCGTACCGGCGTGGGCGCTCCCGAGGACACCATCGTTCGCAACGAAACGGCGGGAACACAGGCGCAGAACGCCTCCTCGGCCCTGCCGCGCTATCCGAGCCTGGGTCTTCTTCGCATTGGTTCCGGCTACACTCAGTTCGCCGGGCATGCCGACATGGCCTTTTTCCAAGCCCACTCCGTCGCCCTGACGACCGACGAGATCGCCACCGTCGTGGCGGACGTGCGCACTCACATGGCGCGGCGCGGGGTCACGATCTGACATCGCTGCGAAGCCGTCTCCACGTCGGCTGTCTGTGTTCGTGGGCTGACGACTTGGAGGGGCGGATGTTCGACCCGCGTGAAATGCTCTGGTTCTGGGGCCTGTGCGGCGGCCTGATCGCGGGCGGGCTGGGCATGATCCCGGCCTATGGATCGAAGGGCGCGAAGCGCGAGGCGCGGGTGCGGGCTTGGCTGTCGCTGGCGGCCCGCGCGGACGTTTGGTGATGGCGTCGTTCAGCGCCCACATCGCCCCGACAAGCACGATGCCGCCGACAAAGAGCCAGATTAGTTCTATGATCAGGCGTCGCATCGTTGGGCTGACGCGACTGAAGCGCCATTGCGCCAATCACCGTCGCAGCGATCAGCACCAGAAGAAGCATCGTGGTCATGTCCATGAGAGGCAAGCGCCTCGCGGACCCGCCCGGTTCCCGTAAGCCGCCCAACGGCTGTTTCACCACGGCCTGACTATCGGAGACCTCCATGGCTCGTTTCATCCGCTGGGTGGCGGAACCCTTCACCGTGTTCGGGATAGGCGCGCTGCTGAACCTGATCCTGAGCGCGGCGGCTTATGCCGGCGTCCTCGGCGCGGACCGGATCGACCCCGACTGGATTTTCCTGGCGGGCGCGGCGGGCGGCATCGTGTCCGCCCTGGTCCACGTCGGCGTGGTCTCGCTGGGGTCAGAACCGGCGACCTCGCGCGAGATCATGCGCGCTGTGATCGAGGGCGTGTTCGCCGTCGTCGTCGGGGCGCTGGTCGCCCGGTTCTGGGCCGCGCCCATCGCCCTGCGATTGGCGCCCGACATCAACCCGTCCGACCTGAGAGCCATCGGCTTCGGGATCGGGATGGGGGCGTGGCGCTTCGCACCTGGTCTGTTTGGGGCCGTCAAACTGCTGTCCAACCCCGCCACCCTTCGCGATCTGGCCCTGCGCTGGTTGGGCGGCACGAGGGCCAACCCATGACCCCTGTCGATATCGTCACCGTCATCGCCGCTGGCGTGGTCGGGCTGACCGTCTTCGCCCGCGCTGAGATCGTCTCGCCGCGCGTGCGCAGTTCCTACGCCAGCAACTGGATCGTGCGACGACTGATGGATGTCGTGGCGCTTGTGACGGTGTTCGTCATCCTCGAAATCTATGGCGGCGCGCATGTGCCGGATGCGGTCGCCTGGTTCTTCGTGTTCGCCGCCGTCACCTCGACCGCCATGCTGATCAGCATGTTCGTCCACGATGGCCGCGAGGTGCTGGAGGTGCGGCGGGCAGAGACGCGGGCCGCCGACGTTCAGGACATGAAGGAAGCGGTGGCGGAGACGGTCCCGCCTGTCGTGGAGCGCTCTCTGGAGAAGGTGGTCACAGGCTTCGCCGAACCTGCGCCCGATTACGACCGGCTGATCCGCATCGACCCGGTTCCGCCGTCCGCGCCGACTGCCGACTGACGAACCCGGTTCGCGTCAGCGCCAGTGGATGTGGTGCGCCACAGCCTCGCCGCCCGACACCAGGCTGAAGGCAAGGCCTATGGCCGCTGCCACGATCAGAACGCGGGCGTGGCGATGCGCGAAGTAGAGGATTTCACCGATCATGGCGGCCATGTAGGCGTCAGGTCAGCCGTTCGCCAGTGTCCAGAGATGACGGGCAAACAGCCAAAGTTGGAAGCCGGCCGACACGATCAGCGTGGCGACGAATAAGGCGTTCTGCATCCGCGCTCGTGAGCCTCGCCGGTTCCGTTTCATCCGACTGCCGCAGCGAATTTTGGGAAGGTAGGTCAGGATCAGGACCGAGACCCACGACATCAACCTCACCTCAATCCGTTTCGCTCGCTGGCGTCTCATCCATCCCCCAATGGATTGGCCGGGGCATTTGCGGAACCGCCGGCCTGATGCTCCCCGCTGGAGCGAGCTATTCAGCTCAACTCAAACGCTAGACCTCGCAGCCTAGGCGCGCAACTCTTAACAGACCGGAGACTGAAATGTCCAAGTATCGCTTGGGCGCGCAATCCCTTGCGCGCCTGAAAGGCGTCCACCCCCAGCTCGCTCGCGTCGTTCAGGGCGCGATCGAGCGGACCAAACAGGATTTCATGGTCCTCGAGGGCGTGCGTTCGAAGGAGACCATGTGGGAATATTGGGGCAAGGGGCGCACCGCCGCCCAATGCCGCGCCGCCGGCGTGCCCGAGAAATATGCGCAGCCGGGCGCGGCGAAGGTGACCTGGCTGGCCAACCCGCTGGGATCCAATCACAGGATCATGTCGGACGGGTTTGGCCATGCCGTCGACCTGTGTCCCTATCCGGTGGACTGGAACACGCCGGCGAAGTTCGATGCGATCGCGGCGGCTATGTTCGCCTCTGCCAAGGAACTCGGCGTGAAGATCCGCTGGGGTGCGGATTGGGACCAGGACGGCAAACCGCGCGAGCGTGGCGAAACCGACAGCCCTCACTTCGAGGTCGCGTGATGAGGATCGGCGACCTTTTCCCATCGCGGCTGACGATGGCCGCCGGCGTCGGCTGCGCCGTCTTCATCCCTCTGGCGATCTTCACGTCTTACCGTTGGGGCGTGACGCACCACGACCTAGTCCAGGAGCAGGGCCGCTCGGCCGAGCTCCACGCACAGATCAACGCCCCCGGTATCGGCTACAAAGATCGCCTGACCATGGCGCAGGCGAACCTGACGGGTGCCCAGGCCGCGTTGGCGACCCAGAACAGGGCGGTCGATGCTCTGAAGGCCGCCAGCGACGCCAGCACGGTCCGCGCCCAGGCCGCTGTCGACGCCGCCCAGGCCCGCGCCACGCAAGCCCAGCAGCGTGCGCAACAGCTTCTTCTCGAAACACCCCGATCCGGCGAGACGCGCTGTGAAGCCGCCGATCGCCTTATCCTGGAGCAAGTCCGATGAACCGCGCCCTGATCCTGTCCGTCCTGCTGCTGGCCAGCTGTGGGACGAACGCCAAGCCCCCGCCTGAGCCTGTTGTTCAGATCGTCGAGGTGAAGGTGCCGGTCGCCGTGGCCTGCTCGCCAGACATCGGACCTGAACCCGCCTACGTCGACACGGCTGAGGCCATCGCGGCCGCGCCGGACATCTTCGCCCGCACCGTGCTGCTGGTCGCCGGCCGAGTTCAGCGGATCGCGCGAGACGGCGTGAAGACGGCGGCGCTTGATGAGTGTCGGCGCCCGCCCATCACGCCGCCGCGACCGGGCTAGATGCCCTCGACATTATCGATCCCAGCGTCGAGCCTCGGCTCCGCTATCGAGGCCCGCTCTCTTCGGAGGGCGGGCTTTCTTTCATCAGTGAGCGACGAGATGTCTGAGGTGATGCCAGTTTCGCACAACCATCACCGCCACCCCGACGCTCATAGCGACTGCCGGCGACAGAATGATCGTTCGGCGCAATCGGTGCGCCCAGTAAAGGGTCTCGCCTAAGGCGATGGACATCAGCATGAGCGTTTCCCCCGAAACAGCGTCGTAGCGATATGACGACACCGTTTGGGGAGCATCTCAAAGCAAGTTTTTGTGTCTGCGTGCGGACGTGCCGGTGCTCACTATTTCTCGCGGACCGCCGTTCGCATGAACTCCAATTAACGGGCCATGCTCTCGGTTTCAGCCTACGAAAATGCGTTCCCCTCCGTAGGAACACGGTGGCTCGGTGAATCCCCACCCTTCGCGAAGGGCGCCGGGCCACCACCCTTGCGGACAGCCAGATCGTTCAAACCTCGCCGGCGGCATCGCTCGCCAATGCCGCTTGTTCGACGAGCAGCTTGCCAAGGGCGGCGGCGGCCTTTGGTGTCATGATCAGTTGCTTGTGCGACAGAGCCATTTCCCCGCGAAGCTGTTCTTGGACGTCAGCGAATTCGAGCCTCACGGCGAGCGCTTCATTCGTGAAGGTCGCCAGTTCGAAGTTCTGAAGCACCGAGAGCACCAGCTCTCCATCTTCGCGGCGTTCCCAGTCCATCATACATACTCCAGCGCGCCGTCATCCAGCGGGCGCTGAAGCTCTTTAGCGATGTCCCAAGGCGCCGTCATCCAAGCCGCGATCTCGTCGGGCTCCGTCAGGATCACCGGCATGGCTTTGGGGTGAACCGCGCCGACCTCGGCGTTAGGTTCGGTCGTCAGGAAGGCGAAGACGTCGATCGTCTCCATGCCGGTCTTGATCTTGCGGACGCTCGTGTGGGCCTGGAGGTGGATGCCGGCGAAGAAAGCCAACGGCTCGGGCTCGTCGTCCGCGAGCTTGAACCAGATGGGGCGGTCCCCAGCGCGCAGACGCGAGCACTCTCTCGTCGCCATCCCAGCGCACGATGGGGGCGGGGTAGTCGGGATAGATATCGCCCGGCGCCAGATTGCCAACCGTGGAGCGCATGGCCTTGGCCATCTCGAGGATTGCCTGGGGGCCGGAGCGCTGGCGATAGAGGTTGCACATTATGTGTCGCTGCGATTTCGCCGGAAGGCCGTCGTCATACCCATTCCGACCGCAACGCCGATGGCTAGCCAGACCCCCATGTTGTCGGTCGCCGCGCCAATGGCGACCCCGGCGCCAACGCCGGCTCCGAGCTGCAGCCCTGCCTTCAGATCATTCTTCGTCATGTGTGGTCCTCAGTCGAGCAGCCCACGCCGCTGCATATCCATGATGATGGGGTCGGTCAGCGAAGCGATGACCTCCATATCGAAGGCATCTTCAGCTTCAGTCTCGTCAGCAAATGTGCGCGGCTGGTTTTGGCGCATGGTCGATACACGCCAGGACGACTGAACGACCTGCTGTCGAGCCAAATGCTCAATGCGCTGAAGGCGGACGCCTGCGCGGGATTTGATGAGGGTCTTCCGTGTTGCCATGGCTCCAGTCCTCCGAACCGGAACCTGACACGGCGTTATGCGATTGTGGAGTCAAGACCGTTTGCGATATCGGTTTCATGTGTTGCGCGACTTGGGGCCGTCACCTTCGGGATGGCGGCCTTTCGTCATCCCCAATCCTCCGGCCGTCCGATCCGCTTCATCGGACCTATGGGCGTCTTATCGCCCGACCGATTTGGTGACCGCCCGTCCAGAGGCACCATGTCGCCCGGATAGGACCAGCCCCCCACGACAACAGCCCCGCTCAACTCAGCCCAGCAGGCCTTGAGCGTGGCGGATGCCGCCCGCGCCCTCGCCGGCGAAACGCTGATCGCGGAGCGGCGGCTGATAGAAGAGTGGCTCAAGCTAAAAGAGCAGCGACGTCGGCTCTGGTATTCTCGCGAGCCCTCTAGCCCGTGAAAGTGACGTTTCCCGGCGACGCTTGGGCTATCCGACATAGCTCCTCATTCGGCCGCATCGCTGTGCCATTCAATGTGAGCTTTGCCCCATGGCGTAGCGCGCTCGCGAGCTGGATAAGTTCGTCAGCGGAACGCGTGTCGGCATAGATTGTGATGCTGCCCCCGCAGCGCGCTAGCTCACACAGCTCGTCGATAGGTTTGCGTTGCATTGATCACTCCGAACTAAACGCGCTGATTTACCAATCAAAACCGACGCTGCAAATGCCGAGCTTGAGTGGATTAAGGGGAACTTGACGCAGCGCTTTGTGGTTATCTGGCTAGCCGATCGCAAAGTCGGCTCATGTGTTTTCCGACTGCCGCCGACCTTTCGAGGACGGCGGCTTTTGTCGTTTTGCGGACTTCCGGAACGCAGTGTCGTTGATTTGGGTTAGTTGCGCGGAGCCGGCCTGTGAGGGTGGTGGCCCGGCAATATGCGCCACCCCATGCGGCGGGCCGCTTTACTCCCCCAAGCTGTAAAGTGCCCGTCGCATCAGCACTCCGCGAGAAAGGCGGCTTCGGCCTGCGTTCCGATCCGCGTCCGACTACTGATCCAAACATCCAGGCCCCGATAGTTCAGCCCGCCGTTGTTGCGGGTCTTCAGGTGCCGACCAGCTTCTTGGATCAGGAACCAGGTCCAGTGAGCCACGATGAGGATCTTCGGCTCCGTCGCTGCCTCGATCAGCGCGTCGATCTCTTCCAACGTCAGGTCCGGTTCGCCGGCGGCCATCGCCATAACTCCGTCAGCTGGCCCCCGCTGCCATGGTGTCCTCGGATGACGATCTGCGGCCGCCGATTGCCGCATCGCTTGCAAACCATCTTCGCGCGCATGTCGCGCAGCGGCGTGAAGCGCTGCGCCTGGGGCAGCTTCGCCCATGCCGGGATGACGCTGCTGCCGCACTGGCAGACCAGGGCGCACTGATCCCCGCGTCGGATGTCGTCAGGCGTCGTGTCGTCGCGATAGAAGTTCAGCACGGCGTCACAGCCCCGGATCGTCGCTGATCGTGGCCTTCACGCGCGCCTCGGGCGGGTCGTGCATGGGCCAAAAGACGCCCTTCGGCTCGCCGGGGGGCGTGAACAGAAAGACCATTCGGCCGGGGCA